>NZ_JBEZHS010000002.1:0-446227 GCF_040650695.1 Amycolatopsis sp. NPDC048633
GTCCACGACGCGACGTCCGTCTTGACCATGGCGGTCAGGTCCTCGCCGACGCTGCCCAGCTCGGTGGCGACGTTCTTCCACGTCTCCGACTGGGCAGCGATCTCGTCGGCGTTGCCGGTCAGGCCGTTGAGCGCTTCCTTCAGCGGCCCGACGTGCTCCATCAGCCAGCCGACCCCGGCCGCCAGGACCGCGCCGAACGGGTCCATCGCCATCGACAGCGCGTCCAGGGCGGTACCGACCGCGCCCATCGCGACCGACGCCCAGTCGCCGCTCTCGATCGCCGACTTCAGGTCGGCCGCCGACTCCAGCAGCGACACGCCCGAATACGCCTTCGTCGAGTCCTGCGTCGGCGCGACCAACGGATTGCTCACGGGTGACTCTTTCCCTCCACCGACCGGGCGACGACGATTGAAGTTAACAAGTCACCCGCGCGTGATCCACGCGAACCCCCGGTGATGCCACTGCGACCAGCCGATCGTGCCCGGCGCGATCAGCGGCGGCTTTCGACCTTCAGGTCGCCGTGGGTCAGCGTGCGGCCGAGGTCGCCCGCGAGCAGGTCGTGCGGGATGCCCAGGTCGATCGCGCCGGCCTCGTCGAGGCGGGCCAGCTGGGCGGGGGTGAAGGCGACGTCGAGGGCGCCCAGGTTGTCCGCCAATTGGGCGGAGGTGCGGGCGCCGATGATCGGCGCCGTCACCCCTGGCCGCTGCAGGACCCACGCCAGCCCGGCCTGCGCCGGGGTGCGGCCCAGCTCCGCGGCGACGTCCTTCAGGACCTCGGCGATCCCGAGGGTGCGCTCGGTGACCGTGCCGCGGTCGAAGTTGAAGCTCTTGCGGGTGCCGTCGCCGGTGCTCGCGGCGGTCAGGTCGGCGCGGCCGTACTTGCCGGTGAGCACCCCGCCGGCCAGCGGCGAGTACGGCACCACGCCCAGCCCCAGCTCGCGGGCCATCGGGATCAGGTCCCGTTCCCCGGTGCGTTCGACCAGGTTGTACTCGATCTGCAGCGCGACCAGCGGCGACCAGCCGCGCAGGTCGGCGATCGCCTGCAGGCGCGACGCCTGCCAGGCCGGGGCGTTGGAGATCGCGACGTACAGGACCTTGCCCTGGCGGACGAGGTCGTCCAGGCCGCGCAGGATCTCCTCGACCGGCGTCAGGAAGTCCCACACGTGCAGGTAGAGCAGGTCGACGTAGTCCGTGTCGAGCCGGCGCAGGCTGGTTTCGACCGACGCGAACAGGTTCTTCCGGTGGCTGCCCCCGGAGTTCGGGTCGCCGGGCCGGCGCTGGGTCGTGTACTTGGTCGCCAGTACCAGGCTCTCGCGGATGTCCCGGGCGAACTCGCCCAGCATGCGCTCGGAGCTGCCGTCGGTGTAGGTGACGGCGGTGTCGACGAAGTTGCCGCCGCGCTCGACGTAGTGGTCGAACAGCTTGCGCGCGTCGTCCGGCCCGGCACCCCAGCCCCACTCGGTGCCGAACGTCGCCGCGCCCAGTGCCAGCGGCGAGACCCGCAGCCCGGACCGGCCCAGCGGCCGGTAGGTGTCGAGGGTGAGCGGCATCGTGTCCTCCTGAGCTCGTGATCCGTTGCCGGAACCGAGTCTCCGGCCGACGCGGGCCCGGGGTAAGGGAAGGAAGTTCCTGGGAACACCGGTCCCACCCTGGCTGTTGGACCGGACATGATCACTCCCACGGTGGACCGGACGGAGGAGCTGGCCGCGTTCCTCCGGACCCGGCGCGAACGCCTGGACCCGCGGGACTTCGGCCTGCCGTCGCGCCGGCAGGCCCGGCGGACTCCCGGGCTGCGTCGCGAGGAGGTCGCCGAGCTGGCCGGGGTCAGCACCGACTACATCGTGCGGCTGGAGCAGGCCCGCGGGCTGCGGCCCTCGGCGGAGGTGGTGGAGGCGCTGGCCCGGGCCCTGCGCCTGGCCCCCGACGAACGCGCCTACCTGTACGGCCTGGCCCGGCAGCACCCCCGCACCGCTGAGAAGCTCGTCACCACCGCCGCGCCGCCGCTGGCCCGGCTGGTCGCCGACCTGGCCCCGCTGCCGGTCCTGCTGCTGAACCACCGCTACGACATCCTGGCCTGGACCCCCGCGATGGCGAGGCTGCTGGTGGATTTCGACACCGTGGCGCCGTCGCGGCGCAACGCGATGTGGCTGTGCCAGATGCACCCCCGGGTGCGCGAGCTCTACGTCGACCGCGAACGCGTGGTGCGGGAAGGGATCGCCCACCTGCGTGCCGCGTGGGCCGCGCATCCGGACGACCGGGCGCTGACCGACCTCATCGCCGAGTTCATCGCCGGGGACGCGGATTTCGCGCGGCTGTGGGCCGAGCGGGACGTCAAGGGCCACGGCCGCGGGAGCAAGACACTGCGCCACCCCGGCGTCGGCGAGCTCGCGCTGCGGTTCGAAGTGCTCACGCCCCTGCAAGACCCGGACCAGCTGCTGGTGATCTACCGTGCCGCGGACGAGGCGAGCCAGGCGGCGCTGGACCGGTTGTGCGCCCCGGCCGCTACGCCACCTGCTTGACCGGCTCCCGCGCCCCGGTGCGCTCCGCGCCGATCCCGGCCGCGACGACGAACAGCACGCCGGTCGCCGCACCGGCGTCCGGGACCTGGTGGAGCACGACGAGCCCGATCGTCAGGGCGATGGCCGGCTCCAGGCTCATCAGCGTCCCGAACGCCGCGGTGTCCAGCCGCCGCAGCGCGAGCATCTCCAGGCTGAACGGGACGACCGGCAGCAGGATCGCGAGCCCGAGGCCGGCGAGCAGCAGCTCCCAGGTCAGGTGCCCGAACACTCCCGGCCCGGCGGCGAGGGTCGCCACGATCCCCGCCACCGGCATCGACACGGCGAGCCCGCGCACGCCCGCCACCTCGTCGCCGACCCGTTGCGTCAGCAGGATGTAGCCCGCCCAGCACACCGCGGACGCGAGGGCGTAGCCGACGCCGGGCAGGTCGGCGCCACCCCGCCACGGCTCGGTCAGCAACACCACGCCGAGCGCGGCGAGGACGGGCCACAGCTTCTTGCCGCCGCGGCCGCGCGTGACGGCCACGGTGAGCGGGCCGAGGAACTCCAGGGCACTCGCCGTCCCGAGCGGCAGGCGGGCGACGGCCTCCATGAACAGCAGGGTCATCCCGGCCGTGACCACGCCCAGCCCGCAACAGGCCAGGAAAGTCGCCCGCCGGAACGACGACGGCCGTGGCCGGACCAGGACGAGCAGCAGCACCCCGGCCCACGCCAGCCGCAGCCAGGCCGCGCCTTCGGGACCGATGCGGTCGAACAGGCCGACGGAGACGGCGAGGCCGAGCTGGACGCAGAGCATGGCAGCGACCGCGAAGGACGCCCCGGTGCGGGTGGAGGACGGCACGCACCCAGCAAAACCGATCCGGACCGTTCATGTCCACGTGCCGATCATGGATGTACTGTTCAGGAATCATGGACACTCGCCGGCTCCGGTTCCTCCTCGAGCTGTCCCGCCACGGCTCGATGCGCGCGGTGGCGGAGGTGCTCGGCACCACGACGTCGACGGTTTCGCAGCAGATCGCGGTACTGGCGAAGGAAACCGGCGCGCCCCTGCTCGAGCCGGACGGCCGCCGCGTGCGGCTCACCCCCGCGGGACGGCGCCTGGCCGAACACGCCGTGACGATCCTCGCCGCCGTGGAAGCCGCCCGCGCCGACCTCGACCCGGACGCCGAACCGGCCGGGACCGTGCGCGTCGCCGGGTTCGCCACGGCCGTGCGGCGCTCGGTGCTCCCGGCGGCCGCCGCACTCGCCGACCGGCACCCGCGGGTCGAGCTGCGGATCAGCGAGTACGAACCACACGAGGCCTTCGCCGCGCTGCTGGCCGACGACATCGACCTCGCCCTCACCTACGACTACGACCTCGCGCCGGCCGTCACGGACCCCGCGGTCACCGTGCGTCCACTGTGGACGGCACGGTGGGGCCTCGCCGTCCCGGCGGCCGACGCGGCCGGAGCGCGGGGCGGCGACACGGTGGCGGTCTTCGAGGCGTTCCGCGACCACGGCTGGATCGTCAACTCCCGCAACAGCGCCGACGAGGACGTCGTCCGCAGGCTGGCGTCGATGGCGCGGTTCACCCCGCGTGTCACGCACCGCGCGGACAGCCTGGAGCTGGTGGAGGACCTCATCGCGACCGGCCCGGCGCCCGCCGTCGGACTGCTTCCCGCCGGCCGCTCGACGAGACCCGGGGTCGCGCTCCTGCCGCTGGCCGGACCGGACGTGCGGCAACGCGCCTTCGCCTGCACCCGGCGCGGGCGGGAGGCGTGGCCGCCGCTCGCGCTGGTCCTCGGACTGCTCGCGCGCTGAACAACTGCGGCCGGATGGTGGCTGGAAAGCGCTCTCGCATGCTGCGAGCATTTCTTCCAGCCCTTGTGGGGAATCACCTCGGAATGGACCGACTATGCCTGGTCGTCTCGCGGCGGTGTTCGTCAGTTTGTGCGTGGTGTTCCTGACCGCGGCCCCGGCCGGCGCGGACGGCTGGTGGCTGCAGTACTCCGATCGCAGCACGAACCTGTGCATCGACGGGGTGTACAACGCCAGCTACGGCACCTGGTCGCTCCAGGAGGCCGCCTGCAAGTCGCCGGTCGGCAGCCAGGCCGCCAACCAGGTGTTCCAGACCGCGCCGCTCGCCGACGGAAACGTGTGGATCAGGTCGGGCGTGCCGGGCACCATGTGCATCGCCGTCGCCTCGGGCTCGACGAGCGACGGCGCACCGGTGTTCCTGACCAACTGCCCGGAACCGGGCCCCGATTATTGGGCGCAGGAGTGGCAGGTGCCGACCGTTTCGGTGAACCCGAACGGTTCGGCGAACGTCATGTTCCGGAACGCGACCAGCCAGAAGTGCATCACCGGCACCGGCAGCGGAGTCCAGCTGTACCAGCAGACCTGCGACAGCGCCAACCCGCACCAGGTGTGGCGCCAGCACCTGAAGGAGTCCGGCTGCACCCGATGCGTCGCGGTGCTTCCGTCAGCTTCGATCCCGAGGCCGTAACGCGGACGGCTCCGCCCGGCGCACAGCGGCGACGTGCTCGGCGAGGGTGAACGTCTCGCTGAGCGTGGCTCCCGCGTCGAGCCGGTCGATGACGGCGTTCTCGGTCTGCTTGATCGCGAGTGCTCCGTCGAGGAGGTCGTCGATCCGGTCGGGCGCCACCACGATGAGGCCTTCGCCGTCGGCCAGGACCAGGTCGCCGGGGTTCACCGTGACCCCGCCGCAGGTCACCGGCACCTGCAGCTCGCCGAGCTTCGACGAGGTGCCGGAGAGCGGGGTGACGAAGCGGCTGTACACGGGGAGTTCGCAGCTGCTGACGTAGGCCATGTCCCGGTAACCGGCGTCCACGACGAGTCCGCCGAGCGACCGGACCAACGCTCCGCGCGCGAACAGTTCGCCGCCGAGGGCGATTTCGCGCGCGCCGCCGTCGACCACGATCACGTCGCCCGGGGCCGCCGATTCGATCGCTTGGAGCACGCCGAGGAAGTCGTCGCGGCAGCGGACCGTGAACGCGGGCCCGAAGATCCGCTTCCGGGCGGATCGCGGGCGGATCGCGTTGTGCGCCACCCTGGTCGTCTTGTCGACATCGCAGAGGGCGGTCGTGTCCACCGCGAGGAACTTCTGGGCGAGCTCGTCGTTCACCGGCATTTCGTGAGGTTAGCGCGGCTACACCGCGAGATCCGCACGCAGCGGATCCCCCCGCATCGCGCGCCACACCGCGGCCGGCGTCAACGGCATGTCCGCGTGGCGGACGCCGTACGGCGCCAGCGCGTCCACCACCGCGTTGACCACCGCCGCCGGTGAGCCGACCGTCGCCGACTCGCCGACGCCCTTCGCGCCGATCGGGTGGTGCGGCGACGGCGTCACCGTCTCGCCCAGCTCCCACGACGGGCATTCGAGCGCCGTCGGCAGCAGGTAGTCCATGAACGAGCCGCCCAGGTGGTTGCCGTCCTCGTCGAACGCGACCAGCTCCATCAGCGCCATCCCGATGCCGTCGGCGAGGCCGCGGTGGACCTGGCCCGCCACGATCGCCGGGTTGATGCGCACTCCGCAGTCGTCGACCGCGATGAACCGGCGCACCTGGACCTGGCCCGTGCCCGCGTCGACGTCGACCACGCAAACGTAAGCACCGAAAGGGAAAGTCAGGTTCGGCGGGCTGTACACCGTGGTGGCGTCCAGGTGCCCTTCCACTCCCTCGGGCAGCGCCAGATCCGAGTGCGCCGCCAGCGCGATCTCCCGGATCGTGTGGCCGCGGTCGGGCACCCCGCGGACGAACCAGCGCCCGCGTTCCCACTCCAGGTCGCCGGGGTCGACCTCCAGCATCGCGGACGCGACCTGCCGCGCGCGCTCGCGGACCTTGCGGGCCACCGTCACCGCGGCCGCGCCGGACACCGGGGTCGAGCGGGAGCCGTACGTGCCCAGCCCGAACGGCGTCCGGTCGGTGTCACCCTGGACGATCTCGACCTCGTCTTCGGGGATCCCCAGCTCGTGCGAAACCAGCTGGGCGAACGTCGTCTCGTGCCCCTGGCCCTGCGACATGCAGGACAGTCGCAGCACGGCCGAGCCGGTGGGGTGGACGCGCAGCTCGGCGCCGTCGGCCATGCCGAAGCCGAGGATGTCCATGTGCTCGCGCGGTCCCGCCCCGACCGCCTCGGTGAAGAAGCTGATCCCGATGCCCATCAGCTCGCCCCGCGCCCGCCGCTCAGCTTGTTCGCGACGCAGCTCGGCGTACCCGGCCATCTCGAGCGCCAGCGACAGCGCCCGCGGGTAGTCGCCGGAGTCGTAGCTCCACCCGGTCGCGCAGGTGTACGGGAACTGCTCGGGTCGCAGCAGGTTCCGTTCCCGCAGCGAAGCCGGGTCGACGTCCAGTTCGCGCGCGAGCACGTCCATCATCCGCTCGACGACGTAGACCGCTTCGGTGATCCGGAACGAGCACGCGTACGCGACACCGCCGGGAGCCTTGTTGGTGTAGACGCCGGTGACCGAGCAGTGCGCCGCCGGCAGGTCGTAGGAGCCGGTGAAGACGTGGAAGAACCCGGCGGGGAACTTCGCCGGCTGGGCGGTGCCGTTGAACGCGCCGTGGTCGGCGAGCACCCGCACCCGCAGGCCCAGCAGCTTGCCGTCGCGGGTGGCCGCGATCTCGCCGTGCATGTGGTAGTCGCGGGCGAACGACGTGCTCATCAGGTTTTCCGACCGGTCTTCGACCCACTTCACCGGCTTCCCGGTGACCATCGCGGCCACCGCCGCGCACAGGTAGCCCGGGTACACGACGACCTTGTTGCCGAAACCGCCGCCGATGTCCGGGGCCACGACCCGGATCCGGTGCTCGGGCAGGCCGGTGACCCGCGAGTACATCAGCCGGTGCGCGTGCGGGGCCTGCGCGGTCGACCACACGGTGAGCTTCCCGCTGATCACGTCGACCTCGGCGACCGCGCCGCAGGTCTCCAGCGGCGCCGGGTGCACCCGCGGGTAGAGCATGTCCTGCCCGACGACGACGTCCGCGCGCGCGAACGCGGCTTCGGTCGCCTCGGCGTCGCCTGCGTCCCAGTCGAACACGCGGTTGTCGGTGTGGCCCAGGTCGTCGCGGATGACCGCGGTGCCCGGATCGAGCGCGGTCCGCGCATCGACCACGGCCGGCAACGGCTCGTACTCCACTTCGATGAGCTCCAGCGCATCCCGCGCGGCGTAACGGTCTTCCGCGACGACGAAGGCGACTTCCTGCCCCTGGAAACGGACCTTGTCCGTGGCGAGCACGGCTTGGACGTCGTGGGAGAGCGTCGGCATCCACGCCATCTCGCGCTCGGCGAGCATCGCGCCCGTCAGCACCAGCCGCACCTTCGGGTGCGCCTCGGCCGCGCTGGCGTCGACCGAGACGATCCGCGCGTGCGCGTGCGGGCTGCGCAGGACGGCGCCGTGCAGCATGCCGGGCCGGTCGAGGTCGTCGACGAAGGTGCCGCGGCCGCGGACGAACCGGGCGTCCTCCTTGCGCTGCCGGGGGCCGAACCCGCCGGACCCGCCGGTCGTCACTCGCCCGCCGGGTGCTCGGCCGCCCAGCGGATGGACCGGACGATGTTCTCGTAGCCGGTGCACCGGCACAACTGCCCCGAAATGGCTTCGCGGATGACGTCTTCGGCCGGGTCCGGGTCGTGGTCGAGCACCCAGCGCGCGGTCATCAGCATCCCTGGCGTGCAGAATCCGCACTGAATGCCGTGGCAGACCACGAATCCCTGCTGCACCGGGTCGAGCGCGGCGCCGTCGGCGAGGTCCTCGACCGTGCGGACCCGCTTGCCGTCGGCCATCGCGGCGAGCACGGTGCACGACTTGACCGGCACGTCGTCGAGCCACACGACGCAGGCGCCGCAGTTCGACGTGTCGCACCCCCAGTGCGTGCCGGTCAGCCCCAGGTCGTCGCGCAGGAAGTGGACCAGCAGCAGCCGGGGCTCCACCGACCGGCGGTGCCGTTCGTCGTTGACGGTCACGGTGATGTCCACGTCACGCCTCCGCGCGGGTCTTGGCGAGCGCGAGCGCGCGTGTGGTGAGGATGGCGACCAGGTGGCGCTTGTAGTCCACCGGGCCGCGCTGGTCGGGCGCGGGCCGGCAGTGCTCGGCGGCGATGGCGCCCGCCTCGGCGAACCGCTCGGCGGTGGCCGCCCCGCCGCGGAGGAAGTCCTCCGCCTCGGCGGCGACGAACTGGCGTGCCCCGACCGCGGTGAGCCCGATCCCGGCTTCGGTGATCGTGTCGCCGTCCAGGGCGAGCGCGGCGGCGGCCGCGGCGACCGCCCAGTCGCCGGCGCGCCGGCCGACCTTCGCGTAGGCGCTGCCCGTGGCGGGCCGGACCGGGACCCGGATCTCGGTCAGCAGCTCCGCCGGGCCCACCGCGGTTTCGTAGGGGCCGTGGAAGAACTCCCGCACCGGCACCGAGCGTTCGCCGTCCAGGCTCCGGATCACCGCTTCGGCCCGGACGGCGGCGAAGGCGGCGGAGAGGTCCTCTGACGGGTCGGCCTGGCACAGCGAGCCGCCGACCGTGCCGCGGTTGCGCACGATCGGGTCCGCGATGACGCGCTCGGCGTCGTGCAGCACCGGGAACAGCGTCCCGGCTTCGGCGCAGGAGAGCAGGTCGGCGTGCCGGGCGAGCGCCCCGATCCGCAGCGTCGACGGCGTCGCGCCGATCCCGCCCAGCTCGGTCAGCTCGTTGATGTCGACGAGCACCTCCGGCTGGGCCAGCCGCAGCTTCATCATCGGGATCAGGCTGTGCCCGCCGGCGATGACCCGGCTGACCGGTCCGTACTTCTCCAGCAGCGTGAGGGCGTGGTCGACGCTGGTGGCGCGCTCGTACTCGAACTGGGCGGGCACCTGCATAGCCGCCGATCGTTCTCCGCGCGGACCGGCACCGCAACCGCCTTAAGCAAAGGGTTAATCGCGCGTTGCCGCACCACCGATGCGGGTGAAAGATCGATTTCCACCTGGACCGACAGCGGAAGCGGGGCGCGAGATGCGGATCGAGTCCGACGGGCACAGCCGGGACAACCCCCGCCTGTACGAGCTCGTCGAGGACGCCCCCACCGGCGGCGGCAGCCCCACGGTGCACGCGTGGCCCGAGCTCCTCGGCTTCCTCAAGGTCGCCTCCCGCCCGGTCGCCGGGCCGTGGCCCCCGCACCAGCGGCCCCGGCCCGATCCCACGGACGAGACGCTGCCCGTGGCCGTGCCCGACCCCGAAGACTGAGGGGAGCACTGTGTACCCGACCCGGTTCCGCTACGAGGCGCCCCGCTCGCTGGACGAGGCGATCGGCCTCCTGCACGAGGGCGGCGAGGACGCGAAGGTGCTGGCCGGCGGGCAGAGCCTCGTGCCGCTGCTGAAGCTGCGGTTCGCGTCGCCGACGCTGCTGGTGGACCTGAACACCGTGCCCGGCCTCGACCACCACGACGTCGACGAGCAGGGGAACCTGCACGTCGGCGCGCTGTGCCGGCACGGCGACCTCGAGCGTTCGGCCCTGCTGAAGAGCACCCAGCCGGTGATGGCGGCCGTCGCGCGGCTCGTCGCCGACCCGCTCGTGCGCAACCGCGGCACGCTCGTCGGCTCGCTGTGCCACGCCGACCCGCAGGGCGACTGGGCGTCGGTGGTGCTCGCGCTCGGCGGCTCGGTGGTGGCGGCCGGACCCGGCGGGCGGCGGAGCATCCCGGTGCGGGACTTCGTGCACGGCCCGTTCCAGAACGCACTGGCCCACGACGAGGTCGCGGTCGAGGCGGTGGTTCCCGCGCCACGCGGGATCCCGGCGGGCGGCTACCTGAAGCTCGAACGGCGTGTGGGCGACTTCGCGACCGTCGGTGTCGCCGTCGCGATCGAACGCGACGGGGACACGGTCACCCGCGCCGGGATCGCGCTGACCGGCGTCGGCGCCGCGACGATCGAAGCCGCCGACGCCGCGCAGGCGCTCGTCGGCGGACCGCTGACCGGCGACGTGATCGAGCACGCGGCCGGCCTGGCCGCACAGGCCGCGCGGCCCCAGGGCGACCACCGCGGCTCGGCGGAGTTCAAGCGGCACATGGTGCGCGTCTTCGTGCGGCGCATCCTCGAGCAGACCGGGGAAAGGGCGGCGTGAGATGACGAGCGTGCGGGTCATCGAGGAAGGTCCGGACCAAGGGGACGTCCCGACGCGGCGGATCACCGTCACGGTGAACGGGCGGCGCAGCGTCGTCGAGTGCGAGCCCCGGCTCCTGCTCGCGCACCTGCTGCGCCAGGGGCTGCGGCTCACCGGTACCCACCTGGGCTGCGACACCACCAACTGCGGCGCCTGCACGGTGCTCGTCGACGACCGGCCGGTCAAGTCCTGCACCATGCTCGCCGTCCAGGCCGACGGGCGCGCGGTGACGACCGTCGAAGGCCTCGCCTCGCCGAGCGGGCTGCACCCGCTGCAGGAGGGGTTCAAGGAGGAACACGGGCTGCAGTGCGGGTTCTGCACCTCCGGGATGCTGATGGCCGCGAAGGCGCTGCTCGCGGAGAACCCCGACCCGACCGAGGACGAGGTGCGCTGGGCGCTGTCGGGCAACCTCTGCCGCTGCACCGGCTACCAGAACATCGTGAAGTCGGTGTTGTGGGCCGCGGCGAAGCTGCGGTCCGACGAGCCGGAACCGGAGGCGTGACGTGTCCCAGGCGTTGGACGAGAACAAGATCGGCGGGCTCGGGGCCAGCCGCCGCCGGGTGGAGGACAACCGGTTCCTGCGCGGCAAGGGCACCTACACCGACGACATCGTGCTGCCCGGCATGCTGCACATGGAGATCCTGCGCAGCCCGCTGGCCCACGCGCGGATCAAGTCGATCGACACCAGCCGCGCCTGGGAGATCCCGGGCGTGCGCCTGGTGCTGACCGGCGAGATGGCCGCGACCCGCAACCTGGCCTGGATGCCGACCCTGTCCTACGACACCCAGGCCGTGCTGGCCACGGACAAGGTGCGCTTCCAGGGGCAGGAGGTCGCCTGCGTGGTGGCCGACGACCCGTACATCGCCAAGGACGCGTGCGACGCGATCGACGTCGAGTACGAGCCGTTGCCGCCGG
This sequence comes from Amycolatopsis sp. NPDC048633, assembly GCF_040650695.1. Taxonomy (NCBI): domain Bacteria; kingdom Bacillati; phylum Actinomycetota; class Actinomycetes; order Pseudonocardiales; family Pseudonocardiaceae; genus Amycolatopsis; species Amycolatopsis sp. NPDC048633. Next base: position 11,552 of record NZ_JBEZHS010000002.1, read on the forward strand.
TCGTCAACCCCGAGCAGGCGATGGCCGAAGACGCGCCGGTGATCCGCGACGACAAGGCGGGGCAGCGGGACAACGTCATCTACGACTGGGAGGTCGGCGACCGCGAGGGCACCGATCGTGCGTTCGCCCAGGCTGACCGGATTTCGAAGCTGCGCCTGCACTACCCGCGTTCGCACCCGTCGCCGATCGAGTGCTGCGGCTCGGTGGCCGACTTCGACCGGGCGACGTCGAAGCTCACGGTCTACCTGACGTCCCAGGCGCCGCACATCGTGCGGGCCGCCGTCGCGATGATCGCCGAACTGCCCGAGCACCTGATCCGGATCATCTCCCCGGACGTCGGCGGCGGCTTCGGCAACAAGGTGCCTGTCTACCCGGGGTACGTCTGCTCGATCCTCTGCTCGATCCTGCTGGAACGGCCGGTGAAGTGGATCGAGGACAAGACCGGCAACCTGATCTCGACCGGGTTCGCCCGCGACATGTACCTCGACAGCGAGATGGCGCTGACCGACGACGGCCGCATCCTCGGCGTGCGGATGCGCGCGGTGGCCGACCACGGCGCGTTCTTCGCCGACGCCCAGCCGAGCAAGTTCAAGATCGGCCTGCTGCACTCGGCGTTCGCCTGCTACAACGTGCCGCACGCGTACTTGGCCGCCCGCGGCACCTACACGAACAAGGCGCCCGGCGGCGTCGCCTACCGGTGCTCGTTCCGGGTCACCGAGGCGATGTTCTTCCAGGAACGCATGGTGCACCAGGCCGCCCAGGACCTGGGGATCGACCAGGCCGAGTTCCGCCGGCGCAACTTCGTGCGCGACGACCAGTTCCCGCACCGCACGCCCTACGGCTTCCTCGTGGACTCCGGCCAGTACGAGAAGTGCCTCGACGTCGGCCTGAAGGCGGTCGGCTACCAGGACTTCCTGCGGCAAAAAGAAGAAGCCCGCGCCCGCGGCCGCCGGCTGGGCATCGGCATCTCGACGATGACCGAGCCGCTCGGCGCGGGCAACAGCCGCGAATACGACATCCTCGGCATCAAGATGTTCGACTCCGCCGAGCTGCGGGTGCACCTCACCGGCAAGGCCCTGCTGCGGATCGGCGCGCAGAGCCAGGGGCAGGGCCACGAGACGACGTTCGCCCAGATCGTCGCGCACGAGCTGGGCATCCCGGCCGACGACATCGTGGTCGAGCACGGCGACACCGACACCGCGCCGTTCGGCATGGGCACCTACGCCTCCCGCAGCACGCCCGTCGCCGGCGCAGCGACCGCGATGGTGGCGCGCAAGATCCGGGCCAAGGCCCGGAAGCTGGCCGCGCACCTGCTCGAAGTGTCCGAAGAGGACGTCGAGTGGGAGCTGGGCCGGTTCTACGTCCGCAGCGCGCCCGACCGCGGCGTGACGATCCAGGAGTGCGCGATGGCCGCGTACGGGAACATGCCCGACGGCATGGAACCCGGCCTGGAGAACACCGCCTACTACGACCCGCCCAACCTGACCTGGCCGTTCGCGGTCTACATCGTCACCGTCGAGGTGGACCCGCAGACCGGCGTGTGGGACGTGCTGAACCTGGTCGCCGTCGACGACTGCGGCGTCCGGATCAACCCGATGATCGTCGAAGGCCAGATCATGGGCGGGCTCACCGAGGCCTACGCGATGGCGAACATGCAGTTCATCACCTACGACGCCGAGGGCAACTGCATCGGCTCGAACTACATGGACTACCTTCTGCCGACAGCCTGGGAGACCCCGGGGTTCGAGCTGCACAGCGAGGTCGTCACGCCGTCGCCGCACCACCCGATCGGCGCCAAGGGCGTGGGGGAGTGCGCGGCCGTGGGCGGCCCGGCGGCCTTCGTCAACGCGGTGATGGACGCGCTCGGCGACACCGGCGTGCGCAACATCGACATGCCGGTGCTGCCCGACCGCGTCTGGGAAGCGCTGCGGGACCGCCACGACGTGGGTGGCATGCCGCCACTCCGTACATCGGACTGAGCGGACGTCGGACTGAAGGGATCGGAATGCACGACTGGAGCATGCTCGACCGGGCCCGGGCGCTTTCCGAGCGGGGCGAGACGTTCGCCTGGGCCACCGTGGTCTGGCGCCAGGGCCCGTCCTCGGGCAAGGAAGGCTGCCGGGCGATCGTCACCGCCGACGGCGTGCTCGACGGCTGGATCGGCGGCGCGTGCGCCGAACCGGCCGTGGTCAGCGAGGCGGTGCGGGCGATCGCCGACGGTGAACCGCGGCTGCTGCTGCTCGGGACGTCCGGCCGGTTCGGCGAGGCGGTGCCGGAAGGCATGACGGTCGTGCCGATCGCCTGCCAGAGCGAAGGAGCGCTGGAAATCTACGTCGAGCCGGTCGAGCCGGCGCCGCACCTGCTGGTCGTCGGCCGGTCGCCGATGGCGCGCACGCTCGTCGGCCTGGCCACCGCGCTCGGCTGGTGCGCCGAGCTGATCGGCCGCACCGAGTTCGACGAAATCGGCCCGCGCAGCATGGTCGTCGTGGCCACTCAAGGACATTTCGACGAAGATGCCGTCGAAGGCGCGTTGCGCGCCGGGCCGGCATACGTCGGGCTGGTGGGGTCACGCCGGCGCGGCGAGGCCGTGCTGGGCTACCTGGCCGACCGCGGGGTGCCGCGGGCCGACCTGGACCGGGTGCGCGTCCCGGCCGGGCTCGACCTCGGCCCGGTGCCGCACCGGGAGATCGCCGTCGCCATCCTGGCCGAGCTGGTCGCCTTCCGCGCGTCGCGGGAACCGGCTGCACCGCCGCCGGTTCCCGCGCGGCCGGCCGAGGCCGTGGTCGATCCGGTGTGCGGCATGACCGTCGAGCGGATCGGCGAGCCGGTCGAGCACGACGGGACCGCCTACTTCTTCTGCTGCCCCGGGTGCCGCGACGCGTTCCGCCGGGACCCCGAGGCGTACGCGAGGAAGGACGTCCGATGCTGATCCGCAACCGGTTCGAGGTCGCCCAGCCGGTCGAGAAGGTCTGGCGGTTCTTCGACGACGTCCCGCGCGTCGCCGTCTGCCTGCCCGGCGCGGAGCTGACCGAGGACCTCGGCGACGAGCGCTACCGCGGCGGGGTCGCCGTCCGGATGGGCCCGGTTTCGCTGCGGTTCAAGGGCACCGCGGAGATCGTCGAACGCGACGACGCGGCCCACCGGATCGTCGTCAACGCCGAAGGCGCCGAGGAGAAGGGCCGCGGGACGGCGGGCATGACGCTCACCGCGACGCTCGTGCCCGCCGGCCAGGGCACCCGCGTCGACGTCGACCAGGACCTGCAGATCTCCGGCGCCGCCGCGCAGTACGGCCGCGGCATGATCGCCGACGTCTCGTCGGTGCTGATGCGCGACTTCGCGGTGAACCTGCAGGACGGCATCGACCGCGTCGAACGCGGCGAGGAGCTCGTCGCCGGGGCCGCGCCCGCCCGCGGGTTCCGGATCGGCGTGCAGGCCGCGCTGCTGGCGCTGCGGCGGGTGTTCCGCCGGTTCTTCCTGCCCTACCAGAGCAACCCGGCCTGAGGAGGACGTCGTGGTCCTGTGGTGGATCGGCAACGCCGTGCTGCTGTTCGTCGTGCTGCCGGTGGTGATCGCCCTGCTGAACCGGGTGCTCGCCGCGGTGGAACGCATCCGCGGCGCGGCCGACGACATCCTGGCCGGCGGTGGTCGCCTGGCCGGGCAGCTCGAACCGGTGCCGGCCGCGCTGGCGCGGACCGCGACGACCATCGGAGAAGTGTCCGCGGGCGCCGCCCGGTACGCCGGCAGCGTCGCGAAACTGCTCGGCTGAAAGGAGAACCGGTCATGCCCGCAGCCGCCTGGACGACCCTGGCCATCGCCGCCCTGATCATCCTGTTCGCCGCCGTCGGCCTCTTCCGCGTCATCCTGCACCTGGCACACGTGCGGAAAACGCTGGGTGGGGTGCTGGGCGGGGTCCGGCTGGTGGCCGAACGCACCGCGCCGGTGCCCGGCGCGCTGGACAGCGTCAACGCGGACCTGAAACCGGTGCGCGACTTCTGCGAGACGGTGTGAGGAGGCGGCCATGACGACGGGCTGGATCGTCGGGTACGTGATCGGGGCGGTGGTCGTGCTGGCCGTCGTCGCGCTCGTGGTGCCGATCCTGGTGCTGGCGCGGTCGATCGGCCGCGCGGCACCGCTGATCGACGACGAGCTCGCGGCGGCGGTGCGGCACACGGCCGCGTTGGGTGGGCTGCGCACGACCATCGGCCACGCGGAGGCCATCACGGCCGGGCTGCGCCGCGGCCGGGAACGACTGGGGGGCTGACGTGTCTTCTTCGGACGAGACGTTGTGGTGGATCGCGATCGTGGCCGGGTTCGTGGTGGTGCTCGCCGTCGTCGCGCTGCTGAGCCTGCTGATCCGGTACGTGCGGGTGATCGACCAGCGCGTCGCCGGAATCCGCGGCACCCTGCGCGCGGCGGCGGCGAACACCCGGGACACGGCGCTCATCCCGGAGACCGCCGGCCGCGTGGACGGGGTGCTCGCCGAAGGGCTGCGGCACCACCTGTTCCTCGGCCGGGTGCTCGGAAAGGTGAAGTCATGATGGTCGTGCTGACGGTCGTCGACATCGTGCTGCTGACCGCCGCGCTCGCGGGTTACCTGTACTGGGTGGGCTCGCTGCTCGGCCGGATCGCGGCGAACCTCGAGGACTGCGCGGAGAAGGTGCGCGAGATCAACTCCCACGCGGAGCTGATCGGGCCCGGCGTCGAGCACATCAACCGGACCGGGGGCGTGGTCGCGGGCGCGTTGCCGCTGCTGTACGGGATGGCGGAGGACATCGTCATCGGAGCGACGTACCAGCCGCCGGTGGGGGAGCGGGAGCCCGCGCGGCCGGCGTCGGGCACCCGGCGCTCGCGGCTGCACGAGATGGTGGGGTTCGTCCCGCGCTAGGTGCTGTGGCCGATCCAGTGTCCGGGCCAGTCGTGCTCGAACCGCTCGGCGTTGCACCCGGGGCGGTAGACGGCCAGCAGCTCCCGCACGATCTGCTCCCGGTGCGCCCGTCCCGCGCCGGGAGCCTCGTACGTGCAGATGTGCACCTTCCAGCGGGAGCCGGCGCGCTTGACCCAGCAGGCGGCCCGGGCGTGCTGGAACGGGAACCGCTCCCGCGACAGGTCGTCGCTGTGCCCGACGTACGTCACGGCGTAGCGCTCGGGGCGCTCGTCCGGGTCGGGCTTGTAGAGCACGGCGTACACCGCCGCCGTCGCCGGCGGGGTCCAGCCGCCGAGCAGGCGCGGCCCTTCGAACGGGTAGCCCGCCGCCGAACCCAGCTGGATCATTCGTCCTCGCCCAGCGCTTCCGCGCGCACCACCGGGTACACCGGGAGCCCGGCGGTCGCCACGGCCCGGCCGAACTCCCGGGTCGCCAGCTCGATGGCGGCGGCCCGGTCGGGCGCCTCGACCAGCAGCTGCGCGCCGTAGCGCGGGGTGCCGATCCCGCTCGCGATGCCGCCGCTCGGGGCGACCGCGTCGGCCAGTTCGACGATCTCCTCCCGCGTCAGCACCCGGTCCCCGGCCGCTTCGATCGCCACGCTCCACCGCATCCGCGTCCTCCTATCCCAGCCGTGGCAGCAGCGCCGCCAGCTCTTCCAGACTGCGCAGGTCGTGCCCCGGCACGACCAGGTCGACGTGCGGGGCGGCGACGACCATCCCCACCGCGCCCGCGAGCCGGTGCGGGTTCGTCCACACCAGCCGGTGACACAGCCGTGCCAGCCGCTCGAGGGCGTTCGCCAGCACCTCCGGGTCGCCGCGGTCGAGGCCGTCGGAGCAGATCACCACCACCGCGCCGCGGCAGAGCCCGCGCCGGCCCCAGCGCCGGACGAACTCGGCCAGCGAGTCGCCGATCCGTGTGCCGCCTTCCCAGTCGACGACCGTGCGGGCGGCTTTCGCGAGCGCGAAGTCGGCGTCCCGCTCGCCCAGCTCGTCGGTGATCCGGGTGAGCCGCGTGCCGAAGCAGAAGACCTCGACCCGCGCCGCGGCGCGACGTGCGGAGTAGGCGAACTGCAGGAGGTGCCGCGAGTAGTCGGCCATCGAGCCCGACACGTCCAGCACCAGCACGAGCGGGCGCGGCTTGACGCGGCGGCGGCGTCTCCGCAGCTCGTCGATCTCGCCGTAGCGGCGCAGCGTCCCGCGCACGGTGCTGCGCAGGTCGGGGATCGGGCCGTTGCGCGCGGGCCGGGTGCGGCGGGTGCGCCGGCGCGGCGGGGTGAGCCGCAGCCGGGCGATCATCCGCCGGATGGCGGCCAGCTCTTCGGGGGTGCACGCGCCGAAAGCCTTGTCCCGGACCGCTTCGACGCCGGAGGCGGTGAGCCCGAGCACCGCCTCCGCCTCCCGCTCGGGTCCGTCGCCCTCGGTTTCGGGCAGGGCGAGCACGGCGTCGGCGGCGGCTTCCGCGGTGAGCGTCAGGTCGTCGGGCGGTGGTCCGTCGCCGAGGAAGTACCGCCGGAACACCTCGTCGTAGCGGGGAATGTCCTCGTGGCGCCCCAAGAGCGTGACCCGGCCACCCCAGTACACATCGGACAGATCGGCCGGGTCGAGCACGGCCGCCGCCCGGCAGAAGGTCAGCACGTCACCTGGCCCGGTGGCGACTCCGGCGGACCGCAGCGCGCGGGCGAAGCCGACGAACAGGGGCACGAACGCTTCAGCCACCGGAGGTGATCTCCGCCAGGTTCGCGCGGACGACGTCGAGGTCGTCGCGGTCCTTGACCACCGCGCCGAGCGTGTCGGCGTCCAGCTCGTCGAAACCGAGGAACCGCAGCATCCGCGCCCAGTCGATCGTCTCCGCGACCCCCGGCGGCTTCGCCAGGTCGAGCTCGCGCAGCCGGTGCACGGCCGCGACCACCTTGCGGGCCAGCACCTCGGGCAGCTCGGGTTCGCGGGCCAGCACGATCTCGACCTCGCGCTCGGCGGAGGGGTAGTCCAGCCAGTGGTAGAGGCAGCGGCGCTTGAGCGCGTCGTGCAGCTCCCGGGTGCGGTTCGAGGTCAGCACGACCAGCGGCGGGCTCGGCGCGCGGATCGTGCCGATCTCGGGAATGGTCACCTGGAAGTCGGCCAGCAGCTCCAGGAGGAACGCTTCGAACTCGTCGTCCGCGCGGTCGATCTCGTCGATCAGCAGCACGGCTTGCGCGCCGCGCCGGACGGCGGTGAGCAGCGGCCGTTCCACCAGGAACTCGGGACCGAACAGGTCGGCCACCGCGCGCTCGCCCGCGTCCGGGGCGGACAGGGCCCGGATGTGCAGCAGCTGGCGCGCGTAGTCCCACTCGTAGAGCGCTTGCGCGGTGTCGATGCCCTCGTAGCACTGGAGCCGGACGAGGTCGCGGCCGAAGACCTCCGCGACCGTCTTGGCCAGCTCGGTCTTCCCGACGCCGACCTCGCCCTCCAGCAGGATCGGCCGGTGCAGCCGGGTGGCCACGAGCAGGGCCGTGGCCAGGCCGCGGTCGGCGAGGTAGCCGGCGGTGCGCAGCTGCCCGGTCAGGCCGGCGACGGTGTCCGGGTACTCCCGCGTCACGGTTGCGGGTCGCGACCGAGAACGAGGTCGCGGACCGTGGTCGCGCCCGCGTCGAGCTTGCCCTCGGCGGCCAGCTGGTCCCGCCAGCTCGAGGTGAGCCCGTCGAACCCGACGGCCTGCATGTTCTTGCAGGCCCGCTGCGGCCCGCACGCTTCTTCGACGTCTTCGGTGCTCCGCCCGCCGGCGTCCCAGATCTCGCGCAGCACCCGGAGGGTCTCGTCGGAATCGGCCATCAGCCGAGGGTAGAAGCGAGGTGCGGCCGTGATGGCGGTCGATTAATGCTTCTCTTAAGTTGTAGTGTCCCGTGATCGCCTCGACGGAGAACCTGGGACTATGACACTGGGCCAGCTCAACGCGTTCGTCCTCGTGGCGCGGCTCGGCTCGGTCACGGACGCGGCGAAGGCCCTGGGCGTGAGCGAGCCCGCGGTGTCCCAGGCACTGGCCGCCCTGCGCCAGCACCACGGCGACAAGCTCCTGACCAAGCGCGCGGGCGGGATGACGCTCACCGCGGGCGGCAGCCGGCTGCTGCCGATCGCCTCGCAGATGGTGGCGCTGGGCGCCGAAGCGGACGCGGCGGTGCGGCAGGCCAACGGCGTGGCGGCGCGGTTGCAGCTGGCGGTGACGAGCGAGATCGCCGAGTTCGTGGCGAACCCGTTGCTGGAGGCGTTCACCCGCCGCTCGGGCAACTCGATCGACGCGTCGGCGGGGCTGGCCCGCACGACGGAGCTGGCGGTCCTGGTCGCCAACCGCCTCGCCGACGTGGCGCTGGGCCCCGAGCTGACCGGCGACGCGGCGAAAGGTCTCGACTGCGTCCCGGTCTTCCGGGGTTCGCTGGTGGTGGTGGGCTCGCCGAACAGCCGGCACCAGGGCAGTCCAGCGCACTGGCGCTGGCTGCTCGACCCGGCCGGCGCCGACCCGGGCAGCGACACGCTCCGCCTGCTGCGCCGGCTGGGCGTCCCGGACGAAGGCATCCAGATCTTCCCCAACCAGACGGCGGCGTGGTCGGCCGCGGCCAGCGGGGCGGGGGTGTCGGTGGCGCTGGAGCACCTGGTGGCGCCCCAGCTGCGCCGCCACGAGCTGGCGGTGGTCCCGGCCCGCGGCACGCCGATGTCGTTGTGCTGGCACGTGACAACGTTGCCCACGGACCGCCGCTCGGGGGCGGCCAACTCCCTGCGGCATTTCTTGGGTACGCCGGCGGCGATGCAGGTGATGCGGGCGCCGGGGAGCGGGGTGCCGCCTTCGCGGTTCCGGCCACCGGTTTACGTGACGATCTGGAGCTGACCCCCGGTCCGCGCTGGGTCGGGCCTGCGCTGTGGCGTCATGAAAGACTCGTTCACCGCGTCCGACGACATGAAAGAGTCTTTCAAGACATCCCTCGGACAGCCGCCTAGGAAATCCGGCGCCGGTAAGCGGCCGTGGCGAAGACATACGCGACCACAAGGATTCCCGCGCACCAGGCGAGAGCGATCCAAATGTCCGCGCCGATCGGCTGCCCGGTGAACAGGTCCCGGATCGTGTTGACGATGGACGTCACCGGCTGGTGCTCGGCGAACGCCCGGACCGGGCCGGGCATCGTCGTGGTGGGGACGAACGCCGAGCTGAGGAACGGCAGGAAGATGAGCGGGTAGGAGAACGCGCTCCCGCCTTCGGCCGTCTTCGCGGTGAGGCCGGCGAGCACCGCGATCCACGTCAGCGCCAGGGTGAACAGGACCAGGATGCCGGTGACCGCCAGCCAGGCCGCCGGGCCCGCTCCCGAGCGGAAGCCCATCAGCAGGGCGACGCCCACGACGATCACGACCGAGATCAGGTTGGCGGCCAGCGACGTCAGCACGTGCGCCCACAGCACGGCCGAGCGGGCGATCGGCATCGAGTGGAACCGCTCGAAGATCCCGCTCTTCAGGTCGGTGAAGAGCCGGAGCGCGGTGTAGGCGATGCCCGACGCGATCGTGATCAGCAGGATGCCGGGCAGCATGTAGTTCACGTACGAGTCCGACCCGGTGTCGATCGCGCCGCCGAACACGTAGACGAACATCAGCATCATGGCGATCGGCATGATCGCGGTCGTGATGACGGTGTCCAGGCTGCGGGTGACGTGGCGCAGTGAGCGTCCCAAAAGGACGGTGGTGTCGCCGAGGACGTGCGTGGTCACCGGTTTTCCCCTTCCATGCGGGAGCCGACGACGGCGAAGAAGACGTCCTCGAGGGTCGGCTGTTTCTCGACGTATTCGACCTCGGCCGGCGGGAGCAGCCGCTTGAGCTCGGCGAGCGTGCCGTTCACGATGATCCGGCCCTCGTGCAGGATCGCGATCCGGTCGGCGAGCTGCTCGGCCTCGTCCAGGTACTGGGTGGTGAGCAGCACCGTCGTGCCGCGCGCGGCGAGGCCCTTCACCGCGTCCCACACCTCGAGGCGTGCTTCGGGGTCGAGCCCGGTGGTCGGCTCGTCCAGGAAGATCACCGGCGGATCCCCGAGCAGGCTCATGGCGATGTCCAGCCGGCGGCGCATGCCCCCCGAGTACGTCGACACCTTCCGCGTGGCCGCGTCGGTCAGCGAGAAGCGCGCGAGCAGGTCGTCGGCGATCTTGCGCGGCTGCTTCAGGTGCCGCAGCCTGGCGATGAGCACGAGGTTCTCCCGCCCGCTGAGGATCTCGTCGACGGCGGCGAACTGCCCGGTGAGGCTGATCGCCGCGCGCACGTCCCCGGCCTGCGTGACGACGTCGAAGCCGGTGACGCCGGCCGTTCCCGCGTCCGCCTTGAGGAGGGTGGACAGGATCTTCACGACGGTGGTCTTGCCCGCCCCGTTGGAGCCGAGCAGGGCGAAGATGCTGCCCCGCGCCACGTCGAAGTCCACCCCGCGCAGCACTCGCAGCGCCTTGTACGACTTCTCCAGGCCGCGCACCTGGATCGCCGGGGTCATCGGCCGGTCCCGTCTTCGCCGGCGGCCTGGTCGATCGCGCTGATCAGCCGTTGCCGCTCGCGGGCGACGTACCCGCCCTTCGCGTAGTTCCGGATCAGCTCGTCCACGAACTCCACGGGGTCGTCCCCGACGATCTCACGGATCGGCGTCCCGTCCGCCACGGCCTGTTCGAACAGGTCGGCGACGTCCTCGAACAGCGAGGCGGCGTTGTCGCTGTCCAGCGACCCGAAGTGCATCAGGTACCGCTCGATCCCCTCGACCGCCGTGCGGTAATTCGGCGGAAGCCGCTTCACGCGCGCCTTGTACTGCCGCCACCGCCGCTTGTCGCCGATCACCAGCGTGATGAACTTGGTGATGAAGCCGCCGTCTTCGGTCTCGGCCATGGTCAGTTCCCTCCTTGGTGGAGCTGCTCGAGCCGGTCCGAGAGAAAGCCCCAGGTCTTCCAGAACTCCTCGAGGTACTGCCGCCCTTGAGCGTTGACGGCGTACACCTTGCGCGGCGGCCCCTTTTCGGACGGGACCTTCTCCACGTCGACGAGGCCCCGCCGCTCGATCCTGATCAGCAGCGCGTAGACGGTGCCTTCGGCGATGTCGGAGAACCCCTGCTCCCGCAACCACGCGGTGATCTCGTAGCCGTACGCGGACCGGCCGGCCAGGATCGCCAGGACGATGCCCTCCAGCACGCCCTTGAGCATCTCCGTCATCTGCTTGCCCATGAACCGCCTCCCGGTACTACTCAGTCTTGCTGAGTACCGGTACATAGTAACACTGAATAGTGAGGACGACGCAAGTCCGCGAAACGACAGTGAGGCCATCGCGGAGGGTTCCGCGATGGCCTCGCTGTCGTTCCCGCCGGTCAGACCTCGGGTGGGCCCACCGGGATCAGCTGCCCGTTCACATGGCCCGCCGCGGCCGAAGCCAGGAACGCCACCGTCGCCGCCACCCGGGAGCGGCGCAGCTCCGCCTCCGCCGCGTCCGGGGTGTTCATGCGGCCCGGCGACACCGCGTTCACCGTGATCCCTTCGCCGGCGTAGGCGGCCGCGAGGGCCTTGGTCAGTCCGATGACGCCGTGCTTGGCGGCCGAGACGTGCACCCGGGACGGGTCGCCGCGCAGGGCGTTCGCGCCGATCATCGAGACGATCCGGCCGCCGCCCGCCCGGCGCAGGTGGGGGAGGACCGCGTGGGCGCAGTGGAACGCGCCGTCGAGCGTCACCGAGCGCACCGCCGCCCAGCCGGCCTCCGTCAGTTCCTCGAACGGGACCCGGGTGCGCAGCGCCGCGTTGTTCACCAGCGCTCGCACCGGGCCGAGTTCCGCCGCCCGCGCCACCATGTCCGCGACCGCCGCCGGGTCGGCGACGTCGGCGACCAGACCCAGCGCCGGGACGCCCAGCTCGGCGATCTCCTCAGCCGTCCGCCGCGCCGTCGTGACGTCGGAGCCCGCCGTGACCACCACGCCGAACCCGTCGCGGGCCAGCGCGAACGCGATCGCGCGCCCGAGGTTGCGCGCGCCGCCCGTCACGATCGCGATCGGGGTCACGAGACCGCTCCCGTCCGCTCGACCAGTGCGGCGAAGTCACCGAGCTCGCCGGCCCGCCAACAGTCGGCCAGCAGCTCCCGGGCCGGGGAAGCGCCCAGCACGGGGCCGGCGCTGTCCAGGAACTTCTCCGCGAGGTCGTCGTCGGGGAGCGGATTGTCCGGGGTGCCGCGGTTGTCCGTGACGGACTCGGTGAAGCGCCGGCCGTCGGTCGTCGTGATGGTGACGACCGCGCCGCGTTTGGTCAGCGTCGGCTCGGCCACCACGGTGACGCGCTCCCGCATCTCGGCGAGGACGGGGTCGGTCGCGCCGGCGTCGGTGAAGTGCTCGATGCCCGGCCGGTCGGCGACCAGGGCCACCGCGGCGCCGTGGGTGAGGCTGAACTTCGCGTCGAGACCGGTCCGGGGCCGCACCTTCCCGGTGACGGTCGCCGCGTAGGGGTGCACCTGCGCCTCCACTTCGGACACTTCGCCGGCCGTGAAACCGTGACGGGCGCGCAAAGTCCGGATCGCGTCGAGCGTGGGATGGGTGAGCGAGCCGCTCGGGTAGGCCTTGTACCCGTTGGCGAGCAGGTGCCACGTCCGCCCGAGGCCCTCGGTGAGCAGGTCCGGTTTCGGTGCCGGCGCGAGCACCGCCAGGAACCCGCGCTCACCCTCCAGCACGTCGGACGACGAACTGAAGCCCTCGGCCGCGGCCAGGCCCGCCAGCAGCCCGTCCATCGCGGCTTTCCCGGGGTGCAGGGCTTTCCCGTCGGTGCCGTAGACGTTCTTCAGGCCGGCGGCCTGCGTGCCCGCCGTCCCGAACGCCTGCGCCGCGACGTCCGGCGCGAGGCGGAACAGGTTGGCCGCCGCGGCCGCCGCCCCGAGGTGCCCGGTCGTGCCGGTGACGTGCCAGCCGGCCTCGTAGTGCTCCGGCCCGGCCGCCAGCCCGACGCGGGTCTCCGTCTCGAACCCGGCGACGAACGCGGCCAGCGCCCGCGCCCCGGAGAACGGCGTCTGCTGCGCCGCCGCGAAGACCACCGGCCACACCGGTGCCGAGCCGTGCACGGTCGTGCCGCCGGGGTTGAACGTGTCGTCGTAGTCCTCGACGTGCGAAGCGAACCCGTTGACCAGCGCGGCGAACGGCGCCGAGGCGCGCTCGCCGCGGCCGACCAGCGTGGTGCTTCCGGGACCGACGCGGCCGGCCACCCGCACCAGCGCGTCCGTGCCGGCCGCGTGCGCCCCCGCGAACGCGCACGCCAGCCAGTCGAGCAGCGCGCGGTGGGCCTCGTGCACCACCACCTCGGGCAGGTCCTCGTACGCCAGCACCGACGCGAACGCCGACAGCGACCGGGTCTCGTCCACCATTTCCCTCTTTCTCAGTGTGAAGCCAGCCCCAGCTGGTCCACCAGTTTCTTCAGCGAAGCCTGCTGCTGCCCGAGGTAGTCCCGGAACTGGCCGGCGTCCAGGAACCGGGTGACGTCGCCGTCCTCGGCCGCGTACTTCTGCCAGTCCGGCTGGGAAGTCAGCCGCCGCAACAGTTCCTGGTAATAGGTCACGGTCTGCGCGGGCATGTCGGGCGGCCCGACGAACCCGCGGAACTCCTCGGGCAGCCCCTGGCTCGGCACGCCCTCCTCGGCCAGCGTCGGGACGTCCGGCAGGGCCGGCAGCCGCTTGTCGCCGACCGCCCCGACCACCCGGATCGCCCCGGCGCGCACCTGCTCGCTGAAGTCGCCGGTGGAGCCGATCATCATCTGGGCGTCACCGCGCAGCAGCGCGGCGATGCGCTGCCCGCTGTCGGCGAAGGTGAGGAAGCTCCACTTGGACTGCGTGCGCGCCTGGAGTGCCTGCCCGGTCAGGGAGTCCGTCGCGGTGATCGAGCCGCCGACCTGGACGAGGGTGTCGGGCCGGGCGTGCGCGTCGGCGATGAAGTCCGCGGCCGTGCCGTACTTCGAGTCCGCGCGCACCGCCATGACCTGCGGTTCGACGAGCAGGCCCGCGATGGGCCGGACGTCGGAGATCGACACCGCGGCCCCGTCGAGCGTCAGCGGCGTGACGATCCACGTGGGCGTGACGGCCGCGACGGTGTCTTCGCGGCCGCGGCGGCTCTTGAGGTAGGACATCGCGCCGATGCCGGAGCCCGCGGTCTCGTTGCGGACCGGCCAGTTGGCGTCGATCAGCTTGTCGCCCTGGAGCATCTTGACGACCTGGCGGGCGAAGACGTCGCTGCCGCCGCCGGGTCCGGTGTGGACGACGGCTTCGGTCCGGCTGGGCACCCCGTTCGCGGAGTGCCGCTGCGCGATCCCGCAGCCGCCGAGCACGAGGACCGCCGCCGCGAGGCCGGCGCCCAGCCTGAAATACGTGCGCATCGGATCTCCTTCAGAGGGACGCCACGGGGTGCCGAACCGCGGCGCGGCGCCGTTTTCCGGTGATGGCCAGGGTGATCGCGGCCAGCGCGGCCACGCCGAGGATGATCGCGGCGATGGGCCGCTGCACGAAGATCAGCGGGCTGTTCTTCGACAGCACCAGCGACTGGCGCACGGCGTTCTCCGCCATCGGCCCCAGCACGAACGCCATCAGCATCGGCGCCGCCGGCACCCCCAGCTTCCGGAAGGCGAACCCGACCAGACCGAAGAAGGCGAGCAGCACGACGTCGAACATGGAGCTGCGGATGCTGAACACGCCGACCACGGCCAGCACCAGGATCGCCGGGTAGAGCACCCAGTACGGCACCTTCAGCAGCTTCACCCAGATCGGGATCATCGGCAGGTTCAGGATCAGCAGTGCGACGTTGCCGATGTAGAGGCTGGCGATCACCGGCCAGCCGATCTCCGGGTGCTCGGTGAACAGCAGCGGCCCGGGCTGCAGGCCGTACAGCAGCAGCGCGGCGAGCATCACGGCCGTGCTCGCGGTACCGGGCAGGCCGAGGCTGAGCAGCGGGATCATCGCGCCGCCGGACTCGGAGTTGTTCGCCGCCTCCGGCCCGGCGACGCCTTCCATGGCGCCCTTGCCGAACCGCTCCGGCGTCCGCGAGGTGCGCTTGACCAGCGTGTAGGACAGGAAGGACGCGACGGTCGAGCCGCCGCCGGGCAGCGCGCCGACCAGGAAGCCGAGCACCGACCCCAGCCCGATGGCGCCCCGGCTCTGGCGCAGGTCGGCGCGGGTGGGCAGCAGCTCGCGGAACTTCGACGGCATGGTGAACAGGGGCCTGCCGGAGGCCTTCTCGACGTTGATCAGCACCTCCGCGACGGCGAACAGGCCCACGGACAGCGTGATGAACTCGATGCCGTCCGACATCGTCACGCTGCCGAAGGTGAGCCGTTGCTGGCCGGTGAACAGGTCGATGCCCACAGTGGACAGCAGCAGCCCCAGGCCCATGGAGATGAAGCCCTTCAACGGGGACTCGCTGGCCATCATGATCACCAGCAGCAGCGCGAACGCCATCAGCGCGGCGTACTCCGGCGGGCCGAAGTCGACGGCGAGCTGGGCGACGAGCGGCGCGGCGAACGTCAGCGCGACGACGCCGACCGTGCTGGCGATGAAGCCGGAGATGGCCGACATCCCCATCGCGGGTCCGGCCCGGCCTTTCTTCGCGAGCTCGTGGCCGTCGATGCAGAGCACCACCGACGACGGTTCCGTCGGGATGTTCAGCAGGATCGCCGTGGTCGAGCCGGCGAACTTCGCGCCGTGGTAGATGCCGGCCATCAGGATCAGGCCGGTGGCCGGTTCGAGGCTCGTGGTCAGCGGCAGCAGGATGGCCAGGGTGGCCGGCGGGCCGAGGCCGGGCAGGATGCCGACGAGCGTCCCGACGACGACGCCGACCGCGACCCAGAACAGGTTCGTCGGGGTCAGCGCGGCGGCGAAGCCGTCGATCAGGTTGTTCAGTGCGCCCATGGAACTCTCCTTTGAGACCGGGGCTCAGACGGGGAAGAGGACGGACTCGGGCAGGTCGACCCCGAGGACGACGGAGAAGAGCAGGTAGACGACGGCGGGCACGAGCACGACGGCGAGCACCGGCCGGAAGCCCCGGATCCGTTCGACGCCGAAGACCAGAAAGGCGACCAGCGCGGCCATCGCGGGGGCGAAGCCGAAGAGGACGAGCAGCGGGATCGAGACGACGAAGGCGAGCCATACGGTGGCGGCGCGCTTGAACCCACCCGGTTCGACGGGCTCTTCGACCGGCTCGGCCCGGGTGGGCCGGACGACGGTGAGGATCGCGAGCCACGCCCCGAGCACGACCAGCAGGGCGGCGACGATGTCCGGGAACAGGCCGGGCCCGGGCTGCCCGCTCTTGCCGAACTTGGCCAGCCCGGCGGCGTCGATCAGCGCGGCGACGCCGACCGCGACCGAGATGATCCCGAAGGTCAGCTGCCCGATCGCGTGGCGGTCCGGCCGGGGCCGTGCCTCTTCCGCCGGACCACGAATCTCCTCGGTCACGGGCAGCTCTGTTCTGATCGGACCGTCTGGTGCCGGTTCCTCGATGCTCACCGTCTTCTCCCTCCGCTACCGCGGTGCCGACATCAGCGCGTACATCCCGCGCCGGCCCGCCAGGGGGTCCTCGGCGGCCGTGAAACCGTTGCGGGCCAGCAATGCCGCCTCGACCCCCGCCGCCGCGGCGCGGGCGACCTGCACCGCGCCCAGCTGCGTCCCGCGCACGGCCTCCAGGCCCGACGCCTGCGTCGCCGCGATCCCGATCGCGTAGCGCACCGCCTTGTCCCGCAAGCCGAGCACGCGTGCGGCCGCCGCGGCGGCGCCGACCACGCCCGCCGTCGTCTCCAGGCACCAGCCCGCCGCGACGTGCGGTGGTCCCAGCGCTTCGGCCACCGTCCGGGCGGCCGCGGAACCGGCGGCCACCGCTTCGGCGCCGGCGTCCAAAGCGAGGACGGCCGCGACGACCGCGGCCCATTCGACCGAAGTCCGCGAAGCCGCCGCGCCGAAGAGCCAAGCGCGGCCGGTCGTCGACGAAGCCGACACGCCGACGCGCAAAAGAGGCTCCGGCTCAGCAGCTCGTACCTTCGCCAACGCCCCGTCCGCCGTGCGGACCGCCTGCTCGCCGACCGGTGCGTGCACCAGTTCCAGCACCGCGTCCGTCCCGATCACTTCGCCACCTCCGGTCGCACCGCTTCGATCACCGCGTCGAGCCCGGGCGCGCCGGCCAGACCGTCGACGGCGGCCAGGATCTTCCGGGCCGCCCCGGCGCCCAGCACCGGTTCCACCAGTCGGTCCACCTTGGTGAACAGCTCGTCGTCGGTCAGTGGGCGGTCCGCGCTGCCGCGTGCGTGCTCGACGTGGACCACCACCGGCTCGGCGCCGGCACGCGCGACGCGGATCGTCGCCGAGTCGCGCGGGCAGTCCGGCGACGGCACGAGTTGGATCAGCGCCCGCAGCCGCGTGACGTCCGCCTCGACCGCCCGCTCGTCGGAGAACTGCCGCAGCCCGACCTCGCCGTCGAGCAGTCCGACGGCCGCCGCGTGCCGCGCGCTGAACCGGGCCTGCAAGCCGTCGGCGGGCTGCAGGCGGCCCATCAGCTCCGGCACCAGCGGGTGGCAGGTGAGCTCGACCGCCGTGATCGCGCCCGGGTCACCGACCGCGGGGGAGGCGCCGACGGCCGCGTCGATCGCCGGGTGCGCCACGATCCCGCACGGGTACGGCTTGAACGCGTTGTACTCCAGCTCCCAGGTGGCGTCCCAGCCACGCTGCAGCTCGTCGTAGACGGGCTCGGAGAACACCGGCAGCACCCCGCCGGGACCGAGCGGGTCCTCGGGCGCGGTGAGCCCGGCGGCGGCCAGCCGGGCCGCGGACACGCCCACCGCGGCGGCCTTGCCGGGGTGCAGGGGCTTCGTCATCGAGCCGAAGGCCTCGCGGTGGCCCAGCGTGCCGGTCGACGCGATCCCCAGCGCGTGGCCGAGCCGCTCGGCGTCCAGACCGAGCAGGTACCCGGCGGCGACGGCCGCGCCGAACACCCCGCAGGTGCCGGTGATGTGCCAGCCGCGGTCGTAGTGGCTGGGCGAGATCGCGACGCCGATCCGCAGCTGCGCCTCGCAGCCGAGCGCGAACGCCGTCAAGACGGCGGAGCCGTCGGGCCGCGTCTCGGGGGCGAGCGCGAGCACCGCGGCGAGCACGGCCGCGCCGGGGTGGATCACCGTGGCGAGGTGGGTGTCGTCGAAGTCGTCGAGGTGAGCGGCGGTGCCGGTGACGATCGCGGCCCACTCCGGGTCCAGGGACTCCCGGCGGCCGGGGACCGGGACGGCGCCGGTCGCGCCGAGCTCCTCCGCCGTGGCGATCAGGGCCGCGACGGCCTCGGTCCGGGCCGCGCCGATCGCCGTGCCGAGCACGTTGAAGAGGCTGCGCCGCGCGGCACGCGACACCGCGTCGGGGAGCGGGGCGTCCGCCGCCTTCCGCACGTTCGTGCAGAAGACCTGTGTTGGTGCGAATGGCATGCGGGGAGCATCCAGCGCGCCACCGGCCCGAACAACGCCAACTCCCCACCGGACCGTTGCGTTTGACGCAATGATCAGACGTCGGCGCCCTGCGCGACGGCGACCCGGGCGAGCGCCTGCACCATGGCCCCGACGGCCGACTTCTTCGGGTGCGCCAGGAAGATCGTCCGGCGGCCCGCCTCGTCGTCGATCGGGACCCGCGCCACCCGCGGGTGGTGGTGATCGGCCATCCGGCCCGGCACCACCGACACGCCCAGGCCGGCGCCCACCATCGACTCGACGACGAAGGGGTCGCTGCCCTCCACCGAGATCCGCGGCACGAACCCGGCGCGGGCGCACGCGTTGGCCATGTGGGTGCGGCTGCTGGACCCGGGCGCCATCGCGACGAACGGCCGGTCCCGCGCCTTCCGCAGGGACACCGAGCCCAGCTCGGCGAGCGGGTCGCCCACCGGCACCGCCAGCAGCAGCGGCTCGGTGAACAGCGGCAGCACCACGATGTCCGGGTCGGTCGGCGGGGTGGAGCCGAAGAGCACGTCGGCGTCGCCGCGCAGCAGGTGCGTCACCACCTCCGTCGCCGACGTCTGGTGGCAGCGGAACCGCAGCTCGGGGTGCAGCTGGAGGACCCGGGCCAGCACCGTCGGCACGAACCCGAGCCCGAGCGAGTAGGTGTGGGCGATCCGCAGCACCTGCTGTGGATCGCCGGACTCGGCGCGGGTCGTGGCGACGGCGTCCGAGCGGGCCCGCAGGACGGTGCTCGCCTCCTGCACCAGGATGTGCCCGGCGTGCCGCAGCCGGACCCGCCGGCCGGCCTGTTCGAGCAGGTCGACGCCCAGCTTCCGCTCCAGTCCGCGCACGCTGCGCTGCACGGTCGCGGTGCTGATGCCGAGATCCTCGCCGGCGCGGGCGAAGTGCTCGTGCCGGGCGAAGGCGAGGAAGATCTCGAGGTCGTGGAAGGACACGTCGTCTACACCGTCGATCACCCGTCAGTTCTACTCGCCGGGTCCGCCGTTGTCTCTTGTGGACGATGAGCGCCGGCGGTCCCGGTGGTGGGCGCGACCCCCAACGACGCGCCCGCCACCGGGTCGCCCCGGCAGTCCCCCTCTTTCACCGTGCCCCTAGGGTTCCGGAGCCCGTCCTCGTTTCGTCCTCGCGCCGGCATCGAGGGCTCCACCTGCGCGTTTCGGAGCCGGGCGCCGGGCGCTAGCCTGGAGGACGAGGGGGGATGCGATGAGGTTCCGGATTCTCGGGACGCTGGAAGTGCGGGCGTACGGGGACCGGGTCAGCCTCGCGAGCCCGCGCCAGCAGCGCGCGCTCGCCGTCCTGCTGCTCAACCCCAACTCGGTCGTCCCGGTGGAGCGCATGATCGACGCGCTCTGGGAGGACGAGCCGCCCGCGACGGCCGTGAAGCAGGTGCGCAACTGCGTCTCGGCCCTGCGGAGCCGGCTCGGCGAGGCCGGCGAGTCGATCGTCACCGACGGTCCCGGGTACCGGTTGCAGACCGGCAGCGACGACCTCGACTCGCTCCGGTTCCGCCGTCACGTCGCGGCCGCGCGCGGGCTCGCCGGGCAGGCGAAACTCGTCGACGCCGTCGCGGAGATCCGCAACGCCCTCGCCCTGTGGCGGGGCCCGGCGCTCGACGGGCTGCGGACGACCACGCTGGCCGGCCGCGCGGCGGTGCTCGACGACCAGCGCGCCGACGCCGTGGAGCTCGGTGCCGAATGGCAGCTGCGGCTGGGCGAAACGGGTGAGGTCGTCCGCGAGCTGACCGAGTTCTGCGGCGAGCACCCGATGCGCGAGCAGTCCCACCTGCTCCTGATGCGAGCCCTCGCGAAGGAGGGCCGCTATGCCGAGGCCTCGACGCTGTTCCACGGCCTGCGCCGGCGGCTGGCCGACGAGCTCGGCGTCGACCCGAACCCGGATCTGCGGCGGCTCCACGAGCAGCTCCTCGCCGAGGCCACGCCCGATGCCGTGGCCGCGGCCCCCGACCCCGGGCCGCCGGCGCACCACTTCGACCGCGCGGTCACCGAGCTGGCCGAAGCCGTCACGTGGCAGTGGCGCGCCGAAGCCGAGCTGCGGTCGCTGCACCGGCCGCAGCCGATCGTCCTGCGCTGGTCGGCGGTCGCGCGGCCGGGAAAGCCGGCGCTGCGCGGCGACCTCGACGACATCGCGGAGACCTTCGAAGCGTTGCCGGTGCGGCAGCTGGTCGTGCTCGGCGACCCCGGCTCCGGCAAGTCGGTGCTCGCCCTGATGCTGACGCTGGAGCTGCTGCGCACCCGCGCCCCGGGGACCCCGGTCCCGGTCCTGCTTTCGCTGGCCTCCTGGGATCCGCGGCGGGAACACCTCGACCGCTGGCTGGCGGGCCGGCTCGCCGACAACCACCCGGCCCTGCTCAACGCCCGGGAGTACGGACCCGACGCCCCCACGCGGCTCGTCCTCGGCGGCCACGTCGTCCCGGTCCTCGACGGCCTCGACGAGATGCCGACCGACCTGCGCGTCGCGGCGCTCGACGCATTGGACCAGGCCGTGGCGGTGGGCCGGGCACTGGTGCTGACCTGCCGATCGGCCGAGTACGAGCAGGTCACGCGCGAAGCCGGCACGGTGCTGGGCGCCGCGACCGTGGTGCGGCTCGAACCCGTCGCCCGGCAGGAGGCGCTCACGTATCTCTCGGCGCGGGGGAGCGACCGCTGGCTGCCCGTGGCCGACCGGCTCCGCCGGGATCCGGACGCACCGCTGGCCCGGGTGCTGCGGACGCCGTTGATGGTCGACCTCGCGCGGATCGGCTACGGCCGGGCCGGCGCGGATCCCGCGGAGCTGCTCGCCGCCGAAGACGCGGGAGCGCTCGAAGGGCAGCTGCTCGACTCGTTCGTCCCCAACGCCTACGCGCAGGTCCCGCAGCCGCCGGGGCGGAACCCGAAGACCAGCCCGTCCGGGCGGTACACCGCGGCGCAGGCGACCCGCTGGCTGGGATTCCTGGCCCGGCACCTCGACCGGGCTCGCAGCCGCGACCTGGCCTGGTGGCAGCTGTACCGGGCGGTGCCCACGCGAACCCGGGCGAGCCTGGTCGGCGTGCTGATCGCCGTGTTCTTCGTCGTCGCCGGCTGGCTCGACGACGGCCCGGCGCTGGCCGCGATCTACGGCCTCTCGTTCGGCGGCGCCGGCTACCTGACCCACCGCTTCGGGCGTCCGCCGGAGCCGCTGCGCACCGAACTGCGCTTCGCCGGAGCCACCCGGAAGTTCGCCGGCCGCTTCGCGATCGGTGCCGTCGTCGGCGTTCTGCTCGGCTTGGGCTGGTCGCTGGCCACCGGCCTGGTCGTGTTCCTGGCGCTCGTGTTCGGCCTGGTGTTCGCGGTGCACGTCTGGCTCGCGAAACCGGTCGACGCCAGCCGCGTGTCGAGCCCGGGGACGATCCTGCGCAACGAGCGGACCGGCGCGATCGCGCTGACCGCCTCCTTCTTCGTGTCCTTGGGACTGTTCGACGGGATGGCGTTCGCGTTCACCGCGCAGACGCGGTTCCTGCCGGTGCTGGGCGGCCGGTACGACGTGGCGCTGGGCATCGCCGGCGGGGTCGCGGGCGCGTCGTTCGGGTGGTTCATGGCCCGCGGCGTCGCCGCCGTGTGCTACGGCCTGGCGGGCGTGATCGCCGGCGGCCAGGTGTTCCCGGCGGCGACGAACCCGGTGCTGCCGGTCGTGGTCGGCCTCTTCTTCGGCGGCGGCATCGGCCTGGTGGTCCTGGTGACGCGCGCCTGGGGCAACTACTTCGTCCACCACGTCTGGCTCGCCGCGACCGGGCGCCTTCCCTGGCGGCTCATGCACTTCCTCGACGACGCCCACCGCCGCGGTGTCCTCCGGCAGACCGGCGGCGTCTACCAGTTCCGCCACGCCCGCGTCCAGGAACGGCTGGCCGCGGCCGGCCACGACGAGCAGGAGGTTCGATGAACGGCGAGGAAATCGTGCTGGGCCCGCTGCCGAGGGGCATCACGCCCGCAGGCGAAGGGAAGGTGTGGAACGTGCTCGGCCACACCTACTCGATGAAGGCCGCGAGCGAGTCGAGCTTCGCGTTCGAGACGCTCGACCCGCCCGGCACCGGCGTCCCGCCGCACGTGCACCCGACCCAGGACGAGCACATCTACGTCCTGGAAGGCGTGTTCACCCTTTACCTCGACGGCGAGTGGGAGACCGCGGGGCCCGGCGACACCGTCCGGATGCCGAAAGGCTTGCCGCACGCCTACTACAACCGCGGCGAGGGCCTCACCCGCGCACTGTTCTGGGTGAGCCCGGCCGGACGGCTCGCGCAGCTGTTCGACCGGCTGCACGACCTCGCGGACCCGGCCGAGGTGGTCCGGCTCTCGGCGCTGCACGACGTCGACTTCCTGCCGCCGGGTGCGGTGGAAGGCGCCTGACCCGCCCGGTGGGGACCGCGAGATCCCCACCGGGCCGTGGTCAGATCAGCGGGAACCGCTGGGCCGCGGACCCGTTGCAGTCCCAGATCCGCAGCCGCGTGCCGTTGCCCGTCGCGCCGTTCGGGGAGTCGAGGCAGCGGCCGGACTGCGGGTTGCGCAGGGAGCCGTCGGCCTGTTGCGTCCACGCCTGGCCGCCGACACCGTTGCAGTCCCACAGCTCGACCTGGGCGCCGTTCGCCGTGCCGTTGCCGACGATGTCGAGGCAGCGGCCCAGGGTGCGCAGCGCGCCGCTCGACAGGTGGAACCAGTGCTGGTCCACCGCGAAGGACTGGCAGTCCCACAGCTGCACGCCGGTCCCGTTCACGCCGTGGTCGTCGCCGGCCACGTCGACGCACTTGCCGCCGGGGCCGGTGACCGGGCCGCCGCCGGTGACGGAGAACTTCTGCGCCGCGGCGCCGGTGCAGTCCCACAGCTGCAGCCGGGTCCCGTTGGCGGTGGCGCCGTTGGGGGCGTCGACGCAGCGGCCGGACTGCGGGTTGCGCAGCGAGCCGTCGGCCTGCTGCACCCACTTCTGGCCGCCGACGCCGTTGCAGTCCCACAGCTCCAGCAGCGCGCCGTTCGCCGTGCCGTTGCCGGTGACGTCGAGGCAGCGGCCCAAAGTGGACAGTGAGGAGTCCGCGTTGTGCGCCCAGTGCTGGTCGGACGCGTTCGCCTGGCAGTCCCACAGCTGCACCGCCGTGCTGTTGCCGCCGGTGTCGTCGCCGGCGACGTCGAGGCACTTGCCGCCGGGGCCGGAAACCGTGGCCGCGTAAGGGGGTGTGCCCGTGCTGCCGGAGTACCCGACGGAGACCACGTTGGCCTGGACGGCGTCGTCCGCGGCGTCGGTCGGGTAGCCCGCGGTCATCACGCCTTCGAAGAACGAGCCGATGGACGCGTTGCTGTTGTCGCCGCCGGTGCCGAGCACGATCGAGCCCTCCTGGTGCATCGGCGTGTACCCGCCCGAGGGCAGCGCGCCGTTGTACCAGGTGGTGAGGCCGCCGCTCTGGGAGTTGCCGCCCTTGAGCGCGAAGGTGGTCTGGCCGTTGTTCTTCAGCAGCGCGGTGACGAACGGGGTGGCGTTGCCGCGGTTGGCGGTGTTGGAGCGGTTCCCTTGGAACAGCCCGTTTTCGAGGTCGCCCGCCACCCACGGGCCGATCCCGCTGCAGGGCGGGAAGTAGCACGTGGTGCCGAGGTTGACGGCGTCCATGTGGCCGTTGCCGGTGTCGGCGATCTGCGCCTCGACGTTGCCGTAGTCGAAGCAGCAGCCGCCGTTGACGTGCGTGCCGCTGGCGACCATGTACATGCCTTCGGGCTGGCCGTTGACCGCGACGCCGGCGCCGACGTAGTGCCGGTACCCGGTGCCGGGGGAGACGTAGACGCCGTAGACCTTGTGCCCGCCGGCGGTCACCGGCAGGGCGGACGCGATCGCGGCGACGTCCTGCCCGCCCGCGGTGCCGGGGCCTTCGACGGTGAGGTCGTTGTGGCGCGGGGACTGGTCGTAGATCACCGTGATGGTGCAGGTGGTGCCGGCGCAGAACGAGTCCTGCGCGGCGGCGTTGGCGTACCCGCCGGCGGCGAGCAGGCCGATGTTCGTCTCGGCGCGGTCGGAGGCGCGCTGCACGCGGTAGAGGTTGCCGGCGTAGGCCGCATAGAGGGCACGCGTGGTGCTGTGCGCGGCGACGCACTGGGTGCCGGCGGAGCCGTAGATGTCGCACGGCAGGGGACCGGCGGCCTGCGCGGCGGTGCTCAGGCCGAGCATCGTCCCGAGGACGAGCAGGGTGGTGGCGAGGGTGGCGAGGAGACTTCGACCGCGTAGCACGGGACCTCACTCTCAAACCGCAGGTCAGCAACCTGCGTGGATTTTTACAACGTTGTATTTCCAGGAGAGAAGGGGAGCGCGAGAGAATCGGACGGGATGGGGCGAGGGTATGGCCGCGTTCTCGGCCGTGTCAACAGTGCACGAGGTACCGATGGTCCAGTCCACTGCGGGATCGGTGGTGGTGCACCCGGACGGCCCATCGGGCGGGGATCCGTTGTGGGGCGCGGGAAACGCGGACCGGACCGGACTTTCCGGGCAACTCGCCCGCCGGCGGTCGGTCGCCGCCGGAGGGTGGCGCCGGGATCCGGTCGCCCCGGCGCGCGACGTCCCCCTGGTCACCGGCCCGTCGCTCGGCTGAGCGACGGCACCCACGCACTAGGCTGAGGCGAATGAGCGTGGCATCCGGCACGGAGCACTCGATGGTCGAAACCCGGCACCAGACTCGGCTGCTCACCCTGCTGCGGGACGAGGGCCCGATGTCGCGGGTCGAGCTGGGGGAGCGGCTCGAGCTGCCGCGCGCCCGCGTCGGGGCCGAGGTGGCCCGGCTCGACGAGGTCGGGCTCGTCGAAACCGCGGGGCCCTCGGCCAGCCGCGGCGGGCGGCGGTCGACGCTGGTCCGGCTCGCGGGCGAGCTGCGGGTGCTCGCGGTGGACGTCGGCGCGACGTCGGTCGGCGTGGCCGTGACCGACGCATCGTGCGAGGTTCTCGCGCACGCCGTCGAGGACTGCGACGTCCGGCAGGGGCCACACCCGGTGCTGCGGCGGGTCGCCGAGCTCGCGGCGAAGGTGCGGGACGAGGCACCCGGCCGGCTGGTCGCGGCGGGCATCGGGCTCCCGGGGCCGGTCAGCTTCGCCGAGGGGATGGCGGTCGCACCGCCGATCATGCCCGGCTGGGACCGGTTCAACGTGCGGGACCACCTGGGCGGCCTCTGGGGCTGCCCGGTCGCGGTGGACAACGACGTCAACGCGATGGCCCTCGGGGAGCGGCACGCCGGGGTCGCGCGATCGACCGACGACCTGATGTTCGTCAAGATCGGCACCGGGATCGGCTGCGGGATCGTGCTGGGCGGCAAGGTGTACCGCGGGGTCGCCGGCACGGCGGGCGACATCGGGCACATCCGGCTCGACGACTTCGGCCCGACCTGCGCCTGCGGCGAGGTCGGCTGCCTGGAGGCCTACTTCGGCGGGGCCGCGCTGGCCCGCGACGGCCTGGCACTGGCCCGCAGCGGCCGCTCGGCCCACCTCGCCGAGGTGGCGGCCGAGCGCGGCGTGGTCACCGCCCGCGACGTGGGCCGCGCGGCGGCGGCGGGCGACTTCGGCGCGGTCAACCTGATCCGCGACGGCGGCCGCCGGCTCGGGCACGTCGTCGCGTCGCTGGTCAGCTTCCTCAACCCGGGCATGGTGGTGATCGGCGGCGGCGTGGCCCAGCTCGGGCACCAGCTGCTGGCCGAGGTCCGCAGCGCGGTGTACCGGCGCTCGCTCCCGCTGGCCACGGGCAACCTCCCGATCGTGCTGTCGGAGCTCGGCGAGACGGCGGGTGTGATCGGAGCGGCCTGGTCCGCGACCGACCGGGCCTTCACGCTCAGCAGCTGACCGCGCCCGGCCCGGACGTCATGAACGACCCTTTCACCGCGCCGCAGCGCCAGGGGCCCGGCCAAGTCGGGTGGCGCCGGAGGTCATGAAAGACCCTTTCACCGCGTCGGACGAGGTGAAAGGGTCTTTCATGACCTCCAAGCGCGCGATCACCCCGGCGCACCGGTACCCCGGGCACGGCCGAGCCGCGGCTCCGAACGCAGTGAATGACTCGTTCCTGTCGTCGGATGAGGTGAATGGGTCATTCACGGCACCACAGCCGCGCGACCGCCACCCGGTCGTCCGGACGCCAGGAATGAGTCATTCACTGCATCGGGGACGACCCGAACTCTCACCCTCCGTCGCTGAACAAGCCTCCACCGTAGTGCTCGACTGAAGCACACTTTCGCACTTACGAAGCGAAAGTCTGCACGGATCGACGCGTCTATCCGGGTGAAAACCGGACTTAACGCGGCTTCGTCACCTTGACGGGTGACTGGAGTCACCCTACTTTCGCCTCCTGAGTGACAAAGTCTGTTCAGCAGCTGGGGGCAACGTGGCCGTGACCGGTACCAGGCGAGCCGACTCGGCGAGCCCGCGTACGGCGAACCTCGCCGCGGTCCTGCGCGCCCTGCGCGCGGGCCCGCTGTCGCGCACCCAGCTGGCCGCTCGCTGCGGGATCGCCAAGTCCGCCGTCCCCGGGCTGCTCGCCGAACTCGCGGAGCGGGGCCTGGTCCGGCCCGCCGGTGTCCTCGCCGGCAACGGGCGGCCGAGCCGGCTGGTCGAGCTGCACGGCGAAGACGCGTACGCGCTGGCTCTGAGCATCGAGGCCGATCGGCTGTCGGCGGTGGTCACCGACCTGTCCGGGCAGGTCCTGGCCGAGCGGGCGGAGACCGTCGACGTCGCCGCGGCCGGGCTCCAGCGCGGCATGGACGAGCTCGCCCACCTCGCGCACCGGGTGCTGCCCGGCCCGCCGGTGGGCGTCGCGATCTCGGTGCCCGGGCTGGTCGACTCGGCCGCCGCCGTGCTGCGGCTCGCCCCGGCCCTGCGCTGGCGCGACGCGGAGATCGCCGGCCTGATGGCCGCCCGGCTGAACCTGCCCGCCACGGCCATCGCCGTGGACAACGACGCCAACCTCGGCGCGCTCGCCGAGTCGGTCGCCGGCGTCGGGAGCGAGCTGTTCTACCTCGGCGGCGGAACGGCCGTCGGCGGCGGGTTCGTCTCCGGCGGCACGATCCTGCGCGGCGCGCGCGGCTTCGCGGGCGAGGTCGGGCACATCGCCGTCGACCCGTCCGGCGAGCGGTGCGCCTGCGGCCGGACGGGCTGCCTGGAGACGAAGGCGAACCTGG
Organism: Amycolatopsis sp. NPDC048633; assembly: GCF_040650695.1. Taxonomy (NCBI): domain Bacteria; kingdom Bacillati; phylum Actinomycetota; class Actinomycetes; order Pseudonocardiales; family Pseudonocardiaceae; genus Amycolatopsis; species Amycolatopsis sp. NPDC048633. Next base: position 39,092 of record NZ_JBEZHS010000002.1, read on the forward strand.
CCGCGTTCCTGCGCGCGGCCGCGTCACCGGGTGACCCCCTGCACGACCCCGCCCTCGGCGTCGAACGCCGGGTGGCGCTGCTGAAGGACCGCGTGCGGCGGGGCGACCAGCGCGCGGCGACGGCGGTGCATGAGCTCGGCGTCGCGCTCGGCGTCGCCCTGTCCACCGTGGTCGACGTGCTCGACCCGGACGTCGTCGTACTCGGCGGCTACTTCGCGGAGCTCGGGGAGTGGCTGGTGGAACCGGTCCGCGTCGAGCTCGCCGCGCACGGCCAGTCGGGACGGCACGCCCGGGTGGTGCCGTCGGAGTTCGGCCTCGAAGCACCGCTGCGCGGCGCCGCCTACCTGGCCGCCGAGCGGCTCTTCGCCGACCCCACGCTCGCCCCCGCCACCGAGGAGGCCTCGGTATGAGCCTGCTTTCCGTTCGCGGGATCGTGAAGAGCTTCCCGGGGGTGCGCGCGCTCGACGGCGTCGACCTCGACGTCGAACCGGGCGAGGTGCACTGCCTGCTCGGGCAGAACGGCGCGGGGAAGTCGACGCTGATCAAGGTCCTGTCCGGGGCGCACCGGCCGGACGCGGGCGAAATCACCTGGCAGGGAGAACGCGTCGAGCTCGGGTCGCCGGTCGACGCGCTGCGCCTCGGCATCGCCACCATGTACCAGGAGCTCGACCTGGTGCCTGGGCTTTCGGTGGCGGACAACATCTTCCTCGGCCACGAGCGCGCCCGGCTCGGGTTCACGCGGATCTCGCAGGCCCGCGACGAAGCCGCCCGGCTGATGGCCCGGCTGGGCCACCCCGGCATCCGGCCGTGGCACGAGGTCGGCAAGCTGTCCGCCGCCGGCCAGCAGCTGGTGTCGATGGCCCGCGCGCTGGCCCACGACGCCCGGCTGCTCGTGATGGACGAACCCACCGCCGCACTGGCCGGCGAGGAGGTCGACAACCTCTTCCGCATCGTCGGCGAGCTGACCGCCGACGGCGTCGCGGTCGTCTACATCTCGCACCGGCTCGAGGAGCTGCGCCGGATCGGGCACCGGGTGACCGTGCTCAAGGACGGCCGGACGGTCGGCACCGGCCTCGACGCCCGCACCACGCCGACCGCGGACCTGGTCGCGCTGATGGCCGGGCGCAAGGTCGAAACCGTCTTCGGGCCCCGCCACGACGGCCACGCGGACCGGACCACCCCGGTGCTCGAGGTCAGCGACCTCTCCCGCGCGGGGGAGTTCGAGGACGTGGGCTTCACCGTCCACGCCGGCGAGGTCGTCGGCATCGCCGGGCTGGTCGGGTCCGGCCGCAGCGAGCTGCTGGAGACGATCTTCGGTGCTCGCCGCGCCGACCGCGGAACCGTGACGGTCCAAGGGAAAGCGCTGAGCCCCGGCAACGTCCGCGCCGCCGTCAAGGCGGGCATCGGGCTGGCCCCGGAGGAACGCAAGAGCCAGGGGCTCCTGCTGGACCTGTCGGTGGCGCACAACGTGACGCTGGCGAGCCTCGGCCACTACGCGAAGTTCGGGTTCACCGACCGCGGCCGGGAGCTCGACGACGCCGGCGCGAGCCTGCGGCGCCTCGACCTGCGGCCCGCCGACCCGCGGCGGATCGTCCGCACGCTGTCCGGCGGCAACCAGCAGAAGGCGGTGCTCGCGCGCTGGCTGGTCCGCGGCTGCCGGGTGCTGCTGCTCGACGAGCCGACGCGCGGCGTCGACGTCGGCGCCCGCGCCGAGCTGTACGGGCTGATCGACGAGCTGGCCGCGAGCGGCGTCGCGATCGTGCTGGTGTCCAGCGAGATCCCCGAGGTGCTCGGGCTGTCCGACCGGGTGCTGGTGCTGCGCGAGGGCCGCGTCCTCGCCGACCGGCCCTCCGCCGGCCTCACCGAGGCCGCGGTGCTCGACGTGATTCTCGAGGGGAGCGCGGCATGACCGACACCGAAGCACCACCAGGGCAGGCACCGAGAGCGCTGTCCCCCGAAGGACGGCGGTTCTCCTTCCGGGCCGACCCGCGCCTGCTCGGCCTGGCCGGCGTGCTCGTCGTGCTCTGCCTGGTCGGCCAGTTCACCCGGCCCGAGCTGTTCTTCACCGAAAGCAACATCTCGACGATCCTGCGGCTGGCCGCGGCGATCGGCGTGGTGAGCGTCGGCATGACGTTCGTGATCATCAGCGGCGGCATCGACCTCTCCGTCGGTTCGATCGTCGCGTTGTCGAGCGTCTGGCTGACGACCTTGGCGACGCAGTCCTACGGACCGTGGGTGATGGTCGTCTGCGGACTCGCGGTCGGTCTCGGCTGCGGGCTGGTCAACGGCGTGCTCGTCTCCTACGGCAAGGTCGTGCCGTTCATCGCGACGCTCGCGATGTACGTCTCGGCCCGCGGGCTCGCCGAGCGGCTCAGCGGCCGTCGCACGCAGGTTGTCGCCGACCAGGACTTCCTCGCCTTCTTCCGCGGCGCGCTGCTCGGCATCCCGGTGCTGATCTGGCTGTTCGCCCTGGTGTTCGCGGTCGGCTGGGTGGTGCTCAACCGCACCACCTTCGGCCGCCGGACCTACGCGGTCGGCGGCAACATCGAGGCGTCGCGGCTGGCCGGGATCAACGTCAAGCGCCACCTCGCGCTCGTCTACGGCGTGGCCGGGCTCTGCTGCGGGATCGCCGCGCTCATGGTCGTCGCGCGGACGACGGCGGGCGCGTCGACCAACGGCATGTTCTACGAGCTCGACGCGATCGCGGCGGTGGTCATCGGCGGCACGCTGCTCACCGGCGGCCGCGGCTCGCTCATCGGCACGCTCATCGGCGTGCTGATCTTCACGGTGCTGTCGAACCTCTTCACGCTCAACAACCTGGACACCGACATCCAGAACATCGCCAAAGGCGTGATCATCGTGCTCGCCGTGCTCTTGCAGTTCCGGGCCAGGAAAGCCAGGACCGGGTCGTAGTAGTCACCACCTCTGGAGGTCGTCATGACCGATCAACCCTTCCTCGGCCGCCGGGGGTTCCTGCTCGGCGGCGCCGCGGTCGGCGCCGGCGCGCTGCTGGCCGGCTGCACGTCGAACACGCCCGCGAACTCGGAGTCGAACGCGCCGGTCGCCAACGCGGGCAACAACGCCCAGCCGGGAAAGCCGATCACCATCGGCTTCTCCGCGCCGGCCGCCGACCACGGCTGGATCGCCGCGATCACCAAGAACGCCAAAGCCCAGGCGCAGAAGTTCACCGAGGTGAAGTTCAACGCCACCGAGGGCACCAACGACGTCAACCAGCAGATCTCCCAGGTGGAGACGCTGATCAACGCCAAGGTCGACGTCCTGGTGATCCTGCCCTTCGACGGCAAGGCGCTCACCTCGGTCGGGCAGCAGGCGATGGACGCGGGGATCCCGGTGATCAACCTGGACCGCGTCTTCGACACGCCGCTCGCCTATAGAACGTGGATCGGCGGCGACAACTACCGGATGGGCGTCAACGCCGGCAACTACATCGCGAAACAGCTGAAGGCCAAGAACGTCGCCAACCCGGTCATCGGCGAGGTCGCCGGGATCGACTCGCTGCCGCTGACCCAGGAACGCAGCAAGGGCTTCTCGGACGCGCTGGGACGCGCCGGGTTCAAGGTCGGCCCGCGGGTCTCGGCGCAGTTCACGTCGGAGTCGGGTGAGCAGCAGACCGCGAACCTGCTCCAGAGCGCGCCCAAGCTGGACGCCCTGTGGAACCACGACGACGACCAGGGTATCGGCGTCAACGCCGCGATCGACACCGCGGGCCGCAAGGAGTTCTTCATGGTCGGCGGCGCCGGCTCGAAGAACATGATGACGCTGATCAAGGCCGACGCATCGCCGATCAAGGCGACCGTGCTCTACAGCCCGTCGATGGCCTCGACGGCGATCGCGCTGGCCCGTCTGCTCGGGCAGAACAAGGGCGTCGGCGACCTCGCCGAGCACGACATCCCGGCCGAGATCACCACGTACTCCGCGGTCGTCACCAAGGAGAACGTCGACCAGTACCTCGACGTCGGCTTCGACTCCTGACCCGGAAACCGCAGGCACAGCAAGAAGGAGGGGTATGAGCCCGGCACGGGAAACCATCGGGATCGGGATGGTGGGCCACGCATTCATGGGTGCGGTGCATTCGCACGCCTGGCGCAGCGTCCACCGGTTCTTCGATCCGCCGCTGGTGCCGAGACTCGCCGTCCTCGCCGGGCGCGACGAGACCCGGGCCGGTGACGCAGCGGCCAAGTTCGGCTGGGAAGCCGTCGAGACGGACTGGCGGAAGCTGATCGCCCGCGACGACGTCGGCCTGGTCGACGTCTGCACGCCGGGCGACAGCCACGCCGAGATCGCGATCGCCGCGCTGGAGGCCGGGAAGCACGTGCTGTGCGAAAAGCCCCTGGCCAACTCGGTCGCGGAGGCCGAGGCGATGGCCGAGGCGGCGCGGAAGGCCCGTGAACGCGGGGTACGGGCCATGGTCGCGTTCAACTACCGCCGGGTGCCCGCGCTCGCCCACGCCAGGAAGCTGGTGGCGAGCGGGGCGCTCGGGGAGATCCGGCACGTGCGGTCGGTCTACCTGCAGGACTGGTTGTCCGACCCGCAGTCGCCGATGACCTGGCGGCTGCGCAAGGAATCCGCCGGCTCGGGCGCGCTGGGGGACCTCGGCGCGCACATCGTCGACGCCGCGCAGTTCGTCACCGGCGACGTGATCACCGGCGTTTCGGCGCTGACGGACACCTTCGTGAAGCAGCGGCCGTCCGAAAACGGCGGGACGGACGACGTGACGGTCGACGACACCGCGTTGTTCCTGGCCCGGCTGTCCGGGGGAGCCGTGGCGAGCTTCGAGGCGACCCGGTTCGCGCTGGGCCGAAAGAACGCGATGCGGCTGGAGGTCAACGGGTCGAAGGCGAGCCTGGCGTTCGACTTCGAGTCGATGAACGAGCTGCAGTGGTACGAGGGCGGCGGTACCGAGGCCGGGTTCCGGCGCATCCTCGTCACCGAGCCCGAGCACCCGTACGTCGGGGTGTGGTGGCCGCCGGGCCACCTGCTCGGCTACGAGCACACGTTCACCAACGAGGTCGCCGACCTCCTGGAAGCCATCGGCGCGGGCACCGATCCCGAGCCGAGCTTCGAGGACGGCCTGCGCGTGCAGCGCGTGCTGCACGCCGTGGAGGAAAGCGCTTCCGCGCAGGCCGCGTGGACCGAGGTGCCCCGATGAGCCGTCCGGTCACCTTGTTCACCGGCCAGTGGGCGGACCTGCCGTTCACCGAGGTCTGCAAGCTCGCCGCGGACTGGGGGTACGACGGGCTCGAGATCGCCTGCTCCGGCGACCACTTCGAGGTCGACCGCGCACTGTCCGAAGAGGACTACGTGCCGGGCCGGCTGGCCGTGCTCGCCGAGCACGGGCTCAAGGTGTGGGCGATCTCGAACCACCTCGTCGGGCAGGCGATCTGCGACGACCCGATCGACCACCGGCACCGCGCGATCCTCCCGTCCCGGATCTGGGGAGACGGCGAGGCCGAGGGCGTCCGGCAGCGGGCGGCGGCCGAAATGGCCGACACCGCGAGGGCGGCGGCGAAGCTCGGCGTGGACACGGTGATCGGGTTCACCGGGTCGAAGATCTGGCAGTACGTCGCGATGTTTCCGCCGGTCACGGCCGATGACATCGATGACGGTTACGCGGACTTCGCCCGCCGGTGGAACCCGATCCTCGACGTCTTCGACGAGGTCGGCGTCCGGTTCGCGCACGAGGTGCACCCGTCGGAGATCGCGTACGACTACTGGACGACCAAGCGGGCTCTCGAGGCCGTGGACCACCGGCCCGCGTTCGGGCTGAACTGGGACCCGTCGCACTTCGTCTGGCAGGACCTCGACCCGGTCGGGTTCATCCTCGACTTCGCCGACCGGATCTACCACGTCGACTGCAAGGACACGAAGAAGCGCTTCGACGGCCGCAACGGCCGGCTCGGCTCGCACCTGGCCTGGGCGAACCCGCGCCGGGGCTGGGACTTCGTGTCCGTCGGCCACGGCGACGTCCCCTGGGAGGACTGCTTCCGGGCGCTGAACTCGATCGGGTACACCGGCCCCGTTTCGGTGGAGTGGGAGGACGCCGGGATGGACCGCCTCCGCGGCGCGGCGGAGGCGGTGAAATACCTGCGCGAGCACCTGTTCGACCAGCCGTCGGCGGCTTTCGACGCGGCTTTCAGCAACCAGAAATGAGGGAGTTCCATGTGCGGTGACCGGCCAGAACAGCACTCCCGGCGGACATTCCTGAACGTGGCGACGGCGGCCCTCACGGTGGGGGCCGCGGCCATCGCCCTGCCCGGCACGGCGGACGCTTCCCCGGCCCGCCGGCGCGTGCCGCTCGACAAGATCAGCATCCAGCTCTACTCCCTGCGTTCGCTGCTGCAGGACGACCCCGAAGGCACGCTCTCCGCGCTGGCCGACATCGGCTACCGCAAGGTCGAGCTGGCCGGGACGTACGGCCGCAGCGCCACCGAGTTCCGCGCCATCCTCGACCGCAACCACATCAAGGCGTCCTCGACGCACGTCGGCATCGACGGCGACCTGAATCAGACGATCGCCGACGCGAAGGTCCTCGGCAACCGCTCCGTCGTGGTGCCGTACGCGAACTTCGGCACCATCGCCGAGTGGGAGGCTTTCGCGGGCCGCATGAACACGGCCGCGGTCGCCTTCAAGAAGGCCGGGCTCGCGCTCGGCTACCACAACCACGACCACGAGTTCGCGCCGATCGGCGGGGTGGTCCCGTACGACGTCCTCACCAAGAAGACGAACAAGCGGGACGTGCACCTGGAGATCGACCTCTTCTGGGCGGTCAACGGCGGCGCGGATCCGGTCGAGCTGTTCCGGCGCAACTACCCGCGCGTGACCCAGTACCACGTGAAGGACCGGACCGCGGACGGGCAGATGGTCGACCCCGGCGCCGGGGTCATCAACTTCCCGCGCATCTTCGCGGCTTCCTGCCACAACATCGGCGAGTACATCGTCGAGCACGACCAGCCGACCGACCCGCTCAACACCGCCAAGGTCGGCTTCGAATACCTCCGCACCGTTCGGTTCTGAGACCCCGGGGGAAATCCACATGCGAGTGTCACGTCGGTCGATGCTGGCCGGAACCGCCGCGGGCGTGCTCGTCCCCGCCATCGGCGCCGCCGACACGGCGTCGGCGGCCGGTCTGACCCGCAAGATCACGATCTACGCGGAAGCGCTTCCCGGTGGCCTCTACGGCTACGGGCTCGAACCGGGCAAAGCGACGATTCCGGGGCCGCTGCTGGAGATCTACGAGGCCGACACCCTCGAGATCGAACTGGTCAACCGGACCGACCAGCGGCTGTCGATCCACCCGCACGGCGTCATCTACGACACCGCGTCCGACGGCGCCCCGCTCAACGCGTCGTTCAACAAGCCGGGCGAGACCCGGACCTACACCTGGAAGACGCGGACCCGCTACGAAGCCAGCGGTGGGTTCTGGATGCCGGGCAGCGCCGGGTACTGGCACTACCACGACCATGCGATGGGCACCGACCACGGCACCGGCGGGCTCGCCCGCGGGCTCTACGGCGGGCTGATCGTGCGCAAGCGCGGCGACCTGCTGCCCAGCCGGCAGTACACCGTCGTGTTCAACGAGATGATGATCAACCACGAGATGGCGCCCGACACGCCCATGTTCGAGGCGCGGCTCGGCGAGCGCGTCGAGTGGGTCTGCATCGGGTACGGCAGCCTGCCGCACACGTTCCACCTCCACGGGCACCGCTGGGCCGACACCCGCACCGGGATGCTGAGCAGCGCCACCGACAACGCCCAGATCGTCGACAACAAGAACCTCGACCCCGGCAGCTCGTTCGGCTTCCAGGTGCTGGCCGGCGAAGGCGTCGGACCCGGGGTGTGGATGTACCACTGCCACGTCCAGACCCACTCCGACGGCGGGATGGTGGGCCTCTTCCTGGTCCGCAACCCCGACGGCAGCCTGCCCGACGGAGCGCAGGAAGCGATCGACCGGTTCAAGGAGCACGGCCACGCCGGGCACGACATGAACCCCGACGGCCGGACACACGCATGAGGAGGGGAGCCATGAAGAGACGATGGTTCGGCCGGCGCGGGGCGCTGGTGCTCGCTATCGGGGCGGTCCTCGCGGCCGGGGCCCCGCTGATCACGATGCCGGTGGCCCAAGCGGCGCCGGCGGCGAACGTCGCGGTGAACGTGCTGGTCTTCCACGGCGCGGCCGCCGACCAGAAGGACCCGGTGCTCCGCGCCGCCGACGCGATCGCGCGGCTCGGGCAGGACAACGGCATCACGGTCACGGCGTCGTCCGACCCCGCCGTGTTCAGCACCGCGAACCTCGCCCGGTACCGCGGCGTGGTCTTCCTGTCGGCGCAGGGCGTGACGCTCGCGCGTGAGCAGGAAGCCGCGCTGCAGGCCTACATGAAGGCCGGCGGCGGGTTCCTCGGCATCTCCGACGCCGCCCGCGCGCAGGACTCGTCCCAGTGGTTCACCGGCTTGATCGGCGCCCGCCCGGTCGGCGCCCGCCCGACGCCCGAGACGGTGGCGTCGGTGACCGCGAGCGCGGAGAACCCGCCGGACGAGACCAAGGAAAAGCTGGCCGACAACAACGAAAACACCAAGTGGCTGGCGCGCGCGACGACCGGCTGGGCGGCCTACAAGCTGGCCACCCCGGTCGCGGTCAGCAGCTACTCGCTGGTGTCGGCGAACGACTTCCCCGGCCGCGACCCGAAGAGCTGGACCCTGCAGGGCTCGGCCGACGGGAGCACGTGGACCGACCTGGACACGCGCACGAACGAGACGTTCACCGACCGGTTCCAGACCCGGACCTTCACCTTCGCCAACACCACGGTCTACCCGAACTACCGGCTGAACATCACCGCGAACGCGGGTGAGCCGCTCATCCAGCTCGCCGACTTCAAGCTGTTCAAGGACACCTCGACGACCCCGCCGCCGCCCGAGCCGGCACCGCAGAAGGCCGTCCTCGACGTCCTGGACAGCAAGCACCCGGCCACCGCCGGCCTGCCGCAGAACTGGACGCGCACCGACCGCTGGCTCAACTGGGAGTCCAACCCGGTCGGGACCGTCCACACGGTCGCGCAGGTCGAGGAGAAGGGCTACAACCCGGGGGTCGGCGCGAACGGCGCGTTCCACCCGATCTCCTGGTGCCGCGACTACGACGGCGGCCGCTCCTTCTACACCGGCATGGGCCGCACCGAATCGTCCTACGGCGAAGACCAGTTCCGCAGCCACCTGCTCGGCGCCCTGCGCTGGACGACCGGCATGGTGCGTGGCGACTGCCAGGCCGGCATCGCCGCGAACTACAAGATCGAGAAGCTGACCGGCAAGAACGCGGCCGGGCAGCTCGACCAGATCGGCGAGCCGCACGGGCTGACCATCGCCCCCGACGGCAAGGTGTTCTACATCGGCAAGGCGGCCTGCCCGACCGGGCCGATCGTCAGCTGGGACGACCCGAACGTCGGCCTCGGCTGCGGCACGGTCCACCAGTGGGACCCGGTCACCAAGAAGGTCAAGCTGCTCACGACCCTCCCGGTGATGGGCAACCGCGGCAGCGGTGACGAGCTGGTCAAGAACGAAGAGGGCCTGCTCGGGCTGACGCTGGACCCGAAGTTCGCCGAGAACGGCTTCATGTACGCCTACTGGATGCCGCACGCGTCGATCGACCGCGACAAGCGGATCGGCAAGCGCACGGTCTCGCGGTTCACCTACAACGCCACCGCGCAGACGCTCGACCAGGCCACGCGCAAGGACCTGCTGTCCTGGGACGTGCAGATCCACAGCTGCTGCCACGCCGGCGGCGGCATGGCGTTCGACAAGGACGGCAACCTCTACGTCGGGTCCGGGGACAACAACTCCTCGGGCGGCTCGAACGGCTACTCGGGCAACAACTGGACGCTCGACTACAAGGGCATCTCGTTCCAGGACGCGCGCCGCACGGCGGGCAACACCAACGACCTCGACGGCAAGATCCTGCGCATCCACCCGGAGGCGAACGGGACGTACACGATCCCGCAGGGCAACCTCTTCCCGAACGGGCCGGCGGACAAGACACGCCCGGAGATCTACGTGATGGGCGTCCGCAACATCTCGCGGCTGCAGATCGACCCGGTCCACAACTGGATGACCGCGGGCTGGGTCGGCCCCGACGCGTCGTCGCCGAGTCCCGAGCTCGGGCCGGCGAAGTACGAGACGGCGACGATCATCACCGAAGCCGGCAACCACGGCTGGCCGTACTGCATGGGCAACCGGCAGCCCTACCGCGACCGCAGCAGCACGAACGCCGCGGAGCTGACCGGCTGGTACGACTGCGACAACCCGGTCAACACCTCGCCGCGCAACACCGGCCTGGTGAACCTGCCGCCGATCAAGGACAACATGATCTGGTACTCGCCGGACGGCGGCGGGCCGGTCTTCCCGAAGCGGCCGGGCAGCTCGATCCCGACGTACAACGCGGCGGACGCCACCTACACGCAGCCGTACCTGCGGGGTGGCGGCCAGGCGGTCATGTCCGGGCCGACCTACCACCGCTCGCTGGTCAACACGAACAGCGGCGTGGCGTGGCCGGAGTACTGGGACAACAAGTGGTTCATCGGCGACGAGTCCAACTCCCAGAACCGGGTCGCGGTGACCGTGGACCCGGCGGGCGTGCCGACGCACCAGCCGCCGGTGTTCGCCGAGACGTTCCGGCAGATCATCCCCGGCGGGTCCGGTGACACCCGGGTGCAGAGCTGGATGGACGCCAAGTTCGGGCCGGACGGCGCGCTGTACGTGCTCGACTACGGCAACGGCTTCTTCTCCCTGGACGCCAACCAGAAGCTGCTGAAGATCAGCTACACGGGCGGCGCGCCGACCCCGGCGCCGGCCGCGACGTCGACGATGGTGCAGAACAAGGCGCTGACAGCGGCGTTCGTCGGCTCGAAGTCCGGCGGCGTGTCCTACCGCTGGGAGTTCGGCGACGGCTCGGTCTCCACCCAGGCCGACCCGCGGCACACCTACCCGCGCACCGGGATCTTCACCGCCAAGCTGACCGTGACCTATGCCAACGGTGAGCAGGTGACCACCCGGACGGCCGTGAACGTCGGGTGCGTGGTGGCGGATCCGAGTCCGGTGGTGACCTTGGGCGACGCGATCACCAAGGTGCCGAACCGGAACGCGGGCGGCGGCTGCACGGTCGACGACTTCATCGACGACGAAAGCACGTGGAGCACGCACGCGGCCTTCGTCAACCATGTCGAGCAGGCCACCGAGACGCTCACCGACATCGGCGTCCTCAACGACGCCGAGTCGGCCGAGCTGAACGCGGCGGCGGAGGCGTCGCCGATCGGGAAGCCGGGCACCACCGGCTACGACGCGATCTTCGACGGCACGGCCGAGTCGCTGCGCGGGTGGGCACAGGCACCGTCGGGAGAGTTCACCCTCCAGCCCGACGGCTCGATCCGCTCGGCCGGCGGGCTGGGCATGCTCTGGTACGCCCAGCGCCAGTACGGCGACTTCTCGGTGAAACTCCAGTTCAAGGACATCGCCCCGGACCCGAACCGGGCCAATACCGGGGTCTTCGTCCGGTTCCCGGACCCGAGGACACCGCTCGACCAGCGGCCACCGGGCAGCTGCGGCACGGTCGGCTCGGCACGGACGTCGCAGGCGTGGGTCGCGATCTACTGCGGCCACGAGATCCAGATCTACGACGGTGCCACCGGCGAGCCGCAGAAGACCGGGTCGGTCTACAACTTCGACCCGCGCCCGCTCGATCAGGCGGGAGCGCGGCCGAAGGCGACCTGGAACGACTACGAGGTCAAGGTCGTCGGGCAGCACTACACGATCATCCGCAACGGCGTGGTGATCAACGAGTTCGACAACACGCCCGGCCAGCAGTCGTCCCGGGCCGGTGATCCGCCGACCGATCTGCGGCAGTTCGTCAGCGGGTTCATCGGGCTGCAGAACCACAGTGACAACGATCTGACCGAGTTCCGCAACATCCGGGTGCGGCAGCTGTAGCGCGACGGGGGCCGGGCTCGCGCCCGGCCCCCGTTCCTCCCAGGAAGGTTTCCCGCGATGTCCCCACGACCGATCGCCGTGCTGCTGGCCGCTTTCCTGGTCTTGCTCGGGCTCCCCACCCTCGCGGTGGCGGCGCCGGTCCAGACCCTGACCTGGACCGGGAACAACAGCACCACCGAATACGCGTCCGCGCCGACGGGCGCGCTGCCCGGCGAGACCACGATCGTCTTCGAGAACAGCGAAGCCACCGGCAACACGACGGGGATGTCGCACACCCTGACGTTCGACACCTCGACGGAGGGCTACAACCACGACGTGAACCTCAACGTCGTGGCCAACCCGTTCGACCCGCAGAACGGGCGGCACGAGGCGGTCGTGACGCTCACGCCGGGCAAGTACCGGTACTTCTGCACGATCCCCGGGCACACGACGATGGTGGGGGAGTTCGTCGTCTCCGACGGCACCGGCGACACCACCGCGCCGACGGTGACCGCCGCCGTGGCGGGCGATCGCGATCCGTCGGGGAACTACCTCGAGTCGGCCACGGTTTCGCTGACCGCGACGGACGCGGGCTCCGGGGTGGCCTCGGTCGAGTACCAGCTGGACAGCGGCAGCTGGACCGCTTACTCGGCGCCCGTGGTGGTGTCGGCCGTGGGCATGCACATGCTCCACTACCGCGCCACCGACGTCGCCGGGAACACCTCCGATGAGGGCATGGAGCACTTCACGATCGTCGAAGGGCAGGGGGACACGACCCCGCCCACGGTGACCGCGGCGATCAGCGGTGCTCAAGACTCGTCGGGCAACTACGTCGATGTCGCCACGGTGAAGCTGACGGCGACGGACGCCGATTCGGCAGTGGCCTCGGTTGAGTACCAGCTGGACGGTGGCGCGTGGACCGCCTACACCGCACCGGTCGCCGTGACCGGCGCGGGTGAGCACATGGTCCACTTCCGGGCGACCGACGAGGCCGGGAACACGTCACCGGAGGGCATGTCCGACTTCACCGTGGTGAAGAGCGACACGACACCGCCGACCGTGACGGCGTCGCTCGCGGGTACGCAGGACGCCGACGGCAGCTACGTCGGCAAGGCGACGGTCACGGTCGTGGCCACGGACACCGGGTCCGGGGTCGCGGCGGTGGAGTACCGGGTGGACGGCGGAGCGTGGACGGCCTACACCGCACCGGTTCCGGTGACCGCGGCCGGCGTGCACACGGTCGACTACCGGGCTCGCGACGTCGCCGGGAACACGTCCGCTCCGGCGAGCGTGTCCTTCACCGTGGTCGCCGGCGGCGACACGACGGCGCCGGTGGTGTCCCTGGCGGTGAGCGGCAAGCAGGACGGCGACTGGTCGTACGTCGGCCAAGCGTCGGTGACGCTGACCGCCACCGACGCCGGGTCCGGGGTGGGCCCGGTGGAGTACAAAGTGGACAGTGGAGCGTGGACGCGGTACACCGCGCCGGTGGTCGTCTCCGCACTCGGCGCGCACACCGTGGGTGCCCGGGCCACGGACGTCGCCGGAAACGCCTCGCTGGAGGTGTTCGGTGCGTTCACGGTGGTCGCGGCCGCGCCACCGCCGACGGATGCGTGCCCGGTCTCGGACACCCGGGAGACGGTGGTGATCGGCGGGGTCGACAGCCAGGTGGAGAACATCGACATCGGCAACGGCTGCACGCTCAACGACGTCATCGACGAGAACGCGGAATACGCGTCGCACGACCGGTTCGTGAAGCACGTGAAGGCCGTGACGCAGGAGCTGGTCGGCAACGGAGTGCTGTCCGGCGGCGACCGCAACCGCATCGTGACGGCGGCGATCGAGTCGGACATCGGCGGCACGGCCGGCGCGGCCGATGTCCGTGGCCGCGACGTGAAGAAGGCGCTCTGACTTTTGCGCGTGGCTCGGTTCGCATGAGTGAATGACTCATTCCTGGCGCCAGACGCCAGGAATGAGTCATTCACTGCGTTCCGGGGAGGCCCCTGTGCGGGCTTGGCGTCACGCCGGCAGTGATCCCCTGATGCCCGCGATGATCAGATCGAGGCCGCCGCCGAAAGCCTGGTCCCGCTCTTCCCGAGGCCACGCGGTCTTCCGCGCCTGCTCCTCGATCGTGAAACCGTTGGCGTAAGCCAGAACCGTGTCCACCGCGACCGTCGCCATGCCGGCCGGCACGCCCGCGCCGGCCAAAGTCGTGACCAGGTGCTCGAACACCGCGATCGCGTCGTCGCCAGGGTCGTGGAAGCCGGAGATCAGGCGGGCGCCGTCGCGGTGGGCCAGCATCACCTCGCGCATGCCCGATGCCGCGCCGCGCAGCAGCTCGTCCCAGGGGGCGTCCGCCGGGAAGCCGTCGCCGTCCGGCTTGACCAGGTGCGCGACCATCGCGTCGAGCAGGGCCTGCTTGCTGGGGTAGTGCCGGTACAGCGCGCTCGCGCGGACGCCGAGCCGGCTCGCCAGGAGCCGCATCGTCAGCGCGTCCAAGCCGGCCTCGTCGAGGAGTTCGATGGCCGCCTGCAGTACCTCGGTGCGCCGCTGCCCCACGAAAGTCCTCCGAAAATCCGGGCTTGACAGGTCTGCCTCGCCTACGTGAACAATGTACACGTGAACGTTGTTCACCTAGGAATGGGGGAGAGACGATGACACGGATTCTGGTGATCGGCGCCGGGCTCGGCGGCCTGACGCTCGCGCACGCCCTGGTCCGGGCGGGCCTCGACGTCCGGGTGTTCGAGGCCGACGACGGGACCGGCGAACGCACCCAGGGCTACCGGATCGGCCTCTCGCCGGTGGCGATGGAGGCGCTGCGGGCCAGTCTGCCGCCGCGGCTCTACGATCTCGCCGAGGCCACCAGCGGCAGCCTGACCGGGCCGGGACTGCTGTTCGACGAGCAGCTCACCCTGCTCAGCAGCGACCTGCCGGGACCGGAGGAGAGCCGGGCGTTCGACCGGCAGGTGCTGCGGCAGGTCCTGCTCGGCGAGCTGGGCGACCGGGTCTCGTTCGGGAAGCGGGTGAAGACTTTCACCGACGAGGACACCGTCACCGCCTTCTTCGCCGACGGCACCCAGGCCACCGGTGACGTGCTGGTCGGCGCCGACGGCGGGAGCTCCGCGGTGCGGCGCCGGCTGGTGCCCGAGGTCCGGCTCGTCGACGCCGACCTGTGCGGGGCGATGGGACGCACCCCGGCCACCGACCGCTTCCGAAGGCTCGTCCCGGGACGCGGCACGATGGTCAAGGGCCCGGAGATCACGTTGATGCTGGGCCGGATGCAGTTCGACCGCGAGCCCTCCGAGGCCGCCGCCGAGCTCACTCCCGGTCTGCCCATGCCGCACCGGGAAAGCTACGTCCGGTGGGTGCTGCTCGTCCCGCCGGACCACCCGGCGGCCACCGCGCCGCCCCGGGAGGAAGCCCGCGAGCTGGTGCTGGAGCTGATCGAGGGCTGGCACTCCGAGCTCCGGGACCTGGTCCGCGGCGCGGACCTGAGCGCCGTCGGCCGGTCCAAGGTCTTCGACCGCCCGATGCCGCCGTGGCCGGTGAGCCGCGTGACGCTGCTGGGGGATGCCGCCCACCTGACGCTGGCCAGCGGCGGGAACGGCGCCGCCACCGCGATGCAGGACGCCGTCCGGCTGAGCGCGCTGCTGGCCGAGGTGGATCAGGGCCGCCACGACCTGCTCCCGGCCCTGGCGGAGTACCAGCGAGACCTGCTGGACCGCGGGAACGCGGCGGTGGAGGTCGGCAAGCGGGCGCTGAGCCGGTTCATCCCGGCCGGGGGAGACGCGCGATGACCGTCGTCCACGAGCACGTCCGGTCGGCCGACGGGACCACGATCGGCTACCGCCGCCTCGGCCGCGGCCCCGCGCTGATCCTCGTCCACGGCGGGATGCTGGCGTCGCAGCACTTCACGAAGCTCGCCGCCGCGCTGTCGGCGGAGTTCACCGTCTGCGTGCCCGACCGGCGCGGACGCGGGCTGAGCGGTCCGCACGGCGCGGGCTTCGGCGTCCGGCAGGAGGTCGAAGACCTGCAGGCGCTCGTCGCCGCGACCGGCGCGTCGCGGGTCTTCGGCCTGAGCTCCGGCGCCCTCGTCGTGCTGCGCACGGCCCTGGTCACGCCCGCCCTGGACCGGATCGCCCTCTACGAGCCACCGCTGTCGATCGACGGGTCGGTGCCGACAGCCTGGCTGCCGCGCTTCGACCGCGAGGTCGCCGCCGGAAGGAGCGCGGCCGCCCTCGTCACCGGTATGAAGGGCCTGGCCGCCGAACCGTCGCTGTTCAGCCGGATCCCGCGCTTCGCCCTGGTGCCGCTCCTGACCGTGGGCGCGCGGCTGCAGGGCGAGGGATCACCGGAGGAGGTGCCGGTCGAGGCGCTCATCCCGACGCTCCACTTCGACATCCAGGTGATCGAGGAGCTGGCCGACACCGCCGCGGACTACGCGGCGATCGAGGCGCGGGTGCTGCTCCTCGGCGGATCCAAGAGCGCGCGATACCTGAGCCGGGCCCTGGGAAAACTCGCCGACGTCCTCCCGCACGCGCGGCGCGTCTCCCTCCCCGGAGTCGGCCATTCGGGACCGGAGGACGACGGCGCGCCGCTCGTCGTGGCCGGGGAACTGCGTGAGTTCTTCGGCGGGCCGGGCTAGGAGTAGGTCCAGTGGCCCAGCCAGGACTCGCGCCAGGCCACCGTCAGCTCACCGACTCCGTCCACACCGGACTGGTCCACGTGGGCCTTCCACGCCTCCTCCAGTGACGCGCACAGCTTGGACGCGGGCAGCTCGACGCCGCCGGAGGAGAACTGGCGCAGGACCGACTTCGGCACCGCCAGCTTCGCCTTGCCCCGGACGACGGACTGCTCGGTGGCGCGGCAGATGAGGTACTCGACGGTGGCCAGGTCGCCCGCCGAGCCGGTGGTTTCCGGGGACACCCGGGGCGCCACCTGGGCCAGCGCGCGGTACAGGCAGTCCAGCGGGGCGGCCAGGCCCCGTTGCTGGCGGGCGATCTCCCACGACACCCACACGGCCATGCAGTCCGGCATCTGGTGCGCGCGGTAGGCGAACGCGGGGCCGGTGAACGTCTGGTAGTCGCCGGTCGGGTCCTGGGCGGCCGGGCTCGGCCCGTCGGGGTCGGGCGGCAGGCCGAGCCGCTTGAACAGCTCGCGCAGCAGTTTGTGCGGCCGGGCCGGGGTGGTGGACTCGCCGAGCAGCTTGCCGAGGATGCGGTTGAGCCGGTCGGCGGCCACGCCGTGGATCGCCAGCTGCAGGTGGACGAACGCGACGTCCGACAGCGTCGTGGCGGCGCAGCCGACCACCCCCACCTGGGGGTAGCGCTGCAGGAAGGAGACGATCGCGTCCGTGGAGCCGATCCGCGCCGGCCCGACGAACGTCACCGGCAGGACCGTGCCGATCCGCTGGCGGGACCGGAGGTCGCCCTTGTACAGCGGCGAGAACTCGCCGTCGGCGTGGTAGACCTCGAACCAGTTGCCCTGCCGGTGCCCCGGCCGCGTGTCGGCGAGCCAGAAGCTGAACCCGTGCTTCTCGCACAGCTCCCGGAACCGGTCGGCCAGGTCGAACCGGGCGGCGGCGGACGCGTCCCGCAGCGCGATCGAGAACCGGACGGCCAGCGAGGCGCACGGCGGCGCGACCTCCTTGCGGGTGCGGAGGTCGTGGTTGCGGGTCTTGACGAGCGTCGGCAGCTGGGCGGGGCACTGCAGGGACAGCAGCGGCGCGTCGACGAGCGAGGACGCGGCGTCGGAGATCTCCCGCACCAGGTCGCGGACGGCTAGGCCGTGCCACTCGTACACCTCGTGCGCCGCCGGGTCGATCGCGATCAGGCCCTCGAACGTCTGCGCCGACTCGTAGATGAACGTCGGGTTGGGCGACGTCGTCTGGTGGAACACCCAGCCGCCCGCGTTCTGCTCGGGGCGTTCCGCCGGCTGCTGGCCGTCGACGCGCTCGACCACCTCGGTGCCGTCGAGGGGCTTGCGGGTGCGGGTGCCGATCACGACGCCGGCGCCGTTCGTGGCCGAGCACAGGGTTTCCAGGAAGACCGTGCTCTCGGAGTCCGTGGTGACGAGCTCGCGCAGGTAGCCGGGGCGGGCCACCGCGTGGTGCACCTCGAAGTCCACTTTGGTCACCGGCTGCCGCGCGATCTCGAAGCCGGCCCGGGCCAGGTCGGCCACGTTCCGCACGGAGATCCGCTGGCCGCGCACGCTCACCACCCCCCGGACGAGTCGAACCGCACGTCGGCTTCCAGGGGCTTGCGGCGGTCCCAGGCGCCGGAGCCGGCCCACCGCGGCGCCCCGATGCGCGACAGCGGGATCGCCGATTCGCGCCACGACGCCTGGCCGAACAGCACGAGCGCGGCGAGCACCGGCAACCCGACCGCCACGGTGAGGGTGACCTGGACGACCTCGCCGCGGCTCTGCGTCGCGACGGCCGCGGCGAACCCGGCGATGGCGGCGATGCTCAGCTGGACCAGCGCCTGCGGCAGGGTGCCGAGGTAGCCGAGCACGGTGCGGCGCGGCGGCAGCGACAAGCGGCTGTAGAGGAAACCGGGCAACAGCAGCAGCATCGTGATCACGGACTGGCCGTCGCCGATGTGCCCGAGTGCCTCGGTGGCGGCCCGGCCGTACGGCCACGGGCTGCCCACCAGCATCCAGCCGAGCACGAACGAGACCGTCGCGACGGCGAGCGCGTAGAAGGTCACGTTGAGCGGGCCGGACTTCGTGGAGTCCTTGAGGACGAGCGTGGCGCGGATCCGGACGTGGTCGCCGCGCGGGTCGCGGCCGCCGGAGCGGCGCCAGTACGCCCGCGCCTCGTTGTCGACGATTCCGTTGACCAGCACGAGGTCCTGCCCGAACTCCCGCTCGGTCAGCTCACGCGCCGCCTCGCGGAGGTTCGCGGCGGTGAACTCCGGGTGCCGCCGCAGCGAGTTGTCCAGTTCGTTGGTGCCGGTGCGCACCGCCTCGCCCGTCGTGGCCGCGGCGGCGAGCCGGTGGCAGGCCGGCAGGCTGCGCGCCGACAGCTCCACCCCGGACTGCCCGGCCTCCCACTTGCGGCGGCGTACCAGGTCCGCCAGCCGCCGCAGCACGGTCTGCGCCTGCAGCTCGAGGATCTTGTGCCGGGCGCCGTCGGCTTCCTGCAGCGGGGCGGCGTCCTGGCGTTCGGCCAGCGAGAGCAGGTCCTCGGCCAGGCCGTCCACCTGGTGCTGGTCGGCGTCGGTGGACAGGTACATCCGGGAGATCTCGGCCTGCGGCGCGGTGCCGGCCACCAGGTGGTAGGACTTCAGCGTCGCCGGGATCATGGTCTCGTAGCTCACGACGTAGCCGCGGCGGCTCGCGGCCAGCCGCCGCCACTGCTCCTTCGCGACCGGCTGCCGGGCGTCGACGTGCAGCGGCGTCTCGTAGCTGAGCCGGTGTTCCTCGACCGAGTCGTCCAGCGCCACGACCAGCATGTAGTCCCGGACGGCGACGTTCAGGAGGTACGCGTATTCGACCAGCAGGTCCGCGCAGCCGGAGAGGATGTCCAGCGCCAGCTCCCGGCACTGCCTGCCGTACCCGGCGACCGTGCCGGCGGCCGGGGCCAGCGTGAACTCCTCCTCCGGGTGGTTCCGCTCGGTGAGCAGCGTCAGCAGCGCCTGCTGGATGAGCCAGCGCGGTTCGTGCACCTGGAAGAGGAAGGTGTTGAGCTCGTGCTTGGCGGTCTGCGCGTTTTCGTCGCCGGCGAGGATCCCGCGCAGCAACCGGTAGAGCCCGGCGGCGACCAGCCGGGACGCCTCGTGCTGGGTGAGCCGCGGCAGCTTCTGGCCGGCGCTGTCGAACACGTCGATGGGGGAGACGTCGCGGCGTGGTAGCCGGGCGAGCGGCACCCACAGGGACCGCTGCCGCGCCGGCCTCGAGGCGGCCCGCTCGCCGTGTTCCTGGCCGATGAGGTCCTGCAGCTCCGCGGTCGCCTGCCGCTGTCCCTCGTCGAGCAGCTTGAGACTGACGTCGACCTCGGTGCTCCGCCGCGCGGTGCCGTGTTCGACGACGGTCAGCCGCTCGGTGAGCCGGCGCACGTGGTTGAGCCGCAACGAGGTGTCGAGGAGCGCCAGCCCGACGGCCGCGCCCCGCCGGGACAGCCGGGGCGGGGCGCCGGGAATGGGGATCGTCTCGATCGCGTGCCGGAGACTCTCGATGCCGTCCACACCAGTGAGAGTAGGAGGTGCCGAGGCCTGATACGAGCGGAATGGGAACAATCGACCGGCTCCGACGAACGGTCGTGCCGCTGCCGGGGTGGCGCCGGCGGCGGCACACCCCGGCACCCGGCCCTCAGGCGGCGCGATCCAGCTCGTCCCCCTGGTAAGGGCCGGGCTTCGGGCGGACCTTCCCGCCCGGGAACGCCAGCCGCAGGATCGTGCGGTGCACCGTGCCGAGCTGCTTGGACAGCGGGCCCGTGTTGTACGGCAGGCCGTAGCGGCGGCAGATTTCGCGGACCCGCGGGGCGATCTCCGCGTAGCGGCTGCTCGGCATGTCCGGGAACAGGTGGTGCTCGACCTGGTAGCCGAGGTTGCCGCTCAGCAGGTGGAACAGCGGGGAGCCGGTGATGTTCGCCGCGCCGACGAGCTGGCGGACGTACCAGCCGCCGCGGGTTTCGTCGCGGGCCTCCTCCTGGCTGAACGTGTACGTCTGGTCGGGGAAGTGGCCGCAGAAGATGATCGAGTGCGCCCACAGGTTGCGGATGATGTTCGCGGTGAAGTCGGCCCAGAACGTCGCGGCGAACGTGCCGCCGCCCTCCTCACGGACGGCGGCGAGCTGGGCCCGCACCGCGCCCCGCCGGCGCCGCCCGCGGGCCCGGTCCGCCAGCACCCGGGCCCGGGAACGCGGCTCGGGTTTCACGAGCCGGCCCACGGCCGTCGCGGCGAGCGCGCTCACCAGCGGCCAGCCGACGTAGTCCTTCAGGATCTGGTCGCGGGCCTTGCCCGAGATCCCCTTGATGTCGTGCCACACGTCCTTCATCGGCTTCTCGCCGGAGCGGATCGCTTCGACGTCGAGGTCGTGGACCGCGACGCCCCACTCGAAGAAGGCCATCAGCAGCAGGTTGTACAGCGGCTGCGCCAGGTAGGCCGGGTGCCACTTCTGGTGCGGGTCGATGCGCATGATCTCGTAGCCGAGATCTTTGTCCTTGCCGCGGATGTTCGTGTACGTGTGGTGGATGAAGTTGTGCGAGTGCTTCCACGCCGCCGCCGTCGAAGCGGTGTCCCAGTCCCATGTGGACGAATGGATGTAGGGGTCGTTCATCCAGTCCCACTGACCGTGCAGCACGTTGTGCCCGATCTCCATGTTCTCCAGGATCTTCGCGATCGCCAGGCAGCCCGTGCCCGCCGTCCAGGCCACCTTGGACCGGGAGCCGAGCAGCAGCGCCCGGCCGGCCACCGCGATCTGCCGGTGCAGCCGGATGACGCCCTTGATGTACCGGCGGTCGCGCTCGCCCAGGTCGCCGCGCACCTGGTCGTGGATGGCGTCGAACTCGCGGGCGAGTTCGGTGAGCTGGTCCGCGCTCAGGTGGGCGAACGGGTGCGTGGTGGCGGTCATGGGTTCCTTTCTCCGCTCAGAATTGGACGTTCGGAGTCCGACGTTCAGAGTTCGACCGTGATCCGGCCTTCGGCGCCGTGCACGCAGGTGCGCACGATCTCGTTGTTCATCTGGCTGACGACGTTGGTGCGCAGGTCGCGGATCCGGCCGTCCCGGATCGGCAGCACGCACGTGTGGCAGACCCCGACCCGGCAGCCGAAGGGCATGTCGACGCCCGCGTTCTCGCCCGCGACGAGGATCGGGGTGCCGGGCGGGCAGTCCGCGTCGAGGTTGCGGTGCGCGAACCGCACGGTGCCGCCCGCCCCTTCGGCGTCTTCGCCGCCGACGATCGGCTGGAACCGTTCGTGGTGCAGCCGCCCGGTGTCGCCGTGGCGTTTCCAGTGCGCCTGCAACGCGTCGAGGAGCTCGCCGGGCCCGCAGGCGTAGGTTTCCCGCTCGCGCCAGTCCGGGCACAGGGTGTCCAGGGCGGCGGGGGTGAACCGGCCGTCCTCGCTGGTGATGCGCACTTCGAGGCGGAAGCCCTCGTGCTGCTTTTCGAGGCCGGCCAGCTCTTCGCCGAACGTGACCCCGTCCGCTTCCCGCGCCGAGTGCACGTGGACGACGTCGCGCAGGCCGGGCCCCGGCGCCAGGTGGCGCAGCATGCTCATCACCGGCGTGATGCCGCTGCCCGCGGTGACGAACAGCAGGCCGCGGTCGAGCCGGTCCGGCAGGGTGAAGGCCCCTTCGACCTCGCCGAGCCGCACGACCTCGCCGGGGTGGACGCGCTCGACCAGGAACGGCGAGACCACCCCGCCGTCGACCTTCTTGGGGGTGACCGAAATGAGCCCGTCCGGGCGGTCCGGGCTCGACGTCAGCGAGTACGCCCGCCAGTGGTGGACGCCGTCGATGACCATGCCGAGCCGCACGTACTGCCCGGGCCGGTGCCCGACCCAGTCGAAGCCGGGCCGGATCAGCACGGTGGCCGCGCCACCCCGTTCGGGCACGACGCGCTCGACGCGCCCGCGCAGCTCCCGGGTCGACCACAGGGGGTTGATCAGCTCGAGGTAGTCGTCCGGGCGCAGGGGGGTGAAGAGCCAGCGCACCGCGCGCAGTGCCCGGCGCCGCAGCGGCGACGCCGGGGGTCGCATTCCCACTTCAGCCATGCCAGTTGAGTGTACAGACGTGCACTCAACTCGCACGCCGAGTGGTGTGAAACGTTTAAGTCATCGGGGGGACAGCGGCACGCCGACGAGCCGGTACGGCCGCAGCACCACCGGCCCGAGCAGGCCGGACGCGAGCACCTGGCCGCGCACGTTGGCGCCGGTGTTCGTGACCCGCACCCGGACCCGGTTGCGGCCGGGACGCAGGGCGGCGCTCACGTCGACGCGGTAGGGCGGCCACAGCCGTGACCCGGCGGCCTGGCCGTTGACCTCCACCTCGGCCACCTCGTGGACCTCGCCGAGGTCGAGCGTCCACCGCCGGCCGGGGACGGCGGGCACGTCGAACTCCGTTTCGTACCAAGCGGATCCGGAGTACGCGGCGTCCACGTCGGTCCACGAGCCGAGCGGCCGCGTGGTCACCGGCGCACCCGCGCGGTCGAAGCGGAACGTCCAGTCGCCGCCGAGCGCAACCGGCGCGAGGGAGTCGGAGACCGTCGCCGCGCCGGAGTAGCCGCGGGCGCCGTCCGTCGCGGTGACGGTGATCCGGCCCGGTCCGCTCGCCCGCACGATCGCGCTCCGCCCGTCGATGCGCTCCACCGGCGCCGACGCGGACACCGCGTGCAGGGGCTCGCGCCCGCCGCGGAAGACCACCAGCAGCGCGGCTTTCGGCTCCAGCCGCAGCGGCACCTCCGTCGTGGCCCCGGCCTTGCGCCAGACCCCGGCCGGGGTCGCCGCACCGGTGTCGGGGTCCCACACCTCGGGGACTCCGGTCGCCGGGAACGTCGCGGTCAGGTCGACGGCGTCGGCGCGTTCGCTCACCACCACGAACGCCTGCTCTCCGCGGTTTTCCAGGCGCAGCAACCGGACGTCGGCGTGCGGCGGGTCCAGCGCGGCCGCCGCGCCGCCGGCGGTGACCGCCGCGGCCGCGGCCGCACCCGGGTCGGCCGCCCGCGTCACCGAGCGCGT
Source organism: Amycolatopsis sp. NPDC048633 (assembly GCF_040650695.1). Classification (NCBI taxonomy): domain Bacteria; kingdom Bacillati; phylum Actinomycetota; class Actinomycetes; order Pseudonocardiales; family Pseudonocardiaceae; genus Amycolatopsis; species Amycolatopsis sp. NPDC048633. The sequence continues at coordinate 62,734 of NZ_JBEZHS010000002.1, forward strand.
CGCGAACAGCTCGGCCAGCGCGGCCCGCAGGCCCGCGTCGTTGCCACCGGCTTCGCGGGACGGCGGCGCTCCGGTGACGACCACGACGCCGCCACCGCGGGCGAACCGGGTCAGCGTCCGCACCGAGCCGAGCGCCAGGACCGGCGTCGCCGGCACCACGACGATCCGGTAGGCCTGCTGCCCGACGACGAGTTTCGGCCCGCTCGGCCGGGCGTGGGTCACCAGCGCGGGGTCGGCGTCGAGCGCGCCCTCGTCGAGGAGGTCGAAGTCCACCTGGACGTCTTCGAGCGCGTGCGCGGTGGTCAGGAACGCCGTGTCGAGCTCGGCCATCGCCGGAGTGTCCTGTGTGGACTCCGCGGCGCGTTGCGGCTGCAGCAATGCGGTCCGCGCCACGGCCGGCGCGCGGCAGGCTTCCATCAGCCTGCCGATCCAGTCGTTCAGCGGCGCGGACACCGGCCACCACGGGTTGGCGGGCTGGAACGGCGGCGGGTAGACGATCTGGCTCTCGTCGCTGAACCGCGCGTGCAGCAGCGTGTGGTTGACCCCGCGCACGGCGAACGCGCCGACGACCTCGCGGACGAACGCCGGGGTCACCGTCCACCCGGTACCGCCCATGGCTTCGAGGTAGACCCGCTCGAGGCCCAGCTGGTGCGCGGTGCTGGCCGGGAACCGCGACAGCGTGCGGTGGTAGCCGCGCTGGTAGTGGTCGAAGATCAGGTCGGTGCCCGGCACCTGCGCCCACTGGTTGTTCGCGTTCAGGTTGCCCGAGCTCTGCAGCTGTTCGCCCGGACCGTATTCGTCCCACAGCGGGTTGGAGATCAGCTGGACGCCGTGGTCGGCCATCCACCGGCCCTGGGTGCGGTAGTACGCGGCCGCGAACCGGTTGCTCACCGCCCGCCAGAACAGCCCGCGCAGGCGGAGGCCGCCGGGGCCGAGGTCGTCGTGCACCGCGGTCAGCGCGATGCCGGGCGACGTCCCGAGGCGGCCCAGCTCGGCGTCGAGGGTGGGGGACCAGGGCACCGTGTCGAAGGGGCCGTGCGCCGAGGCGAGGTAGGGCTCGTCGTCGGCGAAGCCGCGCAGGACCGTTTTCGCGGCCCACGGGAAGCGGCGCAGGTACTCGCCCGGCACGGCGTCGAGGAACAACCGCACCGCTTCGTCGTCGAGGAGATCCAGGTAGGCGCGGCCGGAGCCGGTGGGCGTGCTCAGCGGGCGGACGGTGAACAGGTCCAGCTGCCACCGGCCGGGCGGCGGGGTCCAGGTCCCGCCCGCGCGGGCCTGTTTCGTGAGGTCCACGAGCGACCGGGGGTCGGCCGAGCCCGCCGGGCGGGCGGTCGCGGCGACCAGGGGGAGGCCGGTGGCGGGCAGGTCGAAGGCGTCGAGCGCGGCCGCCGTGTCGAAGGTTTCGTCGTACCGCACGGTTCCGGCCGGATCGCGGACGGTCAGCCGGTCCCAGGAGGACCGCTGGCTCGCCACCGCGCGCACCCCGACGCGGCCGGCGGCGAAGGCGATGTCCGCCGGGGCCTGCGCCGTGCCGTCCAGCGTCACCGTCAGGTGCGTGCCCCGGACCGTGACGAGGAGGACGTGGTCCACGGCGGGGTCGAAGCCCGGCACCGGAGTCCCGCTCCGGACGAGGGCGAAGGAGCCGCCGGTCTGCTGCCAGACGTCGACGGCGCCGTCGGCGCGCAGGTCGGCGAGGACGCCGTCGCCTTCGTCGGCGCTGCGCACCATCAGCCCCGCGGTCGCGCTGTCGATGCGGACCTTCGCCTCGACGTCGTAGTCCTGCCAGCCGGTGCCGTCGCGCAGGAGCGTCACGCCGTCGCGAGTGGCCGCGTCGACGAGCAGGCGGCCGTCCGAAACGGACAGTCCGCGGCTCTCCAGCGGCACCGGTGTGCCACCGGCGGCCGTCAGCACCTGGTGCCCGACCCCTTTGAGCCGCAGGTCCGGTCGCGGCGGGTAGACGCGGCCGCCGACCGTCCCGCCGTCGACGACGAACCCGCCGGCGCGGCCGCTGGGGAAGTAGTCGTCGTTGAACAGCCAGATGTGCATGCCGTGACGCTGCGCCTCGCGCAGGGCGAACTCGATGACGGAGAACCAGCCCTCGCTGAAGAACTCCGGCTTCAGGGCAGCGGTCTCGAAGGGGAACAGCAGGACTTCGTGCACGCCCTGGCCGCGCAGGTCCGCCAGCCCGGCGGCGACGAGGTCCGGGGTGACGGTGCCGTTCCAGAACCACAGCACGGTGGGGCGCGAGTCGGGGCGCGGGTCGGCGAAGCGGCCGGCGGGGAAGCCGGCGCCGCTGGTCGCCCCGGTCGCTGCTTCGGCGGCGGGGATCCGGAGGGCCACCCCGGTGGCGACGGCGAGCGCGAGCGCTTGCCGCCGGGACAGTCGGAAGCCGGCGGTGGGCACTTCGTCGTGCTCGGGCATGAGGCTCCCCAGATCGATTGAAACGATTCAATGGGTAGGTAATTTACGTGACCTGAGTCACGCGCGTCAAGGACTGATCAGGGGTGACCGCAGATTTGTCCGATGTGGACAATGGGGCCCGCGCGGGCCGGCGGCCGACTTTGCCAGGCCCCTGCGCGAGCGACATGAACGACCCGTTCACCTCGTCCGACGCCATGAAAGGGTCGTTCATGACGTCCGGACCGAGCCCGCGCAACCTAGTGCGGGGTATTGCGCGCGTACTCCGTCAACTCGCCCCGGTTCTGCAGATTCGACTTCGCCATCAAACTCGCCACGTGCTTTTCCACCGTGCGCGGCGAAATGTGCAGCCGGCGGGCGATGTCCTTGTTGCCCATGTTGTCCGCCAGGAGCTGCAGCACCTCGTACTCGCGGACCGTCACGCCCGCCGACCGCAGGCTCGCCGGGAGGCGGTCCGAGCCCGTGCGGCGCTGGCCCACCGGGGCGCCGATCTTGCGCAGCAGGCCGCGGCACGCGCTCGCCACCGCCGTCACCTCCGCCTGGTGGAAGTACTCCTCGGCCTCCTTGAGCCACGTCACCGGGTCGCCCCAGCCGTCAGCCGACGCGGACTCCGCCACCATCCGCAGGCCCAGGTGCCGGCTCACCGGGAACGGCGCCGCCGCCTCGATCGCCGCCGCCACCGCCGTGTCGGCCTGCTCCGGGGAGCCCGCGCGGCCGTGGCGGACCGCGTCGCCCAGCAGCACGAACTGGCGGTTCCAGCGCATCCCGCTCACCGCCGTCGGGGGCCGGGTCACCTCCGGTTCCGTCCCGTCCAGCGCTTCGACCAGCAGCCGCAGGCCGTGCTGGCCGGCCAGGTGGAAGCGGCTGGGCTGGCGCTCCTCCAGGGTCAGCACCTGGGCCAGCTCGCGGCGGGCGCGTTCGGCGTCCTCCTCCAGCAGGGAGCAGAACACCTGGGCCAGCCCCACGCTCAGGACGAGCTCCTGCGCGGTCGCGCCGCCCTCCGCGCGGAAGTCCTCGAGCGCGCGTTCCATCCGCGGCCGGTCCGCCTGGTGCGCGGCCACCATCGCGCGCGTCATGTGCGTGTACTGCAGCAGCGCGACCAGGCCGAGCCGGCCGAGCACCGCGAGGTTCTCGTCGAGGATCGTGTCGGCCTGCGCGAACTCGCCGCGCATCGCCGCGTGCACCGCGCGGCTCGCGTCGACCGCGCAGGTTAGCGTGATCGCACCGGTGCGCTGGGCCTCCGAGCGGGCCAGGTCGAACGTCCGGACGTCGCCCTCGGCCAGCATCCGGTGCCCACCCAACCGGACCAGCACCTGGGTGCGCAGGTGCGTCAGCTGGTGCTGTTCGGCCAGCCGCCGCGCCAGCTGCAGGTACCGCTCGGCCTCGGTCAGGTCCGTCTCCAACGCCACCATGCCGAGGACCTGCAGCGCCTGGCACGACACGAACGGCACGCCGGCGCGCTCGGCGACCTCCCACGCCTGCTCGGCCAGCTTCCGGGCCCGCTCGGTGTGCGCCGGGCCGGGGATGTCCAGCCACAGCGTCGCTTCGACGGCGTCGAGGCCCGCCTTCTGCTCTTCGGTGATCTCGCCGCCGAGGGGCGCGCGGGCCTGCTCGATCTGGTTGAGGCACTCGTCGTGCCGTCCGCCGATGTAGGCCGCCCACGCCAGCTGGATGTGCAGGTCGACCGCCCGTTCCAGGCGGCCGATCTCGGCGAAGCGGGCGGAGAACTCGACGGCCCGGTCGAACTGTCCGGTTTGCCCGAGCGCGTGCAGCAGGGTCTCCAGGGCGTCGGCCCGGTCATCCGGGCCCGCCGTGGCCAGGAGCTCGACGGCGCGGGTCAGCATGGTCACCGCCGTGTCGGCCGCGCCGCCGTCGAGCGCGCGGCGGCCGGCTTCGGCGAACAGCCGTCCGGCGCCGGGGTGGTCCATCGCCGTCAGCCGCAGTGCGGCGGCCAGCGCGCACAGCTCGCCGGGCAGGCCGGGGTGCAGGAGCTCGACGGCGTCGGCGGCCCGGCGCGCCAGGTTCGCCTTCGTCGACGGCACGAGCCGGGCCAGCAGGGCCTCGGCGGTGAGCGGGTGGCGGAAGGCGTACCAGCCGGGCGTGGTCTCGTCGGTGGTGACCAGGTGTGCGGCGACGCTCGCGCTGATGTGGTTGTGCAGCATGCGGTCGTCCATGTCGGTGACCGCCTGCACGACCGAAAGGGGGAACCGCCTGCCCAGCACGGCGGCCACCGACAGCAGCGTTTCCCCGTCCGAGCCGAGCGCGTCGACGCGGGTGGCGATGCTGCTGATCAGCGCCTCCGGCACGCGGGCCTGCAGTTCGCCGACGACCTGCCAGCCGCCCGCCCCGCCGACGAGCAGGCCGTCGCCGAGCATGCCGTGCAGCAGCTCCTCGACGACGAACGGCACGCCCTCGCTGTTCTGCCACAACAGGTTCGCGACGGCGGCGGGGACCGCGGCCGGCTCGGTCTCCAGGCAGGCGGCCGCGAACTCGCGGGTGCGCTCGGCGTCGAGCCGGCCCAGTTCGAAGGTGTGGCTGGACGAGCGCTGCGCCGCCGCGGTCGCCAGCCGCAGCGCCTCACCCGGTTCGCCGCGCAGGGTGCCGATCAGCATGACCCGGCTGGAGGCCAGGTTGTCGACGAGGTACTCGACGATGAACAGGGTTTCGGCGTCGGCGTTGTGCAGGTCCTCCAGCACGATCAGGCAGCCGCCTTCGCGGCCGGCCACCGACAGCAGCCGGAACACGGCTTCGGCCAGCACGAGCAGGTTCCCGTTGTCGTGCGGCCGGTCGCCGCGGTACCAGTCGGGCACGAGCCGGGCGAGCACCGGCACGAGCGGGTCGAGCTCGGGAGCGGCGGGCGGCAGGCCGCCGCGGAAGTGGGAGAGCAGGGCTTCGGCCAGGGGCCGGAACGGCACCATCGGGCCGATGGAGCTGGCTCGTCCGCGTAGCACCGGGAGCCCGGTCGCCAGGGCCCGCGAGGCGACGTCGGCGGCGAGCCGGGACTTGCCGATCCCGCCTTCGCCGACAAGGAAGAAGGCCCCACCGTGGTCGGTGCGGGCCTTCTCCAGAGCCTGGGACAGAGCGCCGAGCTCCCTGTCGCGCCCGATGAGACGCGTCGAACGGATGCTCATCGCGGTCACTATAACCGGATGGGCCCCCTCCGGACGTAGGTCGAAATACCCACGCCGCCGGATGTCTCACTATTCGGTGAAACCGCCCGTGACGACGGTGATGTCCATCGTGGTCAGCGAGTTCTGGCTCACCCGCGCCGCCTTGCCGGACAGGGCGTGGTTGCGGGCGCCGGTGCGGGAGGTCCGGGGGAGGGTCAAGTCGCCGATCGGGTTGTCCGTGCCGGCGAAGTCGTGCTCGGTCATGCGGGTGGCTCCACTCTCGGTAGTGCTGGGTCGGACGAAGGCGGGAAGGACTACTGCGGGAAAGCGATACTGACGGTGAAGACCGGGGTGATGTCCATGGTGTCGGCGCCGTTGTGGCTCAGCCGCGCCCTCCGGCCGGACAGCGCGCGGTTGCGGGCGCCGGTCCGGGTCGGAACCGGGAGGGTGGGGTCGCCGATGGGGTTGTCCGTGCCGGTGAAGTCGTGCTCGCTCATGGCGTGTTCTCCGCTTTCGGTCGCAATCGGGGCAGGGACGGACGTCAGAGTGCGAAGGTGCCGTTGGTGACGACGGTGGGACCACCGAGCGTGTCGAGGGTCATCCCGGAGAGCCGGGGCCGGGTGCCGGCCAGCGCCTGGTTGCGGGCACCGGCACGGTTCACGCGGGGGAGCGCCAGGGCTCCGACGGTGGCTTCGACGGTCTCGGCGGGGGTTTCGAGCATCGTTCGTTCTCTCCTCGAGATGGGATGGGGACGGCTCAGCGGGTCGGGGGTTGCAGGAGCAGGGCGGACGGGACGCGGGGGCCGAAGCCGAGGCGCAGCAGGCCGTAGCCGATGCCGGCCAGGCCGGTGAGCAGGCCGGGGGACGGGACGCCGTCGGGGGTGCCACAGCGCGCGCCGTCCTGTTCGACGGCGGTGAGCAGCTGCCCGGTGCGGGTGGCGACCGCGGCGGCGGCGCCTTCGTGCCCGGTCTCGGCGAGGAAGCCGAGCACGTCGGTGATGCCGGTTTCGCCGTGGCAGAGGCTCAGGTCGCGCAGCGGGTCCTGGGCGGCGAGGGCCGCGACCTGCTCGTCGAGGCCGAGCACCGCGGGCTGCCCGGCGTAGGCCAGCACCTGCCCGGCCAGCCCGGAGCACCAGCCGTGCCCGGTGGCGGCCTGGGCGGGCGGCAGGGTCGCGGTCTCGCGCGGGTACCCGGCGAGGGCCCAGTCGACGCCGGCCGCGCCGTGCGCGAACCCCGGGTCGGCGAGGTCGGGGTCGAGGGAGCGGACGGCGAGTTCGGCCGCGTAGGCGTCGGCCAGCAGCGCGGCTTCGCCGGACCCGGTCTGGGTGGCCACCGAGCGCAGCGCGACCAGGCCGCCGGCCAGCCCGGTGGTGTACCGCGGTGACGTCCCGGGCGTCGGCGCGGGCATCACGGCGACGGTGCGGGCGGTCAGCTCGAGCAGGTCCGGCCGGTCGAGCAGGCGGGAGAGCCGGGCCGCGGCGTAGGCGACGCCGCCGAGGCCCAGCAGCCCGCCGGGGCCGGCCGCGGCGGCGAGCTCCGGGTCCGCCTCCAGCGCCGAGACCAGCCACGGCAGACCGGAAAGCGCCTTCCCGGCCAGGTCGCGGTAGCGGTCGATCCCGGTCAGCTCGGCCAGCTGCGCGAGGAACAGCGCCACGCCGGTGTAGCCCTCGCCGAGCCCGGCGCCCATCGGCAGCACGGTCCAGTACTTCTCGTCGACGAGCTCCAGGCCGACCCAGTTGACGCGGCCGCCGGCCGACGACGCGCGGGCGATGATCGCGTCCGCGACGCCGCACGCGGCCGAAAGCAGGTGCGCGGGTTCGGGGCTCTTGCTCGGCAGGACGGTGCCGGTGACCCCGGTGCCCGCGTGGGTCTCGGCCGCCGGCCGGGTGGCCAGCGCCGCGGAGATCAGCCACTCCTGGTCGCGGCGGTCGATCGTGGTCATCCCGGCGACCTTCGCGCGCACCGTCTCCAGCGGCGGTTCGCCCAGGAGCCCGGAGAGGCGGTTCCCGTCGGCGTCCCAGAGGTCCGCGGACCCGGGCCGGCCGGTGAACATCGGGACGTCGCCCGCCCACAGGTCGGTGAGCTCGGCGGCGACGAGCCCGCGGCGGACGTCGTCGGTGCTGTCGTCGTGCAGCAGCCCGAACGCCTCGTCGCGCGCGTCGGCGCCGGTCAGCAGCGACGGGTGCGTGGTCTCGTCGAGCAGCCGCGTGTAGAAGCTGGTCGGGCGGACCAGGACGCGGATCCCCTTGCCGGCGCAGCGGTCCAGCAGCCGGCCGAACTCCGGCGCGGCGGCGGCGATGGCGTCGTACCCGGCGCGGAACCCGGCCAGCAGCGCGGCGCCGTGCTCGGCCGGTTCGACGTCGACGCCGCCGAGGGTGGGCCGGTTGACGCCGGTGCCGACGCCGCCGGGCACCCGGGTCAGCCGCATCCGGTCGGTGCCGGCGTCGAGCCAGTCGACGCGCGTCAGCGCCGGGGCCGTCGCGCGGCCACCGCCGAGCCCGGAGATGTCGACCGCGCCGTGCTCGCCGACGATCATCTGCGGCAGCAGCATGGTCCGGTGCACCGACCGCGCGAGGAGCTCGGCGGCGGGGTCGACCTCGGTCTCTTCGGCCGGCAGCACCGGCTGGAAGAGCGTCTCGATGTCGATCAGCACCGGCTGGTCGCCGGCGGCGATGATGTTCTCGAAGTGCACGTCGGTGCCGTCGAGGGCGTGCAGCAGGGCGAGCAGCACGCCCTGGCGGCGGTAGAACCGGTCCACCTCGGTGAGGTCGGCGCACGGCCGGTGCTCGACGAAGCGGAGCCAGCCGTAGCCGGGGCGCACCAGGACGTCGACCGTGCGCAGCTCGAGACCGGGCACGCGCGGGTTGAGCCAGTCGACCAGGCCGGTGAACGCCGCGTGCAGGTCGAGCGGGCGGGGCTTGTAGATGACGCGCGCGCCGCCGGCGAACCGCAGCTCGCGGACCGAGCGGCCGCGCTGGTGGGCGTCCCCGGTGCCGCCGCTGATCTCGACCAGGAGGCCGGGGCCGGGGCCGGTGAACGAGGTGAGGGCGACGCGGTCGGCGGCGAAGCGCCCGAGCAGTTCGGTGACCGACTCGATCGCGTGCAGGGCCGCCTGCGCGGCGAGCCGCGCGAGCACGGGGTAGCGGTGCAGCAGGTCGGTGAGCCCGGCCGGCGTTCCGGTCTGCCGGACGAAGTCGGCGAAGCGCTCTTCCGGTGTTTCTCCCGCGAGGACCTCCGCGCGGCGGGCCCGGCCCAGTTCGAGCACCAGGGTGCGGGCGGCGAGCCCGGCGAGCTGGTGACCCAGCCGCGCGGCGCAGCCGCCGGCGACCGCGGTGGCGTCGACGGCGGGCGAAGCCGCTGCGGCGCCGGCGATCGCGGCGTGGGCCGCGTCGGTGAAGGGGTGGAACACCGCGGCGAACGCGGTGCGCCAGTGCGGGCCGGGCGCCGGGGCGGCGGGCCGGGCCGACGCGAGCGCCGTCTCGGCGAAGTCCACCCACGCGGGGCGGGCGCCGTCCGGACGCCGCTCCTGCGTGGTCAGCGCCGCGGCCCACCAGGTGGGCGGGAGCGTCGTGGTCGCCGGGTTCGGCTGCGGGGGAGTCACGAGATCGAGCATGCCAGCGGGTGACGTGGGTTACATGGGGGTGCTACGCCCGCATTCCCGTCCGGCATGGGGGCGTTCTAGGGGTTCATGGGGGCGCCGCCGGCGAAACGCCTGGTCGCGACCTACGTGACTACGCCGGACGGACGTGGCGGCTGGTCCGTTTGGCGGTCGGGCCCGACAGGGGTTGACGTGGGTGCGCGCACCCACGATCCCCCATGTGGGGCACGTCCGGCCCCCCTGGTTCCGCGGTCGCGCGCGCGACCGCGTCGCCCGCGCGCGAGGCGGACTCCGGCGCCGGGAGCGGCCCGGAATGCGGGGCCGCCGCACCCATGTGCGACGGCCCCGCGGCGATGACGATTCGTCGTGAGAAGTTCGCGGCTCGCCCCGCGGACGTTCCCCGAACGCACAGGGAGCGACGCACGATGACCACGTTCCAGATCGAGCAGACCCCCGACGGGCCCGGCGTGGCCGCCGGGCCCCCGCTCAAGTTCGTCCTGTCCAGCGTCCAGTCCGACTCGCACATGTGGAACCTCGTCGCCCTCCAGCTGATCATGGAGGAGATGGGGCACGAGGTGGTCAACCTCGGCGCCTGCGTCACGGTGGAGCGGCTGCTGGCCGCGTGCCGTGCCGAGCGGCCGGACTGCCTGGTGATCAGCACCATCAACGGCCACGGCCACGTCGACGGCGCCCGGGTGATCTCCGCGCTGCGCGCCGACCCCGCGCTGGCCGGGCTGCCCGCCGTCATCGGCGGCAAGCTCGGCGTCCAGGGCGACGCCAACGCCGGGCTGGAGACCGAGCTGCTGGCGCTCGGCTACGACGCGGTGTTCCACGTCGGTGCCGGGGACTCCGGCCAGGCGATCGAATCGTTCCGCGAGTTCGTCGCCGCGAACGTCCGGACCTTGCGGTGACCGCTGCCCGGTCGGTGTTCAGCGGCTTCGTGGCCGAGCACCGGCGCCGCCGGACACTGCTCGTCCAGCCACGCATGGGGTTCTCCGACCCCGTGACGATGCGCCGCGGGCTGCGCGCGGTGGCCGAGGCCGGGGTGCCGGCCGTCGGCACCGTGACCCTGGACAGCTACACCCGCACCGGGCAGCACGACCTCGCCGCCCTGTCGATCTCCTCCGGCGTGCCGCTCAACGGCTACCCGCTGGTGGCGCTCGGCCCGGCCGTCACCGCCGAGCTGGTGGACGGCCTGTACGGCCCGCGGTTCCCGGTCCAGGTGCGGCACGGGTCGGCGCAGCCGGAGGACATCTTCGCCGCGATGCTCGAAGCCGGGCTCGACGCCTCGGAAGGCGGGCCGGTGTCCTACTGCCTGCCCTACAGCAGCGTGCCGCTGCGGACGGCCGCGAAGTCGTGGTCGCGCTCGGCGTCGCTGCTGGCCGAGCAGGCCGTCGAGTGTCATTTGGAGAGCTTCGGCGGCTGCATGCTCGGCCAGCTGTGCCCGCCGGGCCTGCTCGTCGCGCTGTCGGTGCTGGAGTGCCTGTTCTTCGCCGAGCACGGCGTGCGCAGCGTGTCGGCCAGCTACGCGCAGCAGACCAGCCCGGAGCAGGACGCCGAAGCGCTGTGGGCGATGCGCCGGCTGTGCGCCGAGGAGTTGTCCACTGTGGACTACCACGTCGTGCTCTACACCTACATGGGCCTCTTCCCGGAGTCCGCGGCCGGGGCCCGGGAGCTGGTCGCCGAGAGCGTCCGGCTGGCCGTGCGCACCGGCACCGAGCGGCTGATCGTCAAGACCACCGCGGAAGCCCACCGGATCCCGACCGTCGAAGAGAACGTCGAGGCATTGCGGCTGGCGCACGCCACCGCGCTGGAGCAGCCCGCGCCGGCCGCGCCGCCACCGGGGGACACCGAGGTGTACGCGCAGGCGCGGCGGCTCGTCGACGAGGTGCGCTCGCTCGCCCCGACCCTGGCCGAGGCGCTGCCGGCGGCGTTCGAACGCGGCCTGCTCGACGTCCCGTACTGCCTGCACCCCGACAACGGCAACGAAACCCGGTGCGTGCTCGACGACGAAGGCCGCCTGCAGTGGTGGCACACCGGCCGGATGCCGCTGCCGCCCGCGCTGGGCGGCCGCCGCGGCCACGACCGCGTCAGCGCGACCCGGCTGCTCGCCGACCTGTCCTACCACCGCCGAAGGCTCGACCCGGTCCTGCCGGGTGCCCGCACCGGTCCGTCCCTGATTCAGCCGACCAGCTGGGAGTGAGAACGCCATGGAGTACACCGATCCCGCGACCGTGCCGCCGGACCCGCGCACGCACCTGACCGCCGAGACGACGCGGCACGTGCTGGGCCTGCAGCACCGGATGCTCACCGAGGCGCGCGCGTTCCTCGGCGCCCGCGGCTTCACGGAGCTGCTGCCCCCGGTGATCGGCCCCGTCACCGACCCCGGCGGCCGCGGCGCGAAACAGGTCGACGTCGACTTCTACGGTCACCGCTACAAGCTGATGACCAGCGCGATCCTGTACAAGCAGGCGTCGCTGCTGGGCTTCCCGAAGATCTTCTACGTCGCGCCGAACGTGCGGCTGGAACCGCTGGAGACGGCGAACACGAGCCGGCACCTGGCCGAGTTCCACCAGCTCGACGTCGAGGTCGCCGGCGCGTCCCGCGACGACGTGCTCGACCTGCTGCAGGACCTGGTGGCGCACGTGGTGCGCCGGGTCGTCGAGGACGCCGGCGACGTGCTGGAAGCGCTCGGGCGCGACTCGGGCGCGTTCGCCGACCTGCTCGGCGGCGCGTTCGGCCGGCTGTCGCACGCCACCGCCGTCGAAACGCTGCGCGAGCTCGGGCACCCGCAGAGCGCGGACGCCGAGATCGACTGGGCGGGCGAAGCGATCCTCTCGGAGAAGCACGCGCGGCCGTTCTTCCTCGTCGACTACCCGAAGGGCTCGCGCGGGTTCTACGACCGCGAAAGCGTTTCCACGCCGGGTGTCCTGCGCAACTTCGACCTGATCGCGCCGGAGGGCTACGGCGAGCTGTGCAGCGGCAGCGAGCGCGAACACGACTACGGCCGGATCGTCACGCGGATGCGCGAGACGGGCGAGAACCCGGCGAAGTACGCGTGGTACCTCGACCTGGTCCGCGACGGGATCCCGGCCAGCGCGGGCTTCGGCCTGGGGGTGCAGCGGTTCACGCGGTACGTCGCCGGGCTGGACGCGGTGTGGCAGGCGACGGCGTTCCCGAAGCTGCCGGGGGTGGTCTCGCCGTGACCGCGTTGCACGCCGAGGGTTTCCCGGAGGATCTCGTCCGGGCGCGGGCCCTGCACGGTGCTTCGGCGGTGTTCCCGCCTGCTTCGTCTTACGGGACTTCGTTGTTCGGTGCTTTTGCCGGTGTGTCTTCGGACGTTTTGGACGAGGCGCGGCTGGTGCCGCCGGTGTTCGTGCCGCGGCGGCTGGAGAAGCTGATCGAGCTGGGCCGCGAGCCGCTGTACGGCGACGTCTCGCTTTCGGCGTCGATCGGCGGCTTCGAGTCGTCGCTGCCGCTGTACCTGTCGGCGTTCGGGTCGACGCAGGTCGCCGGGGCCGGGCTGGGCGCGGCGGCTTCCGCGCAGGCCGCGCGGCTCGGCATCCCGATGGTGATCGGCGAGAACGTCGTCCCGATGCACGGCCACGGCCGCGCGGGCGGAGCGTCGGACGGGACGCTGCTGGAGCGGATGCGGGCGTACGCGGACGCGGTGCCCGACGGGCTCGGCGGCGTGGTCGTCCAGCAGAGCACCGAGGACGCGGACGCCGAGGTGTGGAACCTCGTGTACTCGGACCCGTCGGCGGCGCCCCTGCTGGAGTCGGGGCGGCTGGCGTTCGAGCTGAAGGTGGGCCAAGGCGCGAAGCCGGGTCTCGGCGGGATGACCCTGGTCTCGCCGTCCGTCGCCGATTCACTGGCCGACTTGTACACAGTGGACGTTTCGCTGGGCTCTTCGGTGTTGCGGAGCAGCTCGCCGGGGACGTTCACCGACGAGATCCTGCGCCAGCAGATCCGCTTGATGCGCAACAACTTCCCGCGCGCCGGGGTGTGGGTGAAGCTCCCACCCGGCCGCGACGTGGGTGCGGCGGCTTCGGTGGCTTGGTCGGCCGGGGCGTCGGCGGTGACGGTCGACGGCGCCGAGGGTGGCTCAGGCTGGGCCCCGCTGTCCTTCGCGTCGGTCGGGCTGCCGCTGGCGGAGTGCCTCGCCCGGATCGGCCCGCCGGCGGGCTGCCTGCTGGCCTCGGGCCGCATGTGGGAGGGGACGCGAGTGGCGAAGGTCCTGGCGCTCGGAGCCCGCGCGGCGGGCCTGGGCCGGGCGGCGTTGCTGGCGGTGGACACGGACCCGGTGGACGGGCTGGTCCGGTTCGCCGAGGCGCTGGCGCTGGAGCTGAGGTTGCTGCTGAGCGCGCTGGGCCAGTACCGCGCCGACGCGCTGACCCGCGAGGACGTGTGGTTCCCGGGAACCCCGGACCGAGTCCGCGAGCAGGTGCTCTCATGAGGGCCGGCCCGAAGGTCGCGAATGACTCATTCGGGTCTTCGGAGGTCCCGAATGAATCATTCGCGACGCTCCGCGTGACGGCGATCGGCGGTGCGTCATGACGGCCGTCGACGAGCCGCGCGCCGCGGTGGCCGACCCGGGTGTTGCGGTGGCCGAACTCGCGGCCGCCGCCGAGCCTGGCATTGCCGTGGGCGAGGCTGCCGCTGAAGGCGAGCTTGCTTCCGCGGCCAAGCTCGCTGCCGCAGGTGAACTCCCATCCGCCCCGGGTGTTGCGGTGGCCGAACTCGCGGCCGCCGCCGAGCCTGGCATTGCCGTGGGCGAGGCTGCCGCCGAAGGCGAATTCGCTTCCGCGGCCGAGCCCGCCACCGCCGCAGGCGGGGGCGCCTCGGAACGCAAGGCCGCCACCACCGCGGGCAAAGCTCTTCCCGCGCCCTTCCTCGGCCTCGTCCTCGCCATGGGCCTTTCCTCCTTCGGCGACGCCGTCTGGCTGATCGCCCTCTCGGTCACCCTCGTCGGCACCGCCGGACCCGCCCTCGCGGGCCTGGTCCTCGCCCTGGGCTCCCTCCCCAAAGTCCTCACCCTGCTCGTCGGCGGCGCCGTCGCGGATCGGACCGGGCCGAGGCGCGTCCTCGTCACCACCGACCTCATCCGGGCCGGGGCCATGCTCGGCGGGGCCGCCGCCGTTCTCGTCGTCGGGCCCGAACTTCCCCTGCTCGCCGGGCTCATCGTCGTCATGGCCGTGGCCAGTGCCTTCTTCATCCCGGCCTCCGACGCGCTCCGGCCGAACCTGCTGCCGCCCGAACACCTCGTGCGGGGCAACGCCGTCTACCTGGCCGCCGTGCGCGGGGGGCAGGCCGCCGGCGGGGCGCTCGGGTCGTGGCTGGCCGGGCTCGGCGGGCTCGTCACCGTCGCCGTCGTCAACGGCGTCAGCTTCGGGATCTCCGCCCTCGCCGCCGGGAAGACCAAGACCCTCGGCAAACCGGAACCCCGGGAGCGCGTCAAGATCCGGCAGCTCGGGACGGAGATCGGCGAAGGCTGCCGGTACGTCGCGCGCCGGCCCGCCCTCCGGACCGCCATGATCGTCACCGGCCTCCTCGAGCTCAGCGGGGCCGGCCCGATCAACCTCGGCCTGGTCCTGCTGGGCGGCACCCAGGGCGCCGGCTGGCTGCTCACCGCCATGACGCTGGGCGCGTCCCTCGCCTTCGTCGTCTCGGTCAAGTGGCCGCCGCGGGAAAAGGCCGGCCGGCTCGCGACCTGCGGGCTCGCCGCGCAGGTGGGCTGCCTCGCCCTGCTCGCCTCCGGTTCCCTGGCCGTCGGCATCGCCGCCTTCTTCACCCTCGGCCTGGTCGCCGGGCTCACCGCACTCGTGCTCGTCAGCCTCGCCCAGCGGTGGGCGACCCCCGAGATGCGCGGCCGCGTGATGTCGATCCTCGCGCTGTTCACGCTCGCCGCCACCCCGGTCGGCAACCTGCTGATCGGCGTGCTGACCGAGACGATCGGCGTCCCGCTCACGATGTTCGCCCACGCCGCGGTCGCGCTCGTCGCGCTCGCCCTGCTCGTCGCCACCCCGGCACTCGGCCGGGCCGCCCTCACAGAGGAGAAGAAGTCATGACCAACCCCTTCGAAGACGAGAACGGCACCTTCCTGGTCCTGGTCAACGCCGAGAACCAGCACTCGCTGTGGCCGTCCACTGTGGACGTCCCGGCCGGCTGGCGGACCGTGCACGGCGAGGACACCCGCGCCGCGTGCCTCGAGTACGTCGAGACGCACTGGACCGACCTGCGCCCGGCGAGCCTCGTCGCCGCGATGCGCTGACCACCCACCCGCCGGCAGTAACCGAACTGGAGCTGATCTACGTGAACGTCGACGACCGGCAGCTGCTGGCGGCCTGGAACGACACCACCACCGACGTCCCGGAAGCGGGCCGCACGCTCGCCCGGCTGCTCACCGAGCAGGCGGCCCGCACCCCGGACGCGACGGCGCTGGTGTTCGAAGGCGAGTCCCTGACCTACCGCGAGCTCCACCGGAAGGCCAACGGGCTCGCGCATCTCCTGGCCGAGCGGGGCGTGGGCCCCGGCGTCCTCACCGGCGTCTGCGCCGACCGATCCCTTGAGCTGGTGATCGCCCTGCTGGGGGTGCTCAAGGCCGGCGGCGCCTACGTCCCGCTCGACCCGGACTACCCGGCCGACCGGCTGGCCTACATGGTCGCCGACAGCGCCGCCCCGGTCGTCCTCACCCAGACCCACCACAGAAGCCTCTTCGACGCCGAGACCACCGAGACCCTCTGCCTCGACGCCCTCGACCTCACCGCCTACCCGGACACCGAGCCGGCACCAACGACGTCCACAAAGGACCTCGCCTACGCCATCTACACCTCCGGCTCCACCGGCCGCCCCAAGGGTGTGCTGGTGCCGCACGAAGGCATCGTCAACCGGCTCGCCTGGACGCAGGCCGAGTACCGTCTCGACGAGACCGACCGCGTGCTGCAGAAGACGCCGTCCAGCTTCGACGTCTCCGTGTGGGAGTTCTTCTGGCCGCTGCTGACCGGCGCCACGCTCGTCGTCGCGCGCCCCGGCGGCCACCGCGACCCCGCCTACCTGGCCGGCCTGATCCGCGCCGAGCGGATCACGACCGTCCACTTCGTCCCGTCGATGCTGCAGGCGTTCCTGCTCGACCCGGCCGCGGCGACCTGCACCGGCCTGCGCCGCGTGCTGTGCAGCGGTGAGGCGCTGCCCGCCGAGCTGCAGGCCCGGTTCTTCGAGACGCTGCCCGGCGTCGAGCTGCACAACCTCTACGGCCCGACCGAGGCATCGGTCGACGTCACGTACTGGGCGTGCGACCCGGCACAACGGACAGTCCCCATCGGACGTCCGGTGTGGAACACCCGCACCTACGTCCTCGACGCGGAGCTGCGCCCGGTCGCGCCGGGCGTGTCCGGTGAGCTGTACCTCGCCGGGATCCAGCTGGCCCGCGGCTACCACGGCCGGCCGGGCCTGACGGCCGAGCGGTTCGTGGCCAGCCCGTTCGAGCCGGGGGAGCGGATGTACCGCACCGGCGACCTCGCGCGCTGGTCCGAGGATGGCACGGTCGGCGCGCTGCACTACCTCGGCCGCACCGACCACCAGGTGAAGATCCGCGGCCTGCGCGTCGAGCTGGGCGAGATCGAGGCCGTCCTCGACCGGCAGCCCGGCGTCGGCGGCTCGTGCGTGCTGGCCCGCGAAGACCGTGCGGGCGACCAGCGCCTGGTCGGTTACGTCGTCCCGGACGGCACTCCTGATGTCGAAGCCCTGCGCGCGGCCCTCGCCGAGAACCTGCCGGAGTACATGGTCCCGGCCGCGTTCGTGGTGCTGGAGACGCTGCCGCTGACCCCGAGCGGCAAGCTCGACCGCAAGGCTCTCCCTGCGCCGGACTGGTCGGCCGCCCGCACCGGCCGCGCCCCGCGCACCCCGCGCGAAGCGGCGCTCTGCGAGCTGTTCTCCGAGATCCTCGGCGTCGACGGCATCGGCATCGACGACGGCTTCCTCGCCCTCGGCGGCCACTCGCTCCTCGCGGCCAAGCTCGTCTCCCGCATCCGCGCGACGCTCGGCGTCGAAGCGGCCATCGGTGACATCTTCCGCGCGCCGACCCCGGCCGGGCTGGCCGAGCTTCTCGAAGACGCCCCGGAAGCCCGCCCGGCCCTGACCCCGCGACCCCGTCCCGAGCCGATGCCGCTGTCGTTCGCCCAGCGGCGGCTGTGGTTCCTCGACCAGGCCGACACGCGGAACGCGAGCTACCACGTCCCGCAGGCCGTCCGCCTGACCGGCCCGATCGACGCGGACGCGCTGCGCCGGGCCGTCGAAGACGTCGTCGCCCGGCACGAAACCCTCCGCACGATCTTCACCCGTGACGGCGACGAGCCGGTGCAGCGCATCCTGCCCACCGGTGAAGTCCCGTGGGTAGCAACAACGTCCACTGAGGACATGCTCGCCGCGGACCTGACCGCGGCCACCGAGGCCGGGTTCGACCTCGCCCGCGAACTGCCGATCCGTGCCACGCTCTTCACCCTGCCCGGCGACACCGCCGTGCTGCTGCTCGTCGTGCACCACATCGCGAGCGACGGCTGGTCCTTCGCCCCGCTCCTGCGTGACCTGTCGACCGCCTACGCGGCCCGGCTCGAAGGCGACGCTCCGAAGTGGACGCCGCTGCCGGTGCAGTACGCGGACTACACGCTGTGGCAGCAGGAACTCCCCGTCGAGCGCGACCTCGCGTACTGGCGTGACGCTCTGGCCGGGCTCCCCGAGGAGCTGCCGCTGCCGGCGGACCACTCGCGTCCGGCGGTCGCGAGCCACCGCGGCGGGGTCGTCCCGATGGACGTGCCCGCCGACGTCCACCGCCGCCTGGCCGGACTGGCCGCGGCGGAAGGCGCGACGCTCTTCATGGTGCTGCAGGCCGCGTTCGCCGCGCTGCTCACCCGCCTCGGCGCCGGGGAGGACGTCCCGGTCGGCTCGCCGGTCGCCGGCCGCACCGACGCCGCCCTCGACGACCTCGTCGGGTTCTTCGTCAACACCGTCGTCCTGCGCACCGCGACCGGGGGCGACCCGACGTTCCGCGAGCTCCTCGACCGCGCCCGCGAGACCTGCCTGGCCGCGTTCGAGCACTCCGAGGTGCCGTTCGAGCGCGTCGTCGAAGACCTGAACCCGGCCCGCTCGCTCAGCCGCCACCCGCTGTTCCAGGTCCTGCTCGTCCTGCAGAACAACCTCGCCGCCGAGCTGACCGTCGACGGTGCCCGGTCCACCGGCGAGCGCGTCGACATCGGGTACGCGAAGTTCGACCTGGCCGCGATCTTCGAGGAACGCGACGGCGAGCTGACCGGCTTGCTGGAGTACGCGAGCGACCTGTTCGACCGCGACACCGCCGCCACGCTGGCCGGCCGCCTGCTGCGCGTCCTGTCCGCGGTCGCCGCGAACCCCGACACGCGGATCGGCGACCTCGACCTCCTCGACGCGACCGAGCGGATCCAGGCCGAGACGGGCGGCATGCCCGCGCCCGCCGCGCCGGCCGTGACCCTGCACGAGGTGATCGAGGAGCACGCCCGCCGCACCCCGGACCGCACCGCGCTGCTGTTCGAGGACCGGACCGTCACCTACACCGAGCTGGACGCCCGCGCGAACGGCGTCGCCGCACTGCTGGCCGGCGTCCCGGCCGGGCGGATCGTCGCGATCTGCCTCGACCGCGGCCCCGACCTGGTCGCCGCCATCCTCGGCGTGCTCAAGGCCGGCTGCGGCTACACGCTGTTGGACCCGTCGTTCCCCGCCGAGCGGCGGCAGCTGCTGGCCGAGCAGGTCGACGCGCCGGTCGTGCTCGACGACCTGTCCGAATGGGACACTGTGGACTCTTTCGCGACGCCGCCGAGTCGTGCGGTGTCCCCGGCCGGTCCCGCCTGCGTCATGTTCACCTCCGGCTCCACCGGGACGCCGAAGGGGGTCGTCGCCTCGCACGAAGCCGTCGCCACGACCGTCCTCGGCCAGGGCTACACCGGAGACGTCTGGCTGCAGACCGCGCCGGTGTCCTGGGACGCCTTCGCGTTCGAGCTGTTCGGCGCGCTGCTCACCGGCGCGACCTGCGTCCTGCAGCCCGGTCCCAAGCCCGAGCCCGCGCTCATCGCGGACCTGGTCCACCGGCACGGCGTCACGACGATGTTCGCCTCGGCCAGCCTGCTGAACTTCCTCCTCGACGAGTACCCGGCCGTGTTCGCGCAGGTCAGCCACGTCTACACCGGCGGCGAAGTCGCGTCGGTCGCCCACCTGGCCAAGGCGCTCGAAAGCCACCCGGCGGTGGCGTTCACCAACGCCTACGGGCCGGTCGAGAACATGATCTTCGTCAGCAGCCACCGCGTCACGGCCGCCGACTTCACGGGCGCGCCGATCCCGATCGGGGTGCCGCTCAACGGCAAGCGCGCGTACGTCCTGGACGAGCGGCTGCGGCCGGTCGCGCCCGGCGTCGTCGGCGAGCTGTACGCCGCGGGCGGCGGCATCGCGGACGGCTACGTCGGCCGGCCCGGCCTGACCGCCGTCCGGTTCGTGGCGTCGCCGCACCGGCCAGGGGAGCGGATGTACCGCACCGGCGACCTCGTGCGTCGCCGCGCCGACGGTGTCCTCGAGTACGTCGGCCGCGCCGACGACCAGGTCAAGATCCGCGGGTTCCGCGTCGAGCCGGGCGAGATCCGGACCGCGCTGGGCACGCACCCGGCCGTCACCGAGTCCGCCGTCGTCGTCCGCGAGGATCGGCCCGGCCAGAAGCTCCTGGTCGCCTACGTCGTGGGCGAGCCGGCCGACTTCCGCGCGTACCTCGCCGAGCGACTGCCGGAGCACCTCGTGCCGTCGGCGTTCGTCCTGCTGGACGCGCTGCCGCTGACGGCCAACGGCAAGCTCGACCACCGCGCCCTGCCCGCTCCCGAGCGCACGACCACGAGCCGCACGCCGCGCACCCCGCGTGAAGAGGTCCTCTGTGGACTGTTCGCCGACGTGCTCGGCGTCGAGTCGGTCGGCGTGGATGACGGGTTCTTCGCCCTCGGCGGGCACTCGCTGCTCGCCGCCCGGCTCGTCGCCCGCGTCGGCGCGGTGCTCGGGGTCCGGATCGGCGTCGCGGACGTCTTCCGCGCGCCGACCGTCGCCGGCCTGGCCGCGGTGCTCGACACCGCCCGCGCCGCCCGCCCGGCCGTCGTGGCCCGGCCGCGCCCGGTCGTCCTGCCGCTCTCGCCGGCCCAGCGCAGCCTGTGGTTCGTCGAGCAGCTCGACCAGGCCGGCGCCACCTACAACGTCCCGCGTGCCCTGCGGCTGACCGGCGCCCTCGACGTGCCCGCGCTGCGCCAGGCGTTCGCCGACGTCGTCGAGCGGCACGAGGCGCTGCGGACGGTGTTCCCGGACACCGACGGCGTGCCCCGCCAGGAGATCCGCCCGCTCACCGAGCTGCCGTGGACCGAAGCCGCGGTGGACGTGGCCGAGTTCGCCGCCCGCGAGTTCGACCTGGCCGCCGACCTCCCGATCCGCGCGGCGTTGCTGCGTCAGGCCGGCGACCACATCCTGGTGATCGTCACCCACCACATCGCCGCCGACGGCTGGTCCTTCGGCCCGCTCCTGCGCGACCTGTCGGCCGCCTACGCGGCCCGGCTCGAAGGCGACGCTCCGAAGTGGACACCGCTGCCGGTGCAGTACGCGGACTACGCGCTGTGGCAGCAGGAACTGCCGGACGACTCTCTCGGCTACTGGGCCGACGCCCTCGCCGGACTGCCCGACGAGATCTCCCTGCCCTTCGACCACCCGCGCCCGCCGGTCGCGAGCCACCACGGCGCGACCGTCCCGATCACCCTCGACACGGACCTGCACGCCCGGCTCCTGCACCTGGCCCGCGGCGAGCACGCGACGCTGTTCATGGTGCTGCAGGCTGGGTTCGCGGCCCTGCTGTCCCGGCTCGGGGCCGGGGACGACGTCGCCGTCGGCACCCCGTCGGCGGGCCGGCCGGACGCCGCGCTCGACGACCTCGTCGGCTTCTTCGTCTCTACCCTGGTGCTGCGGACCGACCTCAGCGGCGACCCCAGCTTCACCGACCTCGTGCGCCGGGTCCGCGAAAGCTCGCTCAAGGCGTTCGACCACGCCGACGTCCCGTTCGAACGGGTCGTCGAGCGGCTGAACCCGGCCCGCTCGACCGCGCGGCACCCGTTGTTCCAAGTGATGCTGGCGCTGCAGAACAACGTCGCGGCGAACCTGGCCCTGCCCGGCCTGGCTGCGGCGGACGTGCCGGTGACCACCGCGACGGCAAAGTTCGACCTCACCCTCAACCTGGAGGAGACCACCGGCGCCGACGGCACGCCGGCCGGGATCGGCGGCTACCTGGAGTACGCGACCGACCTGGTCGACCCGGGCACCGCGGCCGACCTGGCCGACCGATTCGTCCGGCTGCTCACCGCCGCCGTCGCGACGCCCGCCGCGGCCTTGTCCACAGTGGACCTCCTGTCGGACGTCGAGCGCGTCGCCATCGAGGCATCCAACAGCGAGACCGAGCGACAGCTGCCGGACACCTCGGTCATCGAGCTGTTCGAGGCCCAGGCCGCGGCGACCCCGGATGCGCCCGCGCTGGAGTTCGGCACCACCACGCTGACCTACGCCGAGCTGAACGCCCGAGCCAACCAGCTCGCCCACCGCCTGGCCGGCCGCGGCGCCGGACCGGAGCGGTACGTCGCCCTCGCCCTGCCCCGCGACGAGCAGCTGATCATCGCCATGCTCGCCGTGCTCAAGACCGGCGCCGGGTACCTCGCGCTCGACCTGGACTACCCGGCCGACCGCATCGCGATGATGCTGGAGGACGCCGACCCGGCTCTGGTGCTCACCCGCGACGAACTCGCCTTCGAGGGCGACGCCGGAAACCTGGCGCACACCGCGTCGCCGGACAGCCCGGCGTACGTGATCTTCACGTCCGGTTCGACCGGCCGCCCCAAGGGCGTCGTCGTCCCGCGCCGGCCGCTGCTGAACTTCCTGCTCGACATGGTCGACCGGTTCGCGATCACCGCCGGCGACCGGCTCCTGGCCGTCACGACCGTCGGCTTCGACATCGCCGGCCTGGAGATCTTCGCGCCGCTGCTGGCCGGGGCGACCGTCGTCCTCGCGAGCCGCGACGACGTCCGCGACACCCGCGCGCTGGCCGCGCTCGCCGAGGACGGCGTCACCCTCCTGCAGGCCACCCCGAGCCTCTTCCACGCGCTGCTGGCCGAGCCGGTCGACCTCTCCGGCGTGCACGTGCTGGTCGGTGGCGAAGCCCTGCCGGACGACCTGGCCGTCGCGCTGCGGGCGCGGGCCGCGTCGGTGACCAACATGTACGGCCCGACCGAGACGACGATCTGGTCGACCACCGCCCGCGTCGGCGAAGGCGCGCCGACCATCGGCACGCCGATCGCGAACACCCAGGTCCACGTGCTGGACCGGGCGCTGCGGCCGGTGCCGGCAGGCGTGCCGGGTGAGCTGTACCTCGCCGGTGACGGCGTCGTGCGCGGCTACCTCGGCCGCCCGGACCTCACCGCCGACCGGTTCGTCGCCTCGCCGTTCGAGGCGGGGGAGCGGATGTACCGCACCGGGGACCTGGTCGCCCGCCGCCGGGACGTTGAGATCCGGTTCCTCGGCCGCGTCGACCACCAGGTCAAGATCCGCGGCTTCCGCATCGAGCTGGGCGAGATCGAGGCCGTGCTGGCCGCGCACCCGGCGGTCGCGCTGCGCGCGGTCGTCGTCCGCGAGGACCGGCCCGGCGACAAGCGCCTGGTCGCCTACGTCGTGCCTGCCGCGCCGGTCGAGATCGAGGACCTCCGCCGGCACCTGGCCGCCGCGCTGCCCGGGTACATGGTGCCCTCGGCGTTCGTGCTGCTCGACGAGCTGCCCCGGACGCCGAACGGCAAGCTGGACCGCAAGGCCCTGCCCGCGCCGGCGCTCGAAAGCGGCGCCGGCCGGCTCCCGCGCAGTGCCCGCGAGCACGCGCTGTGCGAGCTGTTCGCCGAGGTCCTCGGCGTGCCCGTGGTCGGCGTCGACGACGGGTTCTTCGACCTCGGCGGCCACTCGCTGCTGGCCACCCGGCTCGCCGGGCGGATCCGCGCGGTGCTGGGCCTCGACGTCACCGTGCGGGCGCTGTTCGCGAACCCGACGGTCGCCGGGCTGAGCGAAAGCCTCGGTGACGCCGTCGCGGCTCGCCCGGCGATCACCCGGCGCGCGCGGCCGGAGCGGCTTCCGCTGGCGCCCGGCCAGGAGCGGTTGTGGTTCCTGTCCCGGATGGACAGTGCGGACACCTCGTACCACATGCCGATCGCGTTGCGGCTGCGCGGCGACGTCGACGTTGCCGCGCTGGCGGCCGCACTGTCCGATGTGGCCGGACGCCACGAAGCCTTGCGCACGTACTACGCCGAGGACGAGTCCGGGCCGTACCAGGTGATCCTGGACGAGTTCGTGGTGCCGTTCGAGGTCGGCACCGGCTCGGTCGCCGACGCCGCGCGCACCCCGTTCGACCTGGCCGCCGCGCCGCCGGTGCGGTCGTGGCTGTTCAGCGAGGGCGACGAGCACGTCCTGCTCGTGGTGACCCACCACATCGCCGGGGACGGCTGGTCGATCCCGGTCCTGCTGCGCGACCTGGCCGACGCCTACGCGGCCCGGCTCGGCGGCCGCGCTCCGGAGTGGGTGCCGCTGCCCGTGCAGTACGCGGACTACACGCTGTGGCAACGAGAACTCGACAGCGACCTCGCCTACTGGACGGACGCGCTCGCCGGGTTGCCGGAAGAGCTTGCCCTGCCCTACGACCGTGTCCGGCCCGCCACCGTCGACCACGCCGGCGGGGCCGCGGCCGTCACGATCCCGGCCGAGCTGCACGCGCGGCTCCTGGAGCTGGCGGCCAGGCAGCGCGCGACCCTGTTCATGGTCCTGCAAGCCGCCCTCGCCACGCTGCTGGCGCGGTTCGGCGCGGGAGACGACGTGCCGATCGGCACCCCCGTCGCCGGCCGGCCCGACCCGGCGCTCGACGACCTCGTCGGGTTCTTCGTGAACACCGTCGTCCTGCGGACCGACGTCGGCGGCGCCCCGGCGTTCACCGAGTTGCTGGACCGCGTCCGGGAAGCCGACCTGAGCGCGTTCGAGCACGACGACGTCCCGTTCGAGCGCCTGGTCGAGGAGTTGAACCCGGCGCGTTCGGCGGCCCGGCACCCGTTGTTCCAGGTGATGCTGGTGCTGCAACAGGACACGCCGCCGGTCGCTCTGTCCGGAGTGGACACCGAGCCGTACGAGGTGGCCCGCGCGGTCGCCAAGTTCGACCTCACCGCCGCGCTGGAGGAGCACGGCAACGGCGGGGGGATCACCGGTGCCTTCGAGTACGCGACCGCGTTGTTCGACGCCGCCACCGCCGAGCGCCTGGCCGCCGCGTTCGTCCGGCTGCTGGAGCAGATCGCCGCCGCGCCCACGACTTCGATCGCCGCGTTCGACGTGCTCACCAGCGCCGAACGCGACCTCGTGCTGATCTCGGGCAACGCCGTCCAGCTGAGCGCCGCGCCCGAGGACTGCCTGCACACCATCGTCGAACGCCAGGACCCCGGCGCCGTCGCGATCCTGTTCGAGGGCGAAGAGCTGACCTACGGCGAGCTGAACGCCCGCGCCAACCAGGTCGCCCACCACCTCCTGGACGACGGTGTCCGTCGCGGTGAGGTCGTCGGCGTCCTGCTGGACCGTGGCTTCGGCTTCGCGGCCGCGGTGCTCGGCGTGCTCAAGTCGGGGGCCGCGTACACCCTGCTCGACCCCAGCTACCCGGCCGAGCGCTTGGCCGCGGTCATCGAGCAGGCCGGCGTGCAGCGGGTGCTGAGGACCGTGCCGGACCACGCGGACCGCACGAACCCGGACGTCGAGGTGACCCCGGCCGACCTGGCCTGCGTCATGTTCACCTCGGGTTCCACCGGCGTGCCCAAGGGCGTCGCCACCTCCCACCGCGGCGTCGTCGCGACGATGGGCCAGCGCTACGCCACCTTCGACGCCGGCCAGGTGTGGCTCCAATGCGCCCCGGTGTCGTGGGACGGCTTCGCGCTGCAGCTGTTCGGCGCGCTGCTCTACGGCGGCCGTACGGTCCTGCAGCCCGGCCAGAACCCGGAGCCGGACCGCATCGCGGCCCTCGTCGTCGAGCACGGCGTCACCGTGCTGCACGCCTCGGCGAGCCTGTTCAACTACCTCCTCGACCAGGAGCCGCAGGTCTTCACCGTGCTTCACCGGGCGATGACCGGTGGCGAGCCGGCGTCCGTCGAACACGTCACGAAGGCGCTGCGCGAGTACCCGGACGTCCAGCTGATCAACGGTTACGGCCCGGCCGAGAGCATGGGCTACACGACGTTCCACCCGATCACGTCGGCGGATCTCGGCGGCGTGGCCATCCCGATCGGACGGCCGGTCGCGAGCAAGCGCGCCTACGTCCTCGACGCGCACCTCGCCCTGACCGCGCCCGGCGTCACGGGTGAGCTGTACCTCGCGGGCCACGGCCTCGCCGACGGTTACCGCGGCCTGCCCGGCGCCACCGCCGAGCGGTTCGTGGCGTCGCCGTTCGCGGCGGGGGAGCGGATGTACCGGACCGGCGACCTCGTCCGATGGAACGGCGACGGCGTCCTCGAGTACGTCGGCCGCGCCGACGACCAGGTCAAGGTCCGCGGCTTCCGCGTCGAACCCGGCGAGGTGCGCGCGGTGCTGGCCCGCCACGACGGTGTCGAGCAGGCCGCGGTCGTAGTCCGCGACGGGCGGCTGATCGGCTACGTCGTCGGCTCGGCTGATCCCGCCGCGTTGCGGGCGTACCTGGCCGACCGGCTGCCGGACTACCTGGTGCCCTCGGCGATCGTGCCCCTGCCCGAGCTGCCCCGGACGGCGAACGGCAAGCTGGACCGCCGCGCGCTGCCCGCGCCGGACTTCGCGGCGGGCTCGCGCCGCCGGCCGCGGACCGTCACCGAGAACGTCCTCTGCGGACTGTTCGCCGAGGTCCTCGGGCTACCCGAGGTCGGCCTCGACGACGGCTTCTTCGACTTGGGCGGGCATTCGCTGCTGGCTGCCCGGCTGATCGGCCGCGTCCGCGCGGTGCTCGGCGTCGAACTCGGCATCCGGGACCTGTTCCGCACCCCGGCCGTCGCCGGGCTCGCCGAAGTCCTCGGCGACGCCGCCCCGGCACGCCCGCCGGTGACCCGCCGCGAGCGGCCCGAGCGGCTGCCGCTGTCGTTCGCGCAGCAGCGGCTGTGGTTCGTCGACCAGGCCGAGGAGGCCAACGCCGGCTACGACGTCCCGCGTGCGCTGCGCCTGCGCGGCTCCCTCGACGTGGCCGCGTTGCAGGCCGCTTTGGCCGACGTCGTCGAGCGGCACGAGTCGCTGCGCACGGTGTTCCCGTCGCACGAAGGTGAGCCGTGGCAGGAGATCCTGACCGCGCCCGCGGTGCCGTGGACGCTGACGCAGTCCACCGAGGACTCGTTGCCGGACGTGCTCGCGGCCGCTGCCGCGCACGTGTTCGACCTGCGGACCGAGCTGCCGATCCGGGCGCACCTCGTCGAGGTCGCCGCCGACGACCACGTGCTGCTGCTGGTGCTGCACCACATCGCGTCCGACGGCTGGTCGGCCGCGCCGCTGTGGCGCGACCTGGCCACTGCCTACGCGGCTCGGCTCGACGGCGAGGCTCCGGGCTGGGCGCCGCTGCCGGTGCAGTACGCGGACTACACGCTGTGGCAGCGGGAAGTCCTCGACGAGCCGGAGATCGCAGGACAGCTCGCGTTCTGGTGTGACGCCCTCGCCGGGTCGCCCGAGGAGCTGGCGCTGCCCGCCGACCGGGTCCGCCCGGCCGTGGCGAGCCACCGCGGCGGTTCGGTGGAGTTCGCGCTCGGCGCGGACGTCCACACGGCGCTCGCCGACCTGGCCCGCGGCAACGGCGCGACGCTGTTCATGGCGCTGCAGGCCGGGTTCGCCGCGCTGCTGTCGCGGCTCGGTGCCGGGGACGACGTCCCGCTGGGCACCGCCGTCGCCGGTCGCGGCGACACCGCGCTCGACGACCTGGCCGGGTTCTTCGTCAACACCCTGGTGCTGCGCACCGACGTCTCCGGGCAGCCGACGTTCCGGCAGCTCCTGAACCGCGTCCGCGACGCCGGGCTGGCCGCGCTGGCGCACGCCGACGTCCCGTTCGAGCGGGTCGTCGAGGAGCTGAACCCGGCCCGCTCGGCGGCCCGGCACCCGCTGTTCCAGGTGATGCTGGTGCTGCAGAACAACGCCACCGCGCGGCTCGGCCTGCCGGGTCTGGAGACCGAGGGCGTCACGGTCCGCCGCGACGTCGCGAAGTTCGACCTGACCGCGGGGATTGAAGAGAACCACTTGCTCGATGGCACTCCGGCCGGCTTGAGCGGCCAGCTGGAGTACGCCGACGACCTGTTCGACGCGGCGACGGCCGAGTCGATCGCGGCCCGGTTCGCGCGGTTCCTCACCGCGGCCGTCACGACGCCGGACGTCCCGGTCACGGACCTGGACGTGCTCACCGCCGAGGAGCACGCAGGTCTGCTGGCCCTGGGCACGACGCCGGCGACGGCTCCCGCGATGCGGCTGCACGAACTCGTCGAGCGGCAGGCGCAGTGGGCTCCGGACGCGACCGCGCTCGTCTTCGAAGGCTCGGCGCTCACCTACGGGCAGCTCGACACGGAGGCCAACCGGCTCGCCCGGCACCTGGTCGCCGAGGGCGTCCACCGCGGTGACGTGGTCGGTGTCCACATCGGACGCTCGCCGCGGCTGGCCGTCGCGCTGCTCGCCGTGCTCAAGGCCGGGGCCGCCTACACCGTGCTGGACACGGACTTCCCGGCCGAACGTCTGGTCGCCGCGCTGCGGCGGACGTCGGCGGCGGTCGTGCTGACCGACGGACGCGAGCTGCCCTGGCGCCGGATCGACGTCGTCGAAGACGCGGCCGCGATCGCCGTCCGCGACGGCGGTGTCCTCGGCCTGCCCGGCAGCCCGGACGACCTCGCCGTCGTCATGTTCACCTCCGGCTCCACCGGCGTCCCCAAGGCCGTCGCGGCCCCGCACCGCGCCGTCGTCGGCACGCTGACCGGCCAGGACTACGCCGGGTTCGGCCCGGACGACGTCTGGCTGCAGTGCGCGCCGGTGTCGTGGGACGCGTTCGGCACGCAGCTGTTCGGCCCGCTGCTGGCCGGCGGCACGGTCGTGCTGCAACCCGGCCAGCGGCCCGAGCCGGGGCTGATCGAGGACCTGGTCGTGGCGCACGACGTCACGGTCCTGGACGTCTCGGCCAGCCTGTTCAACTTCCTGGTCGACGAGCACCCGGCGGTGTTCGCGACCGTCCGCCGCGCGATGACCGGCGGCGAGGCGGCCTCGCCCGCGCACCTGGCGAAGGTGCTGCGGTCGTACCCGCACGTCGCGGTGGTCAACGGTTACGGCCCGGCCGAGACCATGGGCTTCAGTACGTTCCACGCGGTCACGGCGGTCGACGGGCCGGTCCCGATCGGGCGGCCGGTCACCGGCAAGCAGGCCTACGTCCTGGACGCGCGGCTGCGGCCGGTGCCCGCCGGGGTCGTCGGCGAGCTGTATCTGGCGGGCGTCGGCACCGCGCACGGCTACCTCGGCCAGCCCGGCGCGACCGCCGAGCGGTTCGTGGCTTCGCCCTTCCGGGCGGGGGAGCGGATGTACCGCACCGGCGACCTCGCTCGCTGGAACCGTGACGGCGTGCTGGAGTACGCCGGCCGCGCCGACGACCAGGTCAAGATCCGCGGCTTCCGCGTCGAACCGGGCGAGGTGCAGGCCGTGCTGGCCGCGCACGACGGCGTCACGCAGGCCGCCGTCGTGGTCCGGGACGGGCTGCTGGTCGCCTACGTCGTCGGCACCGCGGATCCGGCGGTGCTGGCCGGGCACGCCGCCGCGCGGCTGCCGGAGTACCTGGTGCCGTCGGTGATCGTGCCCCTGGCGGAACTGCCGCGGACCGCGAACGGCAAGCTCGACCGCGCCGCGCTGCCCGCGCCGCAGCGGATCAGCGCCGGGCACGTCGCGCCGCGGACGCCCGTCGAGATCGCGCTCGCCGGGATCTGGGCCGACGTGCTGGGGGTGCCGGAGCCGAGCGTGGAGGACAACTTCTTCGCCCTCGGTGGGCACTCACTGCTGGCGGCGAAGGTGACCGGTCGCATGCGCACGGAGTTCGGGGTGCGGCTGGGTGTGCGGGCGTTGTTCGAGGCCCCGACGATCGCGGCGCTGGCCCGGCTGGTGCCCGGAGCGTCTACTGTGGACTTCGAGCCGATCCCGGTCCGCGATCACGGGGCGCGTACGCCGCTTTCGCCGGTGCAGCGCGGGCTCTGGTTCGCCGAGCGTCTCGCGCCGGGGTCCGCTGAGTACCTGGTACCACTGGCGTTGCGGATCGGCGGGGACCTCGATGTGGCGGCACTGACCGGCGCGCTGTCGGCCGTGGTGGCGCGGCACGAGGTGCTGCGCAGCCGGTTCGTGGAAGTCGACGGCGAGCCGGCGCAGGTGGCCGACCCGGTGCGGCCGGTGCCGCTCCCGATCGCTGACGTATCGAACGTCGAGGAGTTCGTCCGGTCCCAAGTGGACACTCCGCTCGACCTCGAGCACGGCCCGGTGTTCCGGGCCGCGCTCGGCCGGGTGTCGGCCACCGATCACGTGCTGGTGCTGCTCCTGCACCACATCGTCGCCGACGGCTGGTCCATGGGCGTCCTCGCCGCCGAGCTCCGCGACCACTACGCCGGGATCCGGCCCGCCGCGCTGCCGGTGCAGTTCGGTGACGTCGCCGCGTGGCAAGCCGCCGACTCCGACGAAGCCGGGCTCGCCTTCTGGCAGCACGCACTCGACGGGATGCCGCACGTCGCGGAACTGCCCGCCGACCGGCCGCGGCCCCTCGTCCGGGACATCGCCGGCGCCAAGACGCCCGTCCACATCCCGGCAGACGTCGTCGCCAAACTGGCGGCGCTGGGGGCCGGGCACGGTGCGAGCCTGTTCATGACCGTGCTCGCCGCGTTCGAGGTCCTGATCAGCCGGTACACCGCGATGCGGGACTTCGCGATCGGCACCCCGGTGTCCGGCCGGAGCCACCCGCAGACCGAGCCGTTGGTCGGCCACTTCGTCAACACCGTGCCGCTGCGCGCGGACCTCACCGGCGACCCGGCGTTCACCGAGCTGCTGACCCGCGTCCGCACGAGCACCCTGGCCGCGTTCGACCACGACGACGTCCCGTTCGACCGGATCGTCGAGCTCCTGCGCCCGCAACGCGACCTCACCCGCACGCCCGTGGTGCAGATCGTGTTCGCGTTGCAGAACAACGACGAAGCCGGCTGGGCGCTGCCGGGCCTGGCCGTCGAACGGCTCGCCGTCGACACCCAGGTCAGCAAGTTCGACCTCGAACTCGCGCTTGCCCAGGACGCCGACGGTGCCCTGACCGGCATCTTCGAGTACCCGACCGCGCTGTTCGACACCACCACGATCGAGCGGCTGGCCGGCCACTTCACCACCCTCCTCGAGCGGATCGCCGACGCTCCTTCTACTCCGGTCGGTGAGCTGGACCTCCTGAGCACGACCGAACGCGAGCACCTCGTCAACGGCGTCAATGACACGGTTGTCGCCTACGACGAGGACGTCTGTCTGCACCAGCTCATCGCCGAGCAGGCGCAGCGGACGCCCGATGCGACCGCCGTCGAGTACCTGGACGACCACATCGACTACGCCGAGCTGGAACGTCGCGCCGGAGTCCTCGCGGCACGGCTGGTCGAGCACGGCGTCGGCCCGGACGTCCCGGTCGGGCTGCGGGTGGACCGCTCGATCGACCTGATCGTCGGCCTGGTCGCCATCCTCAAGGCCGGCGGCGCGTTCGTCCCGATCGAGACCGACGCGCCCGAACCCCGGGTCCTGGGCATCCTCGGCGACGCGAACTCGACGGTCTGCCTGGTCAACGCGGGGGCGTCAACCCCACAGGACAGCGAGATCGTCTTCCTCGAAGTGTCCGATTTGGACCGTGACGCGACAGAGCTGACCGACACGACCCACCCGGACAACCTGGTGTCGATCTACTACACCTCGGGCTCCACCGGGAAGCCGAAGGGCGTCGCGAGCACCCACCGCGGCTGGGTCAACCGGCTGCGCTGGCACCAGGACACCTACCGGCTCCAGCCGGGCGAAGGCGTCCTGCAGAAGACGACGCTGGTGTTCGACGACGCGGCCGTGGAATGCCTGTGGCCGCTCATCGTCGGCGGCCGGGTCGCGCTGATCCCGCCGGGCCTGCACCGCGACCCGGCCGCGATCCTCGACGGCGCCATCCGGCACCAAGTGTCGAACCTGCAGTTCGTGCCGAGCATGCTGACCCTGTTCCTGGAGCAGCTGACCCCGGCCGACCGCGCGGCCCTCAAGCCGCTGCGCAACGTCATCACCAGCGGCGAAGCGCTGCAGCCGGAGCTGTTGAAGCTGTTCTTCGACCGGCTGGGGGAGAACGCGACCCTGCACAACCAGTGGGGCGCCACCGAGGTGTCGATCGACTCGACCATGCGCGAATGCCTCCGCTCCGACCTCGACGGCGCGGGCTCGGTCAGCGTCGGGTCGCCGATCGCGAACAACCAGATCCACGTCCTCGACGAGCACTTCCGGCCGGTCCCGGTCGGCGTCCCCGGTGACCTGTTCATCGGCGGCGTCGGCCTGGCGCGGGGTTACCTCGGCAACCCGGGTAAGACGGCGGCCGCGTTCCTGGCCAGCCCGTTCGTGCCCGGCGAGCGGCTCTACCGCACCGGCGACCGCGGCCTGCGCACCCCCGACGGCGCGCTGACCTTCCTCGGCCGGCAGGACTCGCAGGTCAAGATCCGCGGCATCCGCGTCGAGCCGGGCGAGGTCGAGCAGGTCCTCCTGGAACTGCCCGGGGTGCGCGAAGCCGCGGTGACGGTGTGGCAGCCGTCGCCGGGCGACAAGCGCCTCGCCGGATACGTCACCGCGCAGGCCGGCGTCACGCTCACCGAAGCCGGGATCCGCGAGCAGCTGCGCGAGCGGCTGCCCGTCTACCTCGTGCCGACCGCGCTGAGCGTGCTGCCGGAGTTCCCGACCACGACCAGCGGCAAGATCGACCGCAAGGCCCTGCCCGCACCCGCCGCGGCCGGCGCCGAGTACCGGGCGCCGGAAGGCCCGGTCGCGGAACTCGTCGCCGAGGTGCTGCAGAGCGTCCTCGGGGTCGAGCGGGTCGGCGCGGACGACAACTTCTTCGACCTGGGCGGGCACTCCCTGCTGGGCGTCCGGGTGGTCGCCGAGCTGCGCAAACGGCTCTCGGCGGACATCCCGATCCGGCTCATCTTCGACTCGCCCACGGTCGCGGAACTCGCCGACGCCGTCGCCCGCGCCACCCGGCGCGAGTTCGAGGCCATCCCGAAGCGGCCCGACGGCCCGGCACCCCTCGCGGGTGTCCAGGTCGGCATGTGGCTGGCCGACCGGATGGCACCGTCTAGCGCCGAGTACCTGGTGCCGAACGCGGTCCGCCTGCGCGGCCCCCTCGACGTCGACGCTCTCGCCGCCGCCCTCACGAAGCTGGTCGAGCGGCACGAGATCCTCAGGACCCGGTTCGTCGAGCTGGACGGCGAGCCCAAGCAGGTCGTCGACCCGGCCGGGCCGGTCCCGCTGCCGGTGACCGACATCGACGAGATCACGTCGTTCCTGGAGGCTCGGGGGATCGACCTCGCCACGGGGCCGGTCTTCTCCGCGGCCCTCGGGCGACTGGCCGCGGACGACCACGTCCTGGTCCTGTCGGCGCACCACATCGTCCTCGACGGCTGGTCCGAGGGCATCCTCGCCGAGGAGCTGCGCGACCTCTACGCCGGTGTGGACCTGCCGCCGCTGCCGGTGCAGTACGCCGACGTCGCGGCCTGGTCCCAGCCGACCGAAGCGGACGTCGAGTTCTGGCGGACACAGCTGTCCGGCGTGCCGCAGGTCGTGCAGCTGCCCGCGGACCGGCCCCGGCCCGCGGTGCGCGACCCCCGCGGCGCGCGGTACGAGTTCAGCGTCCCGGCGGAGCTGGCGACACGGCTCGGCGAGCTGGGCGCGGAAGCCCGGGCCAGCCTGTTCATGACGCTGCTGGCCGGGTTCCAGGTCCTCGTCTCCCGGCACACGGGGCTGCGCGAGTTCGCCGTGGGCAGCCCGGTCGCCGGCCGGGACCACCCGGACACCGAGCGGCTGATCGGCCAGTTCGTCAACACGCTCGCCCTGCGTGCGGACCTGACCGGCTCGCCCGGCTTCACCGAACTCGTGGAACGCGTCCGCGAGACGGCGCTGAACTCCTTCAGCCACCAGGAAGTCCCGTTCGACCGGGTCGTCGCCGAGCTCCGGCCCGACCGCGACCCGAGCCGGAACCCCTTGGTGCAGCTGATGTTCGCGCTGCAGACGGTCTCGGAAGGTGGCTGGGAGCTCGGCAACCTGGACTGCGAAGCCCTCGGCGTCGAGACCGGCGCGGCCAAGTTCGACCTGGCCATGGTGCTGCGCGAGCAGCCCTCCGGCGCGGTCGACGGCGTCCTCGAGTACCCGGTCGCGCTGTTCGACGAGGACACGGTCGCCGGGTTCGCCGAGCGGTACGTCCGGCTCCTGGCCGGGTTCGCCGCCGACCCCGTGCGTCCGGTCGACCGGATCCCCATGCTGGACGCGGCCGAGGTCACCCCGCTCGCCGAGCACGCCCCCGGCGGGACGTTCGCCGGGTTGATCGAGGCCCAGGTGCGCCGGGACCCGGACGCCCCGGCCGTGGTGGCCGGACCGGACTCGCTCACCTACGGCGAACTGGACAAGGCAGCCAACCGCGTGGCCCGCGTATTGCAGAGCCGCGGTGCCGCTCCGGAGACGGTGGTCGCGCTGCTGCTGCCGCGTTCGGCCGACCTGGTCGTCGCACAGCTCGCGGTGGTGAAGACCGGAGCCGCGTTCCTCCCGATCGACCCGAGCTACCCGGAGGAGCGCATCCGCTACATGCTCGACGACGCGAACCCGGTGCTCACGCTGCGAGGCCTGCCGGTGTCCACAATGGACGGCGGCCCGCCGGACGTCGAAGTCAAGCCGGAGAACGCGGCGTACGTGATCTACACGTCGGGTTCGACGGGCCGGCCGAAGGGCGTCGTGGTCAGCCACGCCGGCCTCGGCACGCTGGTGGCCAACACCGTCGCCGCCTACCAGGTCGGCCCGGGTGACCGGGTGCTGCAGTACGTGTCCCCGAGCTTCGACGCGTCGATCCTGGAGCTGTGCGCGTCCCTGATGACCGGCGCGGCCCTGGTGGTCACCCCGCCCGGCCCGCTCCTGGGTGACCAGCTGCGGGACGTTCTCGCCGAGGGCCGCGTCACCCACGCGCTCATCCCGCCCGCGGCACTGGCCACCGTGGAGGATCCGGACCTGCCGGACTTCCGCACGGTCGTCGTCGGCGGCGACGTCTGCCCGCCCGACCTGGTGGCGAAGTGGGCGCCGGGCCGGCGGATGCTCAACATGTACGGCCCGACCGAAGCCACGGTCGTCTCCACCGTCGGCGAGCCCTTGGTGCCGGGGGAGCAGGTGACCATCGGCCGCGCCCTGCGGTACACGAGCGCGTACGTCCTCGACGACCGGCTCCAGCCGGTGCCGCCCGGCGTGGCGGGCGAGCTGTACGTCGCCAGTCCGGGCCTCGCCCGCGGTTACCTCGGGCGTCCCGGACTGACGGCCACGAGGTTCGTGGCGAACCCGGCGGGCGGGCGGATGTACCGCACCGGTGACCTGGTCCGCCGCACCCGCGCCGGGGAGCTGGAGTTCCTCGGCCGGACCGACGACCAGGTCAAGATCCGCGGCTTCCGCATCGAACTCGGCGAAGTGGAGTCGGCGCTGCGGGCCCACCCGGCGCTCACCGCGGCGGTCGTGCTGGCCAAGCCCGACCCGGCCGGCCAGAAACGCCTGGTCGCGTACGTCGCCGGAGACGTCACGACCGCAGACCTGCGGGCGTTCCTCGGGCAGCGGCTGCCGGAACACCTGGTGCCGAGCGCGTTCGTCGTGCTCGACACGCTGCCGGTCAACGCCAGCGGCAAGCTCGACCGCGCCGCACTGCCCGAACCGGCCGACGAGACGGCGGACTACGTCGCCCCGGGCAGTCCCGAGGAGCAGCTGATCGCCGACATCTGGGCCGAGGTGCTCGGCGTGCCCCGGGTCGGGCTCGGCGACGACTTCTTCGCACTGGGCGGGCACTCCGTGCTCGCCGCCAAGGTCCGCATGCGGCTGCAGGCCGCCTTCGGCGTGGACCTGCCCCTGCCCGTGCTCTTCCAGACCACCACGGTCACCGCGCTCGCCGCGGTGGTCCACACCGAGATCGAGGCCGAGCTCGCCGGCATGTCCGAGCAGGAGCTCCTCGACTCCCTCACCGAGGAGGCCAGCGCATGACCACGTTCGACATCCGCCCGGAGGCCGACGCCGATCGGGCGGCCCGGCTCCGGGCCGCGGTGCTCGCCCGGCGGCTGCGAGGACGCGCCACCGCGCCGGTCCGCGCGTTCGGCCCGGCCGATCGTGCCGCCCCGCTGCCGCTCTCGGCCGGGCAGCAGCGGCTGTGGTTCCTCGACCGGCTCGACCCGGACAGCGCCGAGTACGCGGTGCCGCTCCTGCTGCGCCTGGACGGCGTCCTCGACGTCGAGGCCCTGCGGCGCTCGCTCGACGCTCTCGTGGCACGGCACGAGATCCTGCGCACGACGTACGTCGCCGAGGACAACAAGCCGCGCCAGGTGATCGGCGCCCCGGCCCCGGTCGAGCTGCCGGTGGTCGAAGGGGACGTGGATGCCGTCTTGGCGGAGTACGTGAGCCAGCCGTTCGACCTGGCCACCGGCCCGGTGTTCCGGGCCATGCTGGTCCGCGAGGCGCCGGAGCGGCACGTGCTCGCGCTCAACGTCCACCACATCGCCTGCGACGGCTGGTCACTGCCGATCCTCCTCGACGACCTGCGCAAGCTCTACACCGGCGCGGAGCTGCCGCCGATCGAACTGTCCTATGCGGACTTCGCGGCCTGGGAACAGTCCCGGGTCGACGTCCACGAAGCCGATCTCGCCTACTGGAAAGACCGCCTCGCCGGGCTCGAGACCCTCGAGCTGCCCGCCGACCGGCCGCGCCCGGCCCAGCGCGACCCCCACGGCGCCTCGGTCCGGTTCACCGTCCCCGCGCCGGCCGCTTCCGCAGTGATCGACCAGGGCAAAGCGGTCGGCGCCACGCCGTTCATGACGCTGCTGGCCGCGGCTTACGTCGTGTTGGGGAGGCACACCGGCCGCGAGGACATCGCCGTCGGCACCCCGGTCGCCGGGCGCTCGCGGGCCGAGCTGGAACACATGGTCGGGTTCTTCGTGAACACCGTCGTCGCCCGCGGCGACCTCTCCGGCGACCCGGACTTCGCGACGCTGGCCGACCGCGTCAAGGTGGCCCGGCTCGCCGACCAGGCCCACGAAGACCTGCCCTTCGAGCGGCTGGTCCAGGAACTGGCCCCGGAGCGCGATCTCGCGCACACCCCGGTCGTCCAGGTGATGTTCGCCGTCTACGACTCCTCCGAAGGCGAAGCCGCGCTGGGCGACCTCGCGGTGTCCCCGGTGGACCAGGAGTCGAGCACGGCGAAGTTCGACCTGATGATCTCCTTCGTCCGCCGGCCGGACGGTTCCGTGGCGGGTGTGCTGGAGTACGCGACCGCGTTGTTCGACGAGACCCGGATGCGGCGGATGGGCGAGCACTTCGTCCGGCTCTTCACCGAGCTGGCCGCCAAGCCCGGCGTCCGGCTGTCCCGAGTGGACGTTCTCGGCGCGGACGAGCGGAAGCTGCTCCTCGAGACCTGGAACGCCACCGCCGAGCCCTACCTGCGCGGCACGCTGCACGGCCGGATCGCCGAGCAGGCCGCGTCCAACCCGGACGCCATCGCGGTCCGTTGCGGCGGCGCCGAGCTGACCTACGCCGACCTGGAAACCCGCGCGACCCGGCTGGCCCAGCGGCTGCGCGCCCACGGCGTCGGCGTCGAGACCCCGGTCGGCGTGCTCTGCGAACGCGGCCCGCTGCTGCTCCCCGTGCTGCTCGCCATCCTCAAGACCGGCGGCCACTACATCCCCCTGGACCCGGCGTACCCGCAGGACCGCAAGGAGTACATGCTCCGCCAGGCCGGCGCCCGCGTGCTCGTCACCACCCGCCGCTACGCCGGCGAAAACCTCGGCGACGTCGTGATCTACGCCGACGAGCCGGTGGCCGACGACCCGGTGCCGTGGGCCGACCCGGTCGTCGACCCGGAGAACCTCGCCTACGTCATCTACACCTCCGGCTCGACCGGCCGCCCCAAGGGTGTGATGATCAGCCACCGCGGCGTGCTCCACTACCTGGACTGGTGCCGCCAGGCCTACCGCGCCGACGAGGGCGACGGCGCGCCGGTGCACTCGTCGCTCGCCTTCGACCTCACCGTCACCGGGCTGTTCCTGCCGCTGCTGTGCGGCACGACCGTGACGCTGGTGCCGGAGGACGAGCACCCGGTGGCCGGCCTCGCGGACGTGCTGTCGAGCGGCCGGAAGTTCAGCTTCGTCAAGCTCACCCCGGCGCACCTCGAACCGCTGCGCCGGTGCCTCGCCCCCGAGGCGGCGGCCGCGGCCGCGCACCTGGTCGTCGGCGGCGAGCAGCTCACCGCCGAAGCCCTGGAGTTCTGGCGCGAGAACGCACCCGAAGTCGTCGTGGCCAACGAGTACGGCCACACCGAGACGTCGGTGGCCAACGTGATCAACCTGCTGCCCGCCGCCGGGTGCGTGACGACACCGATCTCGGTCGGGCGGCCGATCTGGAACACCGAGGTCTACCTGCTGGACGAGCACCTGCGGCCGGTCCCGGCCGGCGTCACCGGCGAGCTGTACGCGGGCGGTGCCGGCGTCGCGCGCGGCTTCGCGGGCAGCCCGGGCCTGACCGCCGCGAAGTACGTGCCCAGCCCGTTCGGCCCCGGACGGCTCTACCGCAGCGGTGACCTCGCCCGCTACCTGCCGGACGGGCGGCTGGAGTTCGTCGGCCGCACCGACCACCAGGTCAAGGTGCGCGGCTACCGCATCGAGCTGGGCGAGATCGAGGCCGCGCTGGTCGGCGGCCCCGGTGTCACCGAGGCGGTCGCCGTGGTCCGCGACGGCGCGCTCGCCGGGTACGTCGCACCATCCACTGTGGACGCCGAGGAGCTCCGGGCGCACCTTTCCGGGCGGCTGCCCGAATACATGGTCCCGTCGACGCTGACCACTTTGGACACGCTGCCGCTGACCTCCAACGGCAAGGTCGACCGCGTCGCGCTGCCCGCCCCGGACGCCACGCCGGTCGCGACGTCCGGGGTGCTCCCGCGCGACGAGCTGGAGATGGCGCTGGCGAAGCTGTGGGAAGACCTGCTGGGCCGCCGCGTCGGCGTCACCGACGGCTTCTTCGACGTCGGCGGCCACTCCCTCCTGGCCGTGGTGCTGGTCGACCGGATCAAGGCCGAGCTGGGCGCGACCGTCGGTCTCGCCGAGGTGTTCCGCGCGCCGACCGTCCGGGCCCTGGCCGACCACATCCGCGCCGGGGAAAGCGGCGGGGGACTGGTCGTGCCGCTCTCGCCGGGCCGCGCGGGCGTCGCGCCGCTGTTCCTGCTGCCGCCGACCGCCGGGAGCCCGTTCCCGTACCTGCAGCTCGTCGCCGAACTGGACCCGGCGCTGCCGGTGTTCGGCCTGCAGGCGCCCGGGTTCGCGCCCGGCGAGGAGCCGGTGCACACCATCGAAGAGCTGGCCGCGCGGTTCGTCGCCGACCTCCTGCCGGTCGTCGGCGACCGTCCCATCCGGCTGGCCGGCTGGTCGCAGGGCGGCTCGGTCGCGTTCGAAATGGCCGCCCAGCTGGAAAGCGCGGGCCGCGCGGTCGAGCACCTGTGCGTCATCGACGCGACCGTCCTCGGCGTCGACGACTACGGCAACCCGCTGCCCGAGGTCGACACCAGCGACCCGCTGGCGTGGTTCGGCGAGGCCGTGCTGAAGCTGGCCCCGGGGGCCGTCGACACGCTCGACGAGATGCTCGCCGAGGCCCGCGACCGCGGCATGGTTTCGGAAGTCGCGGGCAACGCCGTCGTCGAGCAGATGGCCCGCGTCTACCTCGCCGGCAAGGACGCCGTCGAGGCCTACCGCTGCCGGGCCGTCGTCGGCACCGGCATCCACCTCATCACCTCCACCGGCACCCACCCGGTGAAGGGCCGCCCGGAGGTGCGGCCGGAGAGCTGGCGCGCCCGCACGCGCGGCGAGCTCACGGTGACACCGGTGCCGGGGCACCACTGGGACATGGTCGAACCGCCGCACGTGGCGGAGCTGGCCCGGGCCGTGCAGGCCGGGCTCGCCGTGACCGCCGACGAGTGAAGGAGAACGCCATGACCGAAGACCTCGCGGTCACCGCACCGGCCCCCGCCACCGTCACCGACCCGCGGGCGGGCAGCTTCCGGGTCGACGCCCACCACGGTGAGATCCTGCAAGGGGTGTTCGTCACGGGCGGCCGGCTCCGCCGCGGCCTGGTGACGCTGCCGTGCCCGCTCTACAGCACCCGCGCCACGTTCCTGCCCACCGATGCCACCGGCACCACCGTCCGGCCCGCGTGGCGCAGCAAAGCGCGTCGCGCCGCCGACCTGACCCTGGCGCGGCTCGGCCACCCGATCCCCGGTGGCCTGCTCGACATCACCAGCGACATCCCGCTCTGCCGCGGCTTCGGCTCCTCGACCGCGGACGTGACGTCGGCGATCGGCGCGGTCCTCGCGGCGACCGGCCGGCGGCTCTCGCCCGCCGAGGTCGGCGCGCTGGCCGTCGAAGCCGAGACCGCGTCCGACTCGCTGATGTACGGCGGCCGGGCGGTCGTCTTCGCCCACCGCGAAGGCGAGCCCATCGAGGACCTGGGCGAGCTGATGCCGCTGGCCGTGCTGGGGTTCGGCACCAGCCCGGGCGGCCGCGGCGTCGACACTCTGGAGCTCCCGCCCGCGCGCTACACGTCGTGGGAGATCGAGGCGTTCCGGCCGTTGCGCGGCCTGCTGCGCCGGGCCGTGCGCGACGGTGACGCGGGCCTGCTCGGCCGCGTCGCCACCGCCAGCACCCTGCTCAACCAGCGTCACCTGCCCGTCCCCGGGCTGGACGACATCCTCGCCGTCGCCCGCGCCGCCGGGGCCGCCGGCGTGCAGGTCGCGCACAGCGGCGACGTCGCCGGCCTGATCTTCGACGCGGCCGACGCCGAAACCCCGGCGCGGCTGGAGTTCGCCGCGAACCGGCTCGACGTGACCGAAACCTGGCAGTTCGAAACCGAGAGGTGAGTCCGATGACCCTTGCCGCCCCCGTCAGCCACGCTGTCAGCCGGTCCGTTGTGGAGGCGACCGAGCTGCCCCGGATCATCCGGATCCGGCCCAACTTCCACGTCGCCGCGTTCGGCCTGATGAAGTTGCTGCCCGCCCGGTTCATGCTCGACCGCGCCGAAGAACGCGGCGATGTCGGCCCGGGCACGACCGTGCTCGAGACGTCGTCGGGCACCTTCGGCCTCGGCCTCGCCATGGTCTGCCGGCTGCGCGGCTACCCGCTCACGATCGTCGGCGACCCGGCGATCGACGCGCCGCTGAAGCGCCGCCTCGAACACCTCGGCGCGCGCGTCGAGATCTGCCCGAAGCCCAGCCCGGTCGGCGGGTACCAGCGGGCGCGGCTCGACCGGCTGGAGGAGCTTCGCGCGGAGTACCCGAACCACTGGGTGCCGGGCCAGTACAGCAATCCCGACAACCCGCGGTCGTACGCGCTGGTGGCCGAGCAGCTCGCCGAGACGATCGGCGTCCCCGACTGCCTCGTCGGCGCGGTCGGCTCCGGCGGCTCGACGTCGGGCACGAGCTCGTTCCTGCGGATGCTCGTGCCGGACCTGACGCTCATCGGCGTCGACACCCAGCGCAGCGCCATCTTCGGCCAGGAGGAC
Source organism: Amycolatopsis sp. NPDC048633 (assembly GCF_040650695.1). Taxonomy (NCBI): domain Bacteria; kingdom Bacillati; phylum Actinomycetota; class Actinomycetes; order Pseudonocardiales; family Pseudonocardiaceae; genus Amycolatopsis; species Amycolatopsis sp. NPDC048633. The sequence continues at coordinate 103,773 of NZ_JBEZHS010000002.1, forward strand.
GGGCCGCGGGTGCTGCGCGGGCTCGGCAACAGCTTGGTGCCGGCCAACGTCGACCATGCGAGCTACGACCAGGTGCACTGGATCGGCGCGGCCGAGGCCTTCGCCGCGACGCGGGACCTGTACGCGCGGCACTGCCTGTTCATGGGCCCGACCAGTGGCGCGTCGTTCAAGGTGGCCGACTGGTTCTCGCGCCGGAACCCGGACGCCACGGTCGTCGCGCTGCTGCCGGACGAGGGGTACCGCTACCAGGACACGGTGTACTCCGACGAGTGGCTGAGCGCGCAGGGGCTGGCGCACCCGGGCGCGGCCGAGCCGTACGAGGTCGTCGCGCCCGCCGAGCCCGGTGGTTCGTGGACGTGGCTGAACTGGGGGCGGCGTTCGCTGGACGCCGCGTCGTGATGCGCACGCTGCTGCTCGTCGAGAGCAACACCACCGGCACCGGGCGGCTGTTCGCGCGGCAGGCCCGTTCGCTCGGGTTCGAGCCGGTGCTGGCCGCGGCCGACCCTTCGCGGTACCCGTACGCGGCCGAGGACGGCGTCCGCGTGGTCCAGTGCGACACGGCGGACGTGTGCGCGGTGCTGGCCGCGGACATCGGTGAGCCCGCCGGGGTGACGAGCAGCTCGGAGTACTTCATCCCGGTGGCGGCCCGGATCGCGGCGAAACTGGGCCTGCCCGGGCCGGACCCGGACGCCGTGACCGACTGCCGCAACAAGGCGCACCAGCGGGCCGTCCTCGGGGCGCCGTGCACGGTGGCGACTTCGGTGGCTTCCGCGGTCGAGGCGGCCACCGAGTTCCCGGTCGTGCTCAAGCCGGCCGAGGGGTCGGGGAGCGTCGGCGTGCTGCGCTGCGAGACGTCCGACGCGGTGGCCGCCCAGGCCGCGGCGCTGCTTTCGGTGACGCACAACGAACGCGGGCTGCCGGTGCCGGCGCAGGTGCTGGTGGAGCCGTACGCGAGCGGGCCGGAGTACTCGGTGGAGCTGTTCGGCGACGTCGTCGTCGCGGTCGTCCGCAAGCACCTCGGGCCGGCGCCGTTCTTCGTCGAGGTGGGCCACGACGTCCCGGCTTCGCTGCCCCCCGGGGACGAGACGGCCTTGATCGACACGGCCCGGGCGGCGGTGACCGCGCTGGGCCTCGGCTTCGGCGCGGCCCACGTCGAGATCCGCCTGACCCCGTCCGGGCCGTGGCTGATGGAGGTCAACCCGCGCCCGGCGGGCGGCATGATCCCGGAGCTGGTCCGCGCGGCGACCGGCGTCGACCTGGTGGCGGCGCAGGTGGCGGCGGTCCTCGGGCTGCCGCCGGACCTGCGGGCTTCCCGGCGGGCGTGCGCGTCGCTGCGGTTCTTGACGGCCACCTCCTCCTCGGCGGTGGCCGCCGGCGACGCGGTGGCGAAGGCATCGACGGTGCCGGGGGTGGCCGAAGCCCGGCTGTACCGGCCCGACGGCACGGTGGTCCGCCCGGCCCGCGACTACCGCGACCGGGCCGGGCACGTCCTGGCCGTGGCCGACCGTCCCCGCGGCGCCCGCGCGGCGGCGGCCGCCGGACTGGACCGGCTCCGGGCCGCCCTGGTTCCCGCACCCCGGCCGGCGACGTCATGAACGAGTCGTTCATGTCGTCGGAGGCCCTGAACGAGTCGTTCATGACACCCGGCCACTCCGAGCGGAGGACTCGATGAGCCTGCGGTTCCTGATCACCACCGTGGCGCAGACCGCCCACCCCAGTACCCCACCCGGACACCCCGGAAGGAGCACCTCGATGACCATCGCCCCAGGCGGGACCGGCCGGCTCACCAGCCCCATCTCCGCCGCGGCCCGGGAGATCCTCTTCGACCGCGACACCGCCCCCGCCCCCGACCCGGTCGCCGCCGAGCTCGGCCTCATCAGCCAGGTCGACCGGGCCCACGTCGTCATGCTCGCCGAACGCGGCATCGTCGACCGGGCCCGGGCCGGCGAACTCCTCCACGGCATCGAAAGCCTGCGGAAGCAAGGCTTCGCGCCGCTGCACGACGTCCCCGCACCCCGCGGCCGTTACCTCGCCTACGAGTCCCACCTCATCGACACCCTCGGCGCCGAGGTCGGCGGCATCCTCCACAGTGGACGCTCGCGCAACGACCTCAACGCCACCGTCGTCCGGCTGCGGCTGCGCGAACCGCACGAACGCCTGCTCGCCGAGTCCGACGCCCTCGGCCGCGCCCTGCTCGACCGGGCGCGGCGCTGGGCCGGCGTCACCATGCCCGCCTACACCCACCACCAGCCCGCCGTCCCGATCACCTACGGCCACTACCTCGCCGGCGTGGCGAGCGCGCTCGTCCGCGACGTCGAAGGCGTCTGGCAGGCCGGCGCGGAGATCGACCAGAACCCGCTCGGCGCGGGCGCGGTCGGTGGCACCTCGCTGCCGGTCGACCCGCACCGCACCACCGCGCTGCTCGGCTTCGCCACCCCGATCCCGAACTCGCTGCACGCCGTCGCGTCGCGGGACCTGGTGCTGCGCCAGCTTTCCGCGGCCACCGTCCTCGGTGTCCTGCTCTGCCGCGTCTCGCACGACCTGCAGGCGTGGACCAGCGCCGAGGCCGGGCTGCTGCGGCTGGCCGACGACGTCGTCGGGTCCAGCTCGATGATGCCGCAGAAGCGCAACCCGTTCCTGCTGGAACACGTCCAGGGCCGGGCGCTGGCCCCGCTCGGCGCGTTCACCGCGTCGGCGAGCGCGATGGCGACGGCGCGCTTCACCAACGCCATCGCCGTCGGCACCGAAGCCGTCGCCCCGGCGTGGTCGGCCCTCGAAGCCGCGACCGACGCCGTCGTCCTGCTGCGGCTCGTCGTCGAGGGCGCCGAGCCGGTGCCGGAGCGGATGTACGAACGCGCCGTCGACGGCCAGACCGCGGCCACCCACCTCGCCGAACGGCTCGTCGACGCCGGTGTCCCGTTCCGGCAGGCCCACCACGAAGTCGGCGCCATCGCCAAGGAGGCCCTCGCCGCCGGGGTGCCGCTGCACGACGTCGCCCGCGTCCGGCTGGCCGGGCAGCCGGCGCACGTCCTCGCCGCGCTCGACCCCGCCGAGGTCGCCCAGCACGCGGCCCACGGCGGCGGCCCGGCGCGGGAGTCCGTGCTCGCCGCCGTCACCGAAGCCGAGACGGCGTTCGCCGGGATCCGCGCCGCCGCCGAGGAACGCCGCTGGCGCTGGAGCCAGGCCGAAATCGGCCTCGACGACGCCGTCCGAAACCTCACCCACTGACCTTTCAGGAGCCTGTTGTGACCACTTTCGCCGACGACCTCGCCACCGTCCGCCCGGACGCCGCGCCCGCGCAGGGCACGCACGTCGAACTCCGCAGCGACACCTTCACCCTGCCCACCCCGACGATGCTGGAGGCGGCCGCGCGCGCCCCGCTCGGCGACGACGTCTACGGCGAGGACCCCACCGTGGACCGCCTCGAGCAGCTCGCCGCCGAGCTGCTCGGCAAGCAGGCCGGCTGCCTGATGCCGAGCGGCACCATGGCGAACCTGACCGCGCTGCTGGCGCACTGTCCCCGTGGGGGCAAGGCGATCGTCGGGCACGAGTCCGACGTGTACGTCTACGAAGCGGGCGGCGCGTCGCTGTGCGGCGGCATCGTCTACGACCCGCTGCCGAACCTGCCCGACGGCACGATCGACCCGGCGGCGATCGCCGAGGCGTGCGCGGTGGACCGCAGCGACCCGCAGATCGCGCCGCCCGCGGTGCTGAGCCTGGAGACGCCGCAGAACCGGTGCGGCGGGCTGCCCCTGCAGCTGGACTACCTCAGCGAGGTGTCCCGGCTGATCCGTTCGCACGGCGTCGCCCTGCACCTCGACGGCGCCCGGCTGTTCAACGCGGCGGTGGCGCTCGGCGTCAGCGCGGCCGAGGTCGCCAAGCACGCGGACACGGTGCAGATCTGCCTGTCGAAGGGACTGTGCGCGCCGATCGGCTCGGTGCTGGTCGGCGACCGCGTGACGATCGCGGCGGCGCGGCGGATGCGCAAGATGCTCGGCGGCGGCATGCGCCAGGCCGGGATGATCGCGGCCTGCGGCATCGTGGCGCTGACGGACATGACCGAGCGCCTGGCCGACGACCACGCCCGCGCGGCGCGCCTGGCCCGCGGCCTGTCCCGCATCCCCGGCGTCCGGCTGGACCCCGGCCCGCCGTTGACCAACATGGTGTTCTTCAAGGTCCGCGACGACCGCTACACGACCCGGACGCTGATCGAGGCGGCCCGCCGGCGGGGGATCCGGGTCGAAGAACTCGGCACCGACCGCATCCGCGCGGTGACCCACGCGGGCGTCGACGACGACGCGGTGGACCGCGCGGTCTCGGTCTTCGGCGACCTCCTGGGCCACGACGCCCTGGTGCGGTGAACCTCCGGGCCGGGGCGCGGGCCCCGGCCCGTAAGGGTTTCCTAATGCCGTGAATGACCGGTTCCGCGGGCGACCCGGGCTACGGTCGCCCGGTGTCCAGGTCATCGCGTGGGTTCCTCGTCGCCGTCCCGGGGCTGCTGCTGGCCGGGTTCGGCGCGGTGCACCCCGCGCAGCTCGACGCGGCGACGGCGCCCTGGTGGACGACGCTGCACATCATCCTGCTGCCGGTCTTCCCGTTGCTCGGCGTGGCGCAGTGGTCCCTGCTGACGCCGGCGCCTCGGTGGCTCAAGTGGCCCGGCCGGCTGGCGGCGTTCGGGTACGCGGCCTTCTACGGCGGTCTCGACGCCGTGGCGGGGATCGCCGGGGGCACGGTGGTCCACGCCCAGCACGGCGCCACCCCGGTCGTCGGCGCGGTGTTCATGGCCGGCGACCAGGTGGGTCTCATCGGTGCGGCCTGCTTCCTCGCGGCCAGTGTCCTGATCGTCGTGGCGGCGGTTCTGCGCGCGGGGTGGTGGGCGGTGCCGGGCGGCGTGGTCCTGCTGCTCGCCAGCGTGTCCTTTCTGGACAGTCACATCTTCTGGCCCCGGGGCGTGCTCACGATGCTCGGCGTCGCCGCGGGGATGCCGTGGGTGTACCTCGCCGGCGAGCGAAGTGCGGAGAAGGAGATGACGCGATGAGTCGCGCACGGCGTCTGTTCACCCGGCCTTGGTTCGTCGGCGTCCTGGTCGTGGGCCTGGTCGCGGTCGCGGCGGGCCTGTACTGGTTCCAGCCGTGGCGGCTCTGGGTGGACGAGACGGTCGAGGAGTCCTTGCCGGTCGCCGTGCCGGTGTCCCAGCCTTCGTCGGTGCCGTCGCCTCGGCCGGTTGCGCCCGTCGAGGTCGCGACCGGGACGCTGATCAGCCACGAGCACCGGACCGCCGGCACCGTCCGGATCCTGCGCGCCACCGACGGCTCGCTCGTGCTGCGCCTGGAGAACCTGACGACCAGCAGCGGCCCGGACGTGCACGTCTGGCTCACCGACGCGCCGGTGAAGCCCGGCCAGGACGGCTGGGGCCTGTTCGACGACGGCAGGTACCTCGACCTCGGCAAGCTCAAAGGCAACAAAGGGAACCAGAACTACCCGCTGCCCGCGGGCACCGACCTGGCCGGGTACACGAGCCTGAGCATCTGGTGCGACCGCTTCGACGTCTCCTTCGGCGCGGCCGAGCTGTCCGGCGAGCGCGCCTGACAATGGCCCGGGCTTGACACGTCCCGCACCGCAGCTGTACATGTTTGTACATGTTCACCCGAACGTCTCTGACGCGGGACCGCGCGCTTGGCGCCTTCTACGGTCTCGCGGTCGGTGACGCGCTCGGCATGCCCACGCAGTCGATGTCGCGCGCCGCCATCGAGCAGGCCTACGGGACGATCAGCGGCTTCGTCGACGCCGTCGCGGAGCAGCCGATCGCGCCCGGGATGGCGGCCGGGTCGATCACCGATGACACCGAACAGGCCGTGCTCGTGGCCCGGCTGGTGATCGACGGCGGCGGCCGGATCGACGCCCACGCCTTCGCCGCCGCCCTGCGGGAGTGGGAGGCGGACATGATCCGCCGCGGCTCGCTCGACCTGCTGGGCCCCTCGACCCGCCGCGCCCTCGACCGGCTCGACGCGGGCGTCGACGCCGACGAGGCCGGTCGCGACGGCGCCACCAACGGTGCCGCCATGCGGATCACCCCGGTCGGCATCGCGACGCCGCTGGGTGACGGGTTCCTCGACGCCGTCGTCGAGGCGAGCCGCGTCACCCACAACACCGGCCTGGGCATCGCCGCGGCCGCCGCGGTCGCCGCCGCCGTTTCGTCCGGTGTGGACGGCGCCGACCTCAAGACTTCCCTGGACGAAGCCGAACAGGCCGCCGCGGAAGGCGCGCTGCGCGGGCACTGGGTCGCGGGCGGGGACATCGCCGCCCGCATCGCCTGGGCGCGCGGCTGGGTGCGGGGCCTGGGCCGCGCCGGCCTGGCCGACGCGCTCACCGGGGTCATCGGGACGTCGGTCGCCGCGCAGGAGTCCGTGGTCGCCGCGTTCGCGCTGGCCGAAACGCTCGGCGACGACCCGGCGGCGGCCCTGACCCTCGCCGCCGGGATCGGCGGCGACACCGACACCGTGGCAGCCGTGTGCGGGGCGATCCTCGGCGCACACCACGGGATCTCCGGACTGCCCGCCCACCTGGTCGATAAGGTGCGCGCGGTCAACCGGCTCGAGCTGGCCGTCATCGTGGACGGCCTCCTTCAGGTGCGAGGTAACGATGGTCGAATCAGGTCAGGTCCCCAGCGCTAGCGCCGCGGACACGGTGGCCGGCCCGGAGCGGTCGGGAGCGCTGGAGACCCGCGGGATCGAGCCCGTGCCCGCCGCCGAGCGCCACGGGCACCCGATGCAGCTGTTCTGGGTGTGGTTCGCCGCGAACATCAGCATCCTCGGGCTGCCGCTCGGCGCGACCCTCGTCGCGGTGCAGCACCTGGCGTTCTGGCAGGCGGCCCTCGTCGCGGTGCTCGGCGCCGCCGGGTCGTTCGCGGTCGTCGGCGTCGTCTCCATCGCCGGGCGGCGCGGTGGTGCGCCCGGCCTCACGCTCTCGCGCGCGGTGTTCGGCGTCCGGGGCAACATCGGGCCGACCGTGGTGTCGCTGGTGTCCCGGCTCGGCTGGGAGACGGTGAACACGACGACCGCCGCGTTCGCGTTCCTCTCCCTCTGCGCGATCCTGTTCGGCGCGAACGCGGACGCGAAAGCCTCACCGGTGCTGACGATCGCCGGCGTGCTGCTGTTCGTCCTGCTCACGGTGACGGTCTCCGGGCTCGGCCACGCGGTGCTGGTGGTGGTGCAGCGCTGGTCGACGTGGATCTTCGGCGCGCTGAACGTGGTCGTCGCGGTCAGCCTGATCACCCGGATCCACTGGGGCCAGGTGTTCGCCGCGTCGCCGGCGCCGGTCGGCGCGATGATCGCCGGCGTCGGCACCATCGCCGCCGGGACGGGAATCGGCTGGGCCAACGCGTCCGCGGACATGTCGCGCTACCAGTCGCCGACCGTGCGGGCGGGCTCGCTCGTCGCCTCGGCCGCGGCGGGTGCGGGGATCCCGCTGGTGCTGCTCATCTCGCTCGGCAGCCTGGTCTCGGCCGACGATCCCTCGCTCGCCTCGGCGGGTGACCCGGTCGCCGCCATCCGCGAGCTGCTGCCGAGCTGGATGGCCGTGCCGTACCTGATCGCCGCGTTCGGCGGGCTGCTGCTCTCGAACCACCTGTCCGTGTACTCCGCCGGCCTCACCACGCTGACCCTGGGCATCCGGATCAAGCGGGTGTACGCCGTGGTCGTCGACATCGTGGTGACGTTCCTCGGCTCGCTGTATTTCATGCTCGTGGCGGACGGCTTCTACGGCCCGTTCATCGCGTTCATCAGCCTGCTGGCGGTGCCGATCACGGCGTGGGTCGGGGTGTTCGTCGTCGACATGGTGCGCCGGCGGGACTACGACCCGGCGGCGCTGATGGACATGCACCGCACGAGCGGGTACTGGTACCGCGCCGGCTGCGAGCCGCGCGCCCTGCTGGCCTGGGCCGCCGCGATCGTCGCGGGCTACCTGTTCACGACGGCCGGTACCGGGGACGACGCCTGGTTCACCGGGCCCCTGTCCGGCACGTGGCTCGGCGCCAACGGGCTCGGCTGGGTCGTCACCTTCGTCGTGGGCGCCGGGTTGTACGCCGCGCTCGGCGGTGCGAGGATCCGGCGATGACCGGCCGGCTCGTCCACACCGGACAGGCCATCGTGGACCTCGTGATGCGGGTCGAGGCGCTGCCGCCCGCGGGTGGTGACGTGCTCGCCACCGACGTCCGCTTCACCGCGGGCGGCGGGTTCAACGTGATGGCCGCCGCGGCCCGCGCCGGGGCGGAGGTCGTCTACGCGGGGGAGCACGGCACCGGGCGGTTCGGCGACCTGGTCCGGGAAGCCCTGGCCGCCGAAGGTGTCGAGCTGGTCCAGCTCCCGGTCGCCTCGGACACCGGGGTGTGCGTCGTCCTGGTCGACGCGGGCGGCGAGCGGACGTTCATCACCGAGACCGGCGCCGAGGGGACCCTCACCGCGGAGCACCTGCACCGGGTGCGGCCGCGCGCCGGGGACCTGGTGTACGTCACCGGGTACAGCCTCCTGCGGGAGTCGAACCGCGACGCGTTACTCGACTGGCTGCCGTCGAGGGGGGAGCACCGGGTGCTGCTGGACCCCGGCCCGCTCGCGGCCGACGTCGCCCCCGATGTCTGGCGGGCAGTGCTGCCGCGGGTCGACATCCTTTCGTGCAACGCTGCGGAAGCCGAAGCGATGTCCACTGTGGACGGCATCGGGGCCGTGCCCGTGCGGGTCACGCGCGTCGGCGCGGAGGGCTGCGACGTCGTGGAGAACGGGGTGACCGTGCGCGTCCCCGGATTCCCCGTCGACCCGGTGGACACCAACGGCGCGGGGGACGCCCACGCCGGCGTGCTGGCGGCGGAACTGCTGCGCGGGGAGCCGCTCCTCGTCGCGGCCGAACGCGCGAACGCGGCCGCCGCGATCGCGGTCGGGCGGTACGGCCCGGCGACGAGCCCGTCCCGCACGGAGGTCGACGAGCTCTTGGCCGCTCGCCGGTAGCTTCAGGAGCCGCCGGCGAGCAGGTCGCCCAGCCCGCCCCGGGCGTCTTCGAGCACGAGCGCCTCGGCCTTCGCCGAGTCGCCCGCCCGCAGCGCGTGCACGAGCGCGCGGTGGGTCGCGTAGCGGTCCAGGCCGAACCTTTCGTCCACGCTCACGCGTTCGATCACCCGTGAACGCCGTTCCGGGTAGGAGAACACCCGGGTCTGGTCGAGCAGCCGGACGAGCACCGGGTTGCCCGCGCACGACTCGACGAGACCGTTGAAGCGCTGCATCGCGTCGAAGAGCCGGCCGACGTGCTTGGCCACGTCCTGCCCGGACTCGTGCCGCTGCTTGATGAGGATGAGCAGGTCGTCGGCCTCGTCGAGGACCTCGTCGAGACCGTCCAGCTGCTCGGGCGTCGCGTGCCGGGCGGCGAAGCGGGCCACCATGCCGCGCAGGCCCACCTCGACCTCGGCGAGGTCCTGGATCGCGACGCCGCCGAACATCGCCACCTTGACCGTCCGCGGGCCGGACCGTTCGAGCAGGCCGTCCTGTTCGAGGCGCCGGATGGCCTCGCGCACCGGCGTCGGGCTGACCGACAGCTGCTCGGCGAAGCCGCGTTCGGTGACCTTCTGACCCGGGCGCAGCTCACCGGTGGTGATCGCGTCGCGGATCGCGCGGTACACGCGGTCGGCCAGCGTGTCGGTCTGCAGTGCCTCACCCATCACGAGCCCAAGCCTACTGGCCATGGCAAATCTTGTTTGCAACTATTGACCATCTTGCTATAGCAAAAGTACGGTGGCCGTTACCACCAGGGCGGTGGGGGAGGGACGGTGCCGACGATGACGTCGACCACCCCGCGCGTCCGCACGGGACGCATCACGTTCTTCGTGGCGCTGGCGGTCTTCGCGCAGGAGTCGACGTGGAACCTCTACGACTCGCAGGTCCCGCCGCTGCTGCGCGAGCACGTCGCCAGCGCCGCGCTCATCGGCGCGCTGATGGGGATGGACAACCTGCTCGGCATCTTCATCCAGCCGTGGATGGGCAACCGGTCGGACGGCACCCGCACGTCCTGGGGCCGGCGCATCCCCTACCTCGTCGTCGGCATGCCGGTGGCGGCGCTGCTGTTCGTCCTCATCCCGCACGCCGCGGTCTCGCTGCCGCTGCTCATCCTCGTGATGTTCAGCTACGCGCTCGTCGCGAACTCGTTCAAGCCGATCGCCGAGTCGCTGCTCCCGGACTTCATCGGCCCCGAGCGCCGCAGCCGGGCCAACGCGGCGGTCAAGATCGCCTCCAGTATCACGGTGATCGTCGCGGCGCTGATCAGCATCTTCCTGATCGACGAATTCCCGAAGCTGTCCTTCGCGATCCCGGCGGTCCTGATGCTGGTGTCCGTGGGCGTGCTCGCCTGGCGGGTGCGCGACAGCAAGTCCCCGGCCTACCAGGCCGCGCTCGAAGAGGATCGCGCCGAAGTGGACGCCGGACCCCGCGTGCGGATGCGGGACGTCCTGCTCGACATCGTCCGGGACGCCGACCGCAGCCGGCTGCTGGTCATCCTGGCCGTCTTCGCCTTCGGCGGCGCGTGGTTCGCGTCGCGGTCGCTCGTCACCAACTACGGCATGGAGGCACTGGGCCTGTCCCGCGGCGACGCCGGCGGTCTCACCTTGCCCAGCGGCGTCGCGTTCATCGCGGCCGCCTACCCGGTGGCGCTGCTCGCCGAACGCTTCGGCCGGCTGCGGGTGATCCTGACCGGGATGACCGTGTTCGCCGCGGCGATGGTGCTCGGGACGATCGTGCGGACGCCCACCGGCACGGTGGTGGCGATGTGCGTGGCGGCCGCGGGAGCGTCGGCGTTCATGGTCAACATGGCCGTGGTCCTGTGGAACCTCGCGCCCTCGGCCCGCGTGCTCGGCACGTACACCGGCCTCTACACGGTCGGCTGGTCGGCGGGCGGGTTCGTCGGCCCGGCACTGGTCGGCGGCATGGTCGACGTGACCGGCTGGCCGTTCATGCTCCTCGACGTCGGACTCGTCACGGCGATCGCGGTGCTCCTGGTGGCCCGCGTCGCCGTGCTTCAGCGGCGCAGCCCTGATTCGTGGTGAACGGAGAGAAATGAGGGACATGGACAAGGTGCGAGTACTGGCGCCGAGCGGCATGCTCGGTGCGGGCTGGGACCACGCGACCGTCGAGCGCGGCATCGCCCTGGGCGCCGACGTCATCAGCATCGACGGCGGGTCCACGGACTCCGGCCCCCACTACCTCGGGGCCGCGACGGCCAAGACGACCGCCAAGGCCGTGGCGCGCGATCTGCGCAGCCTGTTCACGGCCGCGGCCGGCGCCGGGATCCCGGTGGTCGTGGGCTCCTGCGGGACGAGCGGGACCGACACCGGCGTCGACTGGGTCGCCGGGATCGCCGCCGAGGTGCTCGCGGAGGAGGGCCTGGACCTGAAGGTCGCGAAGATCTACAGCGAGCAGGATGCCGCCGAGCTGAAGGAACACCTCGGTGCCGGCCGGGTGCACCCGTTGCCCCCGCTGGGAGAGCTGGCCGCCGAGACCCTGGAGAGCTGCACCCACATCGTCGGCGCGATGGGGCACGAACCGATCGTCGAGGCGCTGCGCGCGGGTGCGCAGGTGGTGCTGGCCGGCCGCGCGACCGACACGGCGGTGGCGGCCGCTTACCCGCTCATGAAGGGCATGCCGGCCGGGCCGACGTGGCACGCCGCCAAGATCGTCGAGTGCGGCGGCCAGTGCACCGACAACCCGCGCGCGGGCGGCGTCCTGGCCACCATCGACGCCGACGGCTTCACCATCGAGCCGCTCGACCCCGGCGCGGCGTGCACGCCGATCCTGGTGGCGGCCCACATGCTTTACGAGACGGCGAACCCGTTCGAGATGCGCGAACCCGACGGCACCCTCGACGTCCGCGACGCCGAGTACACCGCCGTCGACGACCGGATCGTCCGGGTCACCGGCTCGAAGTTCCACGTCGCCGCCCAGCACACGATCAAGCTCGAAGGCGCGCGGATCACCGGGTACGAAACGATGTCGTTCTCGGCGATCCGCGACCCGCTGGTCCTCGCCGACATCGACGAGTGGGCGTCGCTGATGCGTGCGGTGATCACCCAGCGCGTCGGCCAGACGCTGGGCCTGACCGACGACGAGTACGCGTTCGACCTGCGGCTGTACGGCCACAACGCGGTGCTGGGCGAGCTGGAACCCGAGAGCGGGCCGCCGCGCGAGGTGGGTGTGATGCTGCTGGTCAACGCCCCCGACCAGGCGACGGCCACAGCGGTGGCGAAGGTCGCCAACCCGCTGATGCTGCACCTGCCCACCCCGGCGATGGACTACCTGCCGAGCTTCGCGTTCCCGTCGTCGCCGGCGGAGGTCGAACGCGGCGCGGCGTACGAGTTCGTGCTGAACCACGTCGTCGACTGCGCGCCGCTGGACCTGTTCCGGATCGAGTTCGGGGAGAAGACCCTTGCCTGACACCACTTTGGCGGAGCTGGCCCACGAGGTCCGGTCCAAGAACGCCGGCCCGTTCTGGGTGACGATGGAGCTGTTCCTGCGCGACGCGGACGGCTACCGGATCGCGGCGGACGAGTCGTTCCTGAACGAGCGCGTGGTGGCGTCGCTCTACCGTGTCGACGAAGAGACGATCCAGATCTTCCGGATCCCCTCGCTGAACGTCGTCAAGATTTCGTTCCCGCGCCCGGTGAGCCAGGGATCGCTGCGGGACCGCGACATGCACGCGGGGCAGCACCACGTGCCGCTGGCGCGGATGGTGATCCCGCCGGCCGTCAGCTGACGAGGCGGGGGAACAGCTTGCGCACGCCGCTGCGCAGGTCGTCGAGCGCGTTCTCGGCGCCGATGATGTGCCGCTGCAACGCTTGCTGGAACAGACCGTCGAAGAGGGCGTACGCCTCCGACGGCGCGCAGGTCGGATCGGCCCCCGTCAGATCGGCATAGGCCCGGACGTTCCGCCAGATCATGTCCTGCAGGCTGTCGTCGATCTCGGCGACGTCGTCGCGGAAGGCCGCCTCGAACAGGGACTGCGAGCGCAGGTCGTACCAGAGCCGGTGCATGAGCGGCGCCTCTTCGAGCGCCGCCGCCAGCCCGTCCGCGCACGCTTCGGCCAGCGCGGACGGGGTGTCCGCCCCGCCCACTCCGCCCTCGTAGCGCTTCACGCACGCTTCCTTGTACCGCCGCACGCAGTACGTGATCAGCTCGACCTTGTCGGCGAAGTAGTAGTGCAGCAACCCGTGCGAGAACTGGGTGTGCTCGGCGATCGTGCGCAGGCTCGTGCGGGCGTAACCGAGGTCGGCCAACGCCAGCAGAGCGGCGTCGGCGAGTTCGCGGCGACGGTCCTCGAACTTGTCGACGCGGGTCCGGCGCTTGACAGCGGCTGGGCTGGTCACCGGCCGAAGATACCATCGAGCGGTTCTCTGACCAATCGTCCAAGAAAATCTTGACATTCGTCCAAACGGCGGCCAAGGTCGTGTCCAGCGACCGACGGAGCTCGGGAGGGACGACGATGTCTCTGTACTTCTACCTGGAAAAAGGCGCCTCCCTGGACCCGGACGCGCCCTGCCTGACCCTCGACGGGAACTCGGTTTCCTACGGCCGAGTGGTCGAGCTCGCCGGGGCCGTCGCCCGCGCGCTGCGGCACTCCGGCGTGCGGCCCGGGGACAAGGTCGGCATCCTCTCGGCCAACGACCCGACCGCCTTCACCTGCGTCTTCGGCATCTCCCGCGCGGGTGCCGTGTGGTGCCCGATCAACCCGCGCAACGCGGCCGGCGAGAACGCCGAGCTCCTCGACCTGTTCGACTGCGCCACCCTGATCTTCCAGCCCGGCTTCGAGGACCTCGTCCGCGAGATCGCCCCGAAGCTCCCCAAGCTGACCACGCTCGTCCGCCTCGGGGACGGCGACGACTTCGCGCCGGGCTTCCAGGACTGGCTCGACGCCGCCCGCGACGACCCCGCCGCCGAGGCGGCGCAACCCGACGACGTCGTCGCCCTCGTGGGGACCGGCGGTACGACCGGACGTCCCAAGGGCGTCATGCTCACCGGCCGCAACCTCGAGGCGATGTCGGCGATCACGCTGATGAGCTACCCCTTCGACGGGCGCCCGGTCTACCTGGCCCTGGCCCCGCTGACCCACGCGGCCGGTGTCCTGTGCTTCCCGATCCTCGCCCGCGGCGGGGAAGTGGTGATCATGGCCAAGCCCGACGTCGGCCGGTTCCTGGAGCTGATCGAGCGCCACCGGGTCACCCACACGTTCCTGCCGCCGACGCTGATCTACATGGTGCTCGGCCACGACGCACTCGATCGCACGGATCTCTCGTCGCTGCAGTGCTTCTGGTACGGCGCGGCCCCGATGTCGACGACCAGGCTCGCCGAGGCCCTCGATCGCCTCGGCCCGATGGCGCAGCTGTTCGGCCAGTCCGAAGCCCCGATGATGATCTCGACGATGTCGCCCGCGGACCACCGCCGACCCGACGGCACCGTCCACACGGGACGGCTGTCGTCGGCGGGCCGGCCCTCGCCGCTGGTCACGGTGGCGATCCTCGACGAAGACGGGCGGCCGGTCCCGAAGGGGGAGCGCGGGGAGATCTGCGTCCGCGGCTCGCTGGTGATGGCCGGCTACTACCGCAACCCCGACGCCACGGCGGAAGCGTCCGCCCACGGCTGGCACCACACCGGCGACATCGGCTTCCTCGACGACGAGGGCTTCCTCCACATCGTCGACCGCGCCAAGGACATGGTCATCACCGGCGGCTTCAACGTCTACTCCGCCGAGGTCGAACAGGCGGTGATGGCCCACGACGCCGTCCGCGACTGCGCCGTCATCGGGCTGCCGGACGACAAGTGGGGCGAACGCGTCACCGCCGTCGTCCAGCTGCAGCCCGGCCGGGAGCTGGACACGGGCGAGCTGATCACGTTCGTCAAGGACCGCATCGGCAGCGTCAAGGCGCCGAAGCAGATCGAGATCTGGCCGGAGCTGCCGCGCTCCACCGTCGGCAAGGTGCTCAAAGCCGACATCCGCTCCACCTTCACCGAACGCAGCAAGGAGGCTGTCCGACCATGAAACTCGCGCTCTACCTGCCGAACTTCCGGGACAAGGTGACCGTCCGGGAGCTCGAAGACCTCACCGCGCTCGCCGAAGACCTCGACTTCGACTCCGTCTGGACGCTCGACCGGATCATCGTGCCGGAGGCCTCGGACCGAGGGGAGATGCAGTACCCCTTCGGGATGCTCGACGAAATGGGCAAGCAGCTCCCGGTGAGCTCGCGGGGCGAGTTCCTCCAGGGCATGCCGCTGCTCCCGTGGCTCGCCGCGAAGACCTCGAAGGTCCGGATCGGCATGAGCATCATCGACACGCCGTACCGTTCCCCCGGCGTGCTCGCCGCGGAGCTGGCCACCATCGACCACCTCTCGGGCGGCAGGCTCAACGTCGCCGTCGGCTCCGGCTGGATGCCGGAAGAGTTCGCCGCCGCCAGCGCCGCGCACATCTTTCCCAAGCGGCACAAGCACGTGCGTGAAACCCTGGAGATCATGCAGGGCATCTGGACCAACGAGGTCTTCGAGTACCACGGCGAGTTCGCCGACTTCGAGCCGGCCGGGTTCGGGGCGAAGCCGGTGCAGAAGCCGCACCCGCCGATCTTCTTCAGCGGTCTCAAGGACCCGAAGCGCTCGGCCAGCCGCATCGCCAAGTACAACCTGTCGGGCTGGATCGGGATCCAGGACTCGCCCGAGGACATCCGGCGGTGGCGCACCGAGATCCAGCGCGAGCTCGACGAGCTCGACACCCAGCGGTCGGTGGACGACCTCGAGATCTCCAGCATGATCTGGTTCGTCCTCACCGACCAGGACATGGACCAGACCCCCCGGGGCAAGGGCACCAACCTGCTCGTCGGGTCGGCGGCGCAGATCACCGACCAGCTCAAGCGGTACAAGGAAGCCGGGCTGACGATGCCCTTCCTGTGGCCGCCGTTCCAGGACGTGCCGGTGGCGAAGACGCTTGACGACATGAAGCGCCTGAAGGAAGAAATCCTGCCCAAGATCGAAGCGATGTGAGAGGAACCAGCATGTCCGAACTCGAGGGAAAGCGCGTCTTCGTCACCGGGTCGGGCGCCGGCATCGGCAAGGCGATCGCGGCGCTGTTCACCGAACTCGGCGCCCGGGTCGTGATCAGCGACCTGAACGCCGACGCGGCCAAGCAGGCGGCCGAGGAGATCGGCGCCGCCGGCGTCGCCAACTGCGACGTCACGGATGAAGCCCAGGTCCAGTCGGCCATCCAGCAGGCGGTCGACTTGCTCGGCGGCCTCGACGTCCTGGTCAACAACGCCGGGATCGAGGTCTCGTCGCCGCTGCTGCAGCAGTCCACCGAGAGCTTCGACAAGATCTTCGCGGTGAACGTGCGCGGCACGTTCGTGGCGATGAAGGCGGCGACCCCGCACCTGGTGGAGTCGAAGGGGAACATCGTCAACATCTCCTCGATCGCCGGTGTCGGCGGCAGCCCGCTGCTCGGCTCCTACTGCGCGACGAAGGCGGCGGTCATCCAGCTGACCCGGGTCGCCGCGGTGGAGATGCGCCCGGCCGGCATCCGCGTCAACGCGGTCTGCCCGGGCTTCGCGGACACGGCCATGGTCGAGCGCCTGGTCCCCGACTTCGAGGCGGCGACCCAGGTCCCGTTCGGCGACCTCGTCGCGGCGAAGCAGGGCCGGCTCGGCACCCCGCAGGACATCGCGGAAGTGGCGGCGTTCCTGGCGTCCGACCGGGCGACGTGGATCACCGGCAGCCACTACGTCCTCGACGGCGGCCTGACCGCGTCACTCGTGTGACATGACGTGACGGTCGGTGGGTCCGCGCGACCCACCGGCCGCGGTCACGAGCGGCAGAGCAGCGCGTCGGGCGTGCGGTTCGAGCCGA
Source organism: Amycolatopsis sp. NPDC048633 (assembly GCF_040650695.1). Lineage (NCBI taxonomy): Bacteria > Bacillati > Actinomycetota > Actinomycetes > Pseudonocardiales > Pseudonocardiaceae > Amycolatopsis > Amycolatopsis sp. NPDC048633. Next base: position 120,680 of record NZ_JBEZHS010000002.1, read on the forward strand.
CGCGGCCGGTGTACGCGACGCCGGCGACGTACTCGCCCGGTGCGCACTGTCCCTTGTAGCTGCCCGAAGCGAAGTCTCCTCCCAGGTCGCCGGAAGGACGGTTGTCGCCGCGGTCGAACCAGACCGTGCGGCCAGTCTTGCCGAGCGGGGTGGGGGAGCGGCCGCACAGCACCGCGGACACCGCCGCGCCCTTGACGCTGTAGCCGACCACGGCGTGGTCGGGCGGACACTGCGCCTTCGTGTAGCCGGACGCCCAGTCTGTGTCCACATAGGACTCGTCGCGGACCACCGTGGAGGAGACCGGTGTCGGCAGCGTGCCGGTGCAGAGCCCGCGTCCACCGGTGTGCGCGAGACCGCTGAGGCGCTGGCCGTCGGGACAGGCGCCCTTGCGCGCGCCCGGGTCCCAGTCCGGCTGCCCGCGGACCGTGCGCGACTCCTGGAAGTCGGCGTAGTCCAGGTCGAGCATCGACCAGTGCTCGGCCGGTGCGACCTGCCCGGTCCGCGCGGGCGCGTTCACCAGCCGCTGCCAGGCCGGGCCACGCCAGTCGGTGCCGTCGAGGACGTCGATGCGGTGGCCGGCTGCGTCCCAGGCGAGCAGTGACCACCCGTCCCCGGAGCCGTTCGTCTGGAAGCCCACCGCGGGCCAGTAGGCGAAGTCGGTGTCGGTCTGGGCCAAGTAGTCCACGAAGTTCTCGAACCAGGCGCGGGAAGCGGCGTCGGTGGTGCCGCGGCCCTCGCCGAACTCGCTGATCCACAGTGGCGCGGTGTAGTGCTTGCCGGTGTCCTGCTCGACGAAGAACGCCTGCCGGTACAGGGTGTCGCGCAGTTCCTGGGGCGAGAGATCGCGGTAGCGCGGGTCGTGGGTCTCGCCGATGCCGGTCGCGCCGGAGTGGTTCGGGCCGGTGTAGCCGTAGAAGTGCGCGGAGTAGACCAGCTTCCCGGAGTCGACGAGCGTGTGCGACAGCGTCCGGGCGGGTTCCAAGGTGGGCCGTCCGTGGGCGAAGCCGTCGATGGGCAGCCCGGTCCAGTTGATGCCCTCGACGATGATCAGCAGGTCGCGGTTGGCTTCGGTGAGGATGCGGTCGCCGACCTGCTGGCTCGCTCGCTGCCAGTCCTTGTCGTTGCCCCAGCCCCAGTTCGGGTCGTCGAGGGTGTTGCGGCGGACCTCGTTGTACAGGTCGGCGCCGACGACCCGCTTGTTCGCGGCGTAGCGGCGGGCCATGAACAGCCAGTCGTCCTGCCACTGCTGCTCGGTCTGCGCGGTGTTCCAGCGTTCGTTGCCGTCGAGCCCGCAGCACCAGCGCGACGTCGTCGTGTGGTTGTTGAGGATCACGGCGAACCCGCGCGCGGTGAGCCGCTCGACGACGCGGTCGTACACCTGCAGCGGGGTCAGGCCGTGCAGGCCCGGGTTGGCCGGCAGGTCCGGCACGGGCCGCGTGTCGTGGATCATCGCGTTCGAGAACTGCAGCCGCACGCTGTTGAGACCCAGTTGGGCGAGCCCGTCGATGACGGTGTCGATCGAAGCGCGGTCCAGGCCGAGCGGGGTCTGGTAGGCGATCTCGCCGGCGTGGTGGTTCGCGGGGTCGTTCACGTCGCCCGACCCGGTCCACGTGCCGCTCGCGCCGTGCCAGTTGGCGGCCTTCAGCTTGAAGCGGTCGCCGTTCGCGTCGACGATGTAGCGGCCGCGGGTGCTGAGCGGTCCCGCGAAGGCCGGTGGATCGGTCGCGGCCGAGGCCGGTGGGGCGGGAACGACCACGAAACCGACGGCTGAGAGCACGGTGAGCACGACACCCAGGAATCTCACGGGCGGAGGTTAACCAACCGGACGAACCGTTGTATACGGCCACGCGGGTCGGACCGGACGGGTGGACAGATGACCTCCGGACGTGTTGGGCTGGGGGTGACTTTCCGCCCCGCGACGCCGAGGAGCACGGACCTGAGCCTGTGGGAGTACCTCCGCGAAAACTGGATCGACGTCGTGAACGACGCGATCCTCCACGTGGACCTCACCCTCGCGGCGGTGGCCCTGGCGGTGCTGATCGGCATGGCGATCGGCCTGCTCACCTACCGGCGCCGCTGGCTCGGCGAGCTGGCGACCACGACGACCGCCGCGTTCTTGACCATCCCGTCGATCGCGCTGCTCGGCATCCTGATCGGCCCGTTTGGACTCGGGCTGACGAACGTCCTGTTCGCACTCGTGCTCTACGCGCTGCTGCCGATCACGCGCAACACGATCGTCGGCCTGCGCGGGGTCGACCCGGCCGTCGTGGATGCGGCCCGCGGCATGGGTCTCGGCCGCGCGCGGGTGCTCTGGCGCGTGCGGGTGCCCTTGGCCTGGCCGGTGATCCTGTCGGGGATCCGCGTCTCGACGCAGATCACGATCGGGATCGCCGCCATCGGCGCGTACGTCAAGGGGCCCGGGCTCGGCAACGAGATCTTCGACGGGCTCGGCCGGTTCGGCGCGGTCAACTCGCTGAACCAGGTGCTGACCGGCACGCTCGGCATCGTCGTGCTGGCGCTGCTGTTCGACCTGGCCTTCGTGGTGCTCGGCAGGCTCACCACCCGGCGGCGCCGCGCTCGCCGGGACGAAGCTCCCGCGGCACCGGGGGAGGCGGCCGGCACCGGCGGCGAGACGATCGAGCTCCAGGAGATCAGCAAGCACTACCCCGGGCAGGTGCGGCCCGCGGTCGACCGCCTCACGATGCGGATCCCCGCGGGCGAGATCGTCGTGCTGACCGGGCCGTCGGGGTGCGGCAAGACGACGACCATGCGGATGATCAACCGGCTGGTCGAGCCCACGTCGGGTGCCGTCACGATCGGCGGCACCGACGTGACGGCGCTCGACGTCGACGAGCACCGGCGCCACACCGGGTACGTCATCCAGCAGGTCGGGCTGTTCCCGCACCTGCGCGTGGACGCCAACATCGGCGTGGTGCCGCGGGTGCTCGGCTGGACCCGGCGCCGCGTCGCCGCCCGGGTCCGGGAGCTGCTCGACGTCGTCGGCCTCACCCGCGAGCACGGTCTCCGGTACCCGCGTGAGCTTTCCGGCGGCCAGCAGCAGCGCGTCGGCGTCGCGCGGGCGATGGCCGCGGACCCGCCGGTCATGCTGATGGACGAGCCGTTCGGCTCCACCGACCCGATCACCCGCGCCCGGCTGCAGGACGAGTTCCTGCGCCTGCAACGGGAAGTGCGCAAGACGATCGTGTTCGTCACGCACGACTTCGACGAGGCGCTCAAGCTCGGCGACCGGATCGCCGTGCTGCGCCCGCGTTCGGAGATCGCGCAGTACGACACGCCCCAGGCGATCCTCGCCGCGCCGGCCGACGACTACGTCGCGTCCTTCGTCGGCTCGAAGCGGAACCTGAAGCGGCTGGCGCTGATCCCCGTGTCGGCGCTGGAGCTGCGGCCGGTGACCGGTTCGGACGGACTGCCGCCGATCCCGCGCGGGGCCACCCTGCGGGACGCGCTGGACACGATGGTGCGCACCGGTCGCACCGAGCTCGTGGTCGAGGACGACGCAGGGCGCGCGCTGGGCGTGTGCGATGTGCCCGGGTTGGTCGCGGCGCTGCGACCCACCGCCGAGACGCCCCCGCCCGTCGTCGCGGACGCCGGGGAACCGCCGGACAGCGTCGCGCCGTCGCGGCCCCGACGGCGCCGGCTCGGGCTGCTGGTCCGGCCGGTGCTCATCGCCCTCACCCTGCTGGTGCTCTTCCTGCTCGTACGCGCGCAGCCGATCGACTCGATCGAGCAGCGGTACCTCAACGCCGGCGAGATCTTCACCGAGCTGGGCGCGCACCTGCGGCTCACGCTGATCTCGACGGTGTGCACCATCGCCATCGCCCTCCCGCTGGGCATCCTGCTGACCCGCCCCGGCGCCCGGTGGGTGCGGCCGATCGGGCTGGGACTGGGCAACCTCGGCCAGGCGATCCCGTCGATCGGGCTCGTCGTGCTGCTCGCGCTCTGGACCGGCACGGGCACCGCGACGGCGGTGACGGCGCTGGTCGTCTACGCGACCCTGCCGGTGCTGCGCAACACGATGGTCGGGCTCGACGGCGTCGACCCGACGCTCGTCGACGCCGCGCGCGGCATGGGCATGACGAAGACGGCGATCCTCTGGCGGATCGAGCTGCCGCTGGCCGTCCCGGTGATCCTCGCCGGGATCCGGACGGCGCTGGTGCTCACCGTCGCGAGCGCGACGCTGGCGACGTTCATCGACGGCGGCGGTCTCGGCGGCGGGCTCGTCGCCGGGATCGGGCTGTACCGCCCGATCCTGAGCCTGACCTTCGGCATCGTCGTCGCCGCGCTGGCGCTGTTCGCCGACTGGCTGGGGCTGGTCGCGGAGGAGGTCCTGCACCCGCGCGGAACGTAACCGACCCACGATCCCAGGAGGACGAACCATGCGACGTACGACTGCCGCCGTGCTCGCGCTCGTCGCGGTGCTCGCCGCGGGGTGCACGATCGGCAAGGACCAGACCGGTGCCCAGGTGGGCGAGGGATCCATCAAGAAGATCGACGCACTGAGCGGCGCGCAGATCCGCGTCAGCTCCAAGGAGTTCGACGAGCAGCTGCTGCTCGGCCAGGTCGCGCTCGTCGCGCTGCAGGCGGCCGGAGCGAGCCCGCAGGACAAGACCAACATCACCGGCTCGAGCAACGTCCGCCAGGCGCTCACCAGCGGCGCGGTCGACCTGTACTGGGAGTACACCGGCACCGCCTGGATCAGCTACCTCAAGCAGACCAAGCCGATCACCGACCCGCAGGCGCAGTACGACGCGGTCAAGCAGGCCGACGCCGCGAACAAGGTCACCTGGTGGGCCCGCTCGCCGGCCAACGACACGTACGCCATCGCGGGCAACCCGGAGACGGTGGCCAAGACCGGCGTGAAGACGGTGTCGGACTACGCGGCCCTCGTGAACAAGGACCCGGCCGCGGCGTCCACCTGCATGGGCCCGGAGTTCAAGAGCCGCGACGACGGCTTCCCCGGCTTGGCCAAGACCTACGGGTTCAGCCTGCCCGATCCGCAGGTGCACCTGCTCAACGACGCCGTGGTGTACCCCAGCATCGGCAAGGGGGACCCGTGCGGCTTCGGCTCGGTCGCCTCCACCGACGGGCGCGTGGCGGGCCAGAAGCTGGTGGTCCTGGAGGACGACAAACACTTCTTCCCGACGTACAACCCGGCGATCGCGATCGCATCCGGCGTCGCCGCGAAGTACCCGCAGCTGGAGCAGCTGTTCACCCCGATCGCGGCGAAGCTCGACACGGCGACGCTCACGGAGCTGAACAAGAAGGTGAGCGTGGACGGCCAGAAGCCGGCGACGGTGGCCCACGACTGGCTCAAGTCGGCGGGCTTCATCAGCTGACTCGGGCCGGGGTCGGGCGGCGGGCTCGGCGAGGTCGCGAATGACTCATTGGGACCTCCGACGCCCCGAATGAGTCATTCGCGGCATCTCGGCGGCGCTGCCGGGACCTCGCATTCCGCCGAAATGCCACGGCAACGCCACCGAATCTGTCATGCTCCGGCAAAGCCCCCATACCTCGCGAAGGAAGAGACGATGTCGGCCGAGATGGACCAGCTGATCGCCCAGTTCGAGACCTTCCAGTCGAAGGTCCGCCAGGCCGAAGCCCGGTTCGCCGGTGTCGGCGACATGCAGGAGCGGATCGCCCGGGTCGAGACCACCGTGACCTCGCCGGACGGCACCGTGACGGTGGTCGCGGGGGCCGGCGGGACCGTCACCGACCTGCGGCTCACCGCCGGCGCGATGCACCTCGAAGCGGGCCAGCTCGCCCAGCGGATCATGGCCACCCTGCGCCAGGCCGTGGCCGGGGCCGCCCAGCAGCAGGCCGGCATCGTCGACGACGCGTTCGGGGACCAGCTCGGCGTCGACGTCTCCGGGCAGGTCCGGCAGGCCCAGGCCGAAGCGTTCGGAACCACGCCGCCGGAACCCGCGTCGGAGCAGCAGGCGCCGCGGCCGCGACGCCGCCCCGAACCCGGGGACGACGACGACTTCGACCAGGGCCCGATCCTCCGCCGCTCCTGAACCGACCGAGGGAACTTCCGCGATGCCAGACGGAATCCAGACCAACATCGACGCGATCGCCGGATACGCGCGTCAGCTGCCCTTCTACGAGGGGGAAGCGGACAAGTTCGGGGCCAAGATCGATGCCGCCGACGTGACCGACACGGCCTGGGGCGTAGTCGGGATCTGGGCCAAGCAGGGCTACACCGACCGGCTCGGCGAACTGCGCGAGCTGCTGGGTGAGCTCAAGGACGGCGTCGACGGGCTCACCACCAAGATGACCAAGGCCGCCGACATGTACCGCGGCACCGAAGAGGCGGGCGTGATCGCCTTCGGCCGGTACGAGGCGGAGATCGACGCGATCGGAGGGGGCAAGTGACCGAGCCCAAGCGGAGCATCGCGGACGCGCTGGACGTCCAGCCGTACGACGAGAGCACGAGCGCGAACCTCGACCGCGCGGCGGAGGCCACGCCGGTGGTCGGCACCCTGTACAAGTCCGGCAAGTCGATCTCCGAGCACGCCCAGCAGGCCGCCTCGGCGGACGGCGCCGGGGAGCTGGCTTCGGCGGGCAAGGCGCTGGTCGGTGACGGCGCGGCGTTCGTCGGCGCCGCCGCGACCGACATGGTCACCTTCGCGATGGACCCGATCGGCTGGCTGGTCAGCCACGGGTTGAACATGCTGCTCGAGCTGGTCCAGCCGCTGCAGGACGCGCTGCACTCGGTCACTGGCGACGGCCCGGCCATCGGGCACGCGTCGGAGAACTTCGCCACGATCGCGCACGGCTTCGTCGCGCTCGCCGAGGACTTCGAGAAGACCGGCGACACGGCGCTGGCCGAATGGGTCGACGAGGCCGGCAAGGCGGCCAAGGAGGCGCTCGGCGACTTCTCCTCCGGCATCCGCGGTGTCGGCTCGGCGGCCGGGTCGGTCTCCGAAGTGCTGCAGATGTGGTCGATGGTCATGCAGGTCATCGAAGAGGTGATCAAGGCGATCATCACCGAGCTGGTGTCCTGGCTGATCACCATCTGGCTGCCGGCGCTGGCCGCCTCGGTGATCAGCTTCGGCAGCTCGGTCGCCGCCGCGATGACGGCGTCCATCGCCAAGGCCGCGAGCGTGCTGCAGAAGGTCACCCGCTACCTCGGCAAGTTCGGCAAGCTGCTCGACACGTTCATCGAGTTCCTCGCGAAGTACTCGACGAAGGTCGTCGAGATGACGCGGAAGTTCCGGCTCGGCCGGTACGCCGGGGAGTCGCGGTTCGGCCTCGACACGCTGGAGAACACGGCCCGCGTGCCGTTCACGCCCGGCAACCGCGCGCTGACCACGATGTTCGGCACGTCGGTAGGCGCGAGCCCGCTGGTCGCCGGCGCGAGCGTGAAGGCCGGCATCGCCGCCGGCAAGACGGCGTTCACCGAAGGCAAGGAAGCCGTCACCCCGGAGGAGGACGAACCGTGGTTCGACAAGAGCGCGATCGGCGGGGACCAGAGTCCGGAGGAGACCCGGCGGAACTTGGACATCTAGAGCGGAAGGCCGTCGAGCTCGGCGACCGCATGGAGTCCGTGAAGGACGCCGCGCTCGTGCGCCCCGGGTTCCGGGAGCGCGTGGAAGCACTGATGCGCGAGCAGTGGCAAGAGCCGGTGATCGTGCTGCGCCTGGGCGACACGGACCTGCGGTTCGACGTCCCCGGCCGCCGAGAGGACGGCACGGTCGAGGGCTCGCAGCCCGTGCTGCGGGCGTTCGGGAACGTCGCGCGCGGAATCGGCGCCGCCGTGGGGTTCGTCGCGTACCTGGCGAGCGCGGCCGGCAGCGGTGGCGGCGGGGGCGGCAAGGCCGAGCGTGCCGCCGACGTGAGCGGCCCGGCGGACGCCCGGGTCCTCGAGCCGCTCGACCGGCTCCGGCGGGCGAAGGGCCCGTGGCTGGTGTGCTCGCCGACGTCGGTCGCGCTGGTGGAGACCGGGTCGACGTACCTGGATCCGAAGGACGCGCCCGAACCGCGGATCCTCTGGGAGGCGCGGGGCCCGGACGCCCCGGCGGTCAGCTTCCGCAAGCGCACGCTGACCTGGCCGGACGGCTCGCGGTTCAAGTTCCCGCTGCAGGGCCGGACCGAAGACCGGCACCTGCGGCAGTTCCACGAGTACCCGGACGTCGTCCACTGGCCGGAGCGCTGACCGGCCTCGAACCCTCAGTGTGCGGCCGGCGACGGGTGGTAACTACTCTGTTCGGAGTAGTGCCGCACCCGTTGGAGGTCCCGGTTGGTTCCCGCCCGTCGCTGGCTGGTCGTCGCGGCTGTGTGCGCGGTCGTCGCGGTCGCCGTCTACTTCCTCGCCGTCTGGACGGTTCCCGGCCAGGCGCTGGAGAACGCCGCACTGCGCGGGGCCGACGAAGCCGCGGCGCGTGATCAGACCGTCGCCGACGACACCCTGAGCCGGATCACCGTCTACTCGCTGGCCGCCGCCGTCGTGCTGGTCGCGCTCGTCGGCCTGCTGCGGCGGCGGGTGGATCTCGCCTTCGCCGCGGTGGGCGTGATCGTGGCCGGGCAGCTCGTGACGCAGGCGCTCAAGCGGTACGTGCTGCCCCGGCCGTCGCTCGTGCCGCTGACCGGGCACTACGCCGACAACAGCCTGCCCAGCGGGCACACGACGATCGCGATGACCGTGCTCTTCGCCGCCCTGCTGGTGGTGCCCTACCGCTGGCGCGGCGTGACGCTGTTCTTCCTGCTCTCCTGGGCGGTCGGCATCGGCGCGTACACGGTGACGGCGAAGTGGCATCGGCTCTCCGACACCCTCGCCGCCGACGCGATCGCCCTCGGGCTCGCCTGCCTGGCGTCGTGGTGGCTCGCGCGCCGCGGGGCCGTGCGCCGCCACGACGGGCCGCGGCGGATCCCGCGGGTGCTCGTCGTGACCGTCGCCGCGCTCGGCGGGGTGGTGTTCCTGGCGCTGGGGACCGTCCTGATCGGAGCGTCGCTGACCGGCGGCGGCTACGACGAAACCGTGCGGGACAACGCCTGGGTCGTGTACCTGGCGGCGAGCTCGTTCGCCTCGTTCGGGTCGATCGCGGCGGCGCTGGCGTTCCTCGCGACCTGGCGCCGGCTGGAGATCGCGTGAACCCCGCCCTGATCCCGCTCGCCGCGGCCGTCTTCTGCTCCGCCGTCTTCCTGGTCAGCTTCCTGCTCGACCGCCGCAAGCTGCGCAACGGCTTCTACCTGTTCTTCGCCCTCGCGTTCTTCGGCGTCGCCATGCTGGCGCTGCTGGCGTCGGTCTCGCCGGAAGCCGCCGCGATCGTCGCGTTCGGACTGTTCGCCCTGATCCCGCTCACGATCGTGGTGCTGGCGGTGTTCCTGATCGGCAACGGCGTGACGATGCTGCGCCGCGAAGGCCGGCGCCCGGCGAACCTGCTGTCCCTGGCGGCCGGCGTGGGCATCGTCGCGCTGATCGTTTTCGACTTCGTGGTCGGGCAGCTCGGCTGGGCACCGCTGGAGGCGATCCGCGACAGCGTCGACGGGATCGTCGCGTACCTGTCGTTCCTGTTCGTCTGCTTCCTGCTCTACTCGCTCGTCTACGGCCGGATCCGCAGCCGCCGCCCGCTCGACTTCGTCGTGGTCCTCGGGTCCGGGCTGCTCGGCGGGAAGAACGTCCCGCCGCTGCTGGCCGGCCGGCTGGACCGGGGGCGGCGATTGCTGGACGCCGAGGACCGGAAGGGGCGCGCGCCGCTGCTGGTCGCCTCGGGTGGACAGGGGCCGGGGGAGGACCTGCCGGAGTCGCACGCGATGGCCGGCTACCTCGTGGACCGCGGGGTCGCCCGCGAGCGGATCGTGCTCGAAGACCGGTCGCGGACCACGCGGGAGAACCTGGCGTTCAGCGCCGGCCTCATGCGCGAGCGGCGGCCCGGCTACCGCTGCGTCGTCGTGACGAACAACTTCCACGTCCTGCGCGCGGCCCTGATCGCCCGCAAGGTCAAGGTGAACGGCCAGGTGATCGGCGCGCCGACGGCGTGGTACTTCTGGCCGAGCGCCACCCTGCGCGAGTTCGTGGCCATCATCGCCGACCACCGGGTCCTCAACGGCATCGTGGGCGCGACGATCATCCTGGCGAGCGTGCTGAAGGCCTTCTAGCGCGTAGGATCGGCCCGGTGATCGAGCTGGTGCTCGGAACGCTCGACCTGGCGAAGGTGCGGTTCGCCCGGTCGCCGATGGACGAGCTCCGCGGCAGCGTCGACGTCCTGGCGGGCCGCCGCGGCGTGGACCTCCACCGCCCGTGGGTGTCGATGGCCCGCAGCCGGCTGGCCGGCCTCGACCTCACGGTTCTCTTCACCCTGCTGTCGCTCGACCACGCCTTCCCCGGATTCCTGAACCCGCTGACCGGGCCCGCCGACACGTTCGACGACCAGCTCGGCCGCGTGCGGGCCACCGACGACGCCGGTGTCCGGTGCTACTTCGACGAAAGCTGGGCGCCGGCGGAGATCCCGCCGGTGCTGCGGCCGCTGCACGACGACCCCGCGCGGGCGCTCGGGCCGCTCTGCGACCTGCTCGCCGCGTACTGGCGCGCGGTGATCGAGCCGGTGTGGCCGCGGCTGTGCTCGCTGCACGAGGCCGACTTCGCCCACCGGTCCGCGATGCTGACCGGCGGCGGGCTCGCCCGGCTCTTCGACGACCTCCACCCGCAGATCGAGTACGCGGGGGACCGGCTCCGCATCCTGTTGCCCCACCACGACGTCCGGCACCTCGTCAACGGCGTGGGCGTGCTGCTCAAGCCGAGCGCGTTCGGCTGGCCGCGGATCAGCGTCTGCGACGGCCACGACCAGGTGTCGATCGGCTATCCCGCGCGCGGGGTCGGCAGGCTGTGGGAACAGGCGCCGCCGGTCGCGCGGGCTCCGCTGGCGGACCTCGTCGGCCGCAGCCGGGCGGCGCTGCTCGTCCTGCTCGACCTGCCCCGGTCGACCACGGAGCTCGCGGAGCACCTCGGCGTCACGCCCGCGACGGTCAGCGAACACCTCGCCGTGCTGCGGCTGAACAACCTCGTGCGGTCCCGCCGCACCGGCCGGGTCGTGCTCTACGAACGCACCCCGCGCGGTGCCGGCCTGGTGCACGACGATTCGGTCGTGCCCTAATCGTCGTGCCCCCGCGGTCGCCACGGCGACCATGGGAGCACGGATCGGGGCAGGGAGGCCGGGGATGCGCGGGACGGACGTGGCGGACGCGGTGGTGCGGATCATCGTGCGGGACGGGCTGGCGGCGGTGACCGCGCCGGCCGTCGCCGCCGAGGCGCGGCGGTCACCGGAGTGGGTGGCGCACCACGCCGCCGCCGAAGAACTGTTGCTGCGCTTGACCCTCACGAACACCGTCGACGCCGTCGACCGCCGGATCGCCGCCGCACGGCACGAGCCCGGCCTGCTCGGCACGCTGGCCGGGCAGGCGGCGCCGGATCTCGCCGTGCACCGGTCGTGGCTGGGGCTGCTCGTCCGCTCGGCGGCGGGCCCGGATCTCGCCGACCCGCTGCGTCTGCGCTTCGGCGCCACCCACCGGGATCTCCACGCCCGCGTCGCCACCACGGATCCCGCAGGCGGGTGCGCGGCTCGCACGACCTCGGCGCTGGTGGACGGTCTCACCGCCCACGTGCTGATCGGCGCGTGCACGCCGCGCGAAGCGGCCGAAGCCCTGGCCGCCCACCTGGACGGGTGAGTCTCAGCGGGTGGGGAAGTCCGGCAGCGTGAGCGCCGAGTGCTCGGGCCGCGGCGTGGGCGCCGGGACCTTCGTGAGCTTCCGGAGCGCGGCGTTGCGCTCTTCGAGGGCCTCCGCCGTGGCCGGGAACAGCGTGGCCTTGCCTTCGCTCACCAAGGCCTGGTTGCGTTCGACGAAGTCCCGCACCCGGCTCTCGTAGGCCGCGAAGGCCGCCGTGTGGTCGGGGATCGTGGCCAGCGCGTGGCCGAGGACGTACGCCCCGACGAGGGCGAGGCTCGTGCCCTGGCCGGTCAGGAACGACGGCGCGTACCCCGCGTCGCCGACGAGCGCGACCCGGCCGTCCGACCACCGTGGCAGGTGGATCTGGCTGACGACGTCGAAGAACAGATCGTCCGCCTCGCGCATCGCCTCGACCATGCGCGGGATCTCCCAGCCTTCGCCGGCGAAGGTCCCGGCGACCAGATCGCGCTGGGCGTCGGGGTTCCGGAACGCCTCGATCGGCGGGTTCGGGCGGGCGAAGACCAGGAAACCGTGGATTTCCTTGCTTTCGAGGACCGCGTAGAGCGCCGCGCCCTTGCCCGGGGTGCTCCACGTGAGCCCTTCGCGGTGGAGGCCGAAGTCGTTGGGCATGGTGAACCCGGCGAAGCTGTAGCCGAGGTAGTGGTGGAACTGCTCTTCGTCGCCGAAGATCAGCTCGCGGGTGTTCGAGTGCAGGCCGTCGGCGCCGAACACCAGGTCGAAGGTGTCCTGCCGGCCGCTCCGGAAAGTGACGTCGACGCCGCTTTCGTGCTGCGTCAGGGTTTCGATGCTGTCGCCGAAGCGGAAGTCGACGTCGTCGCGCACGAGGTCGTAGAGGGTGCTCGTGAGGTCGCCCCGGCGGATCTCGACGTCTTCGCTCTCGACACCGCCGACGATCGCGTTGGGCTCCAGGGCGGCGATCTCGCTGCCGTCGGTGTCGAGGAAGGTCAGCAGGCGGGTGGAGATGTGCAGGTCCCGCAGGCGGGGCAGGATCCCCATCCGCCGGGCGGCGTCCAGGGCGGTGCCGCGAATGTCGATCGGGTAGCCGCTGTCCCGGATCGTGGCCGACTTCTCGACGACGGTCACGGCGAAACCGGCCTTCCGCAGCCAGAAGGCCAGCGCGGGACCGGCGATGCTCGCGCCCGAGATCAGGACGGTGCGTGGTGTGGTGTTCATGACAACCCCCGATAGCTAAGTTAGGTATCTATGTCGCAGGTGCGACAATGCCGAGGAAGTACCTGCGGCATGAGGCAACTATATACCTAAGTTAGTTATCTAAGGGGTGTGATGGCCGCCACCGAAACCGGCGACGGGCCCGAGCTGCGTGCCGTGCTGCCCCGGCTCGTGCAGCTGGGCAACCTGATGAACCGCAGCGGCCTGGGGGAGCGGGCGATGAAGCAGGTCGGCGCCGACCTCGACCGGCCGGGCCTGTCGATCATCCTCGCCCTGCACATGACCGGGAAGGCGATGCGCGTCGGCGAGATCGCGGACCGCATGCAGGTCGCCGGGCCGCACGTCACGCGGCACCTGCACATCCTCGAACGCCGCCGGCTGGTGCACGGCCTGGCCGACCCCGACGACCGGCGCGCCCGCCTGGTGGAGCTGACCCCCGACGGCGCCGACTTGGCCGACCGGTACGTCACCACGGTGCTCGGCTGGTTCGGCGAGGCCCTGTCGGGGTGGTCCGCGACGGACCGCCGGACTTTCTACGACCTGCTGCTGCGCTTCACCGATGACCTCGCGGCGTTCCTCTCGGCGACGAGCGAAGAGGACTGACCTTCGCGGCGTCCGCTGGTTCGCTCTGAGCGAACCGCGGTAACGCATTCCGTGCACAGGCATTCTGCCCTATTTGATGATATCCTTGCCGTGTTCGAACCATCGGTTCCGATGAATTCCCGCCCCGTCTGCTTTCCTGCCCGGCGAGATCAATCGACCTGACGCAGCCGCCGCCTTTTATGGTGCTGCCGGCGCCTTTGCTCTGCTGCCCGCGACACGAGAAGCCGCTTGTTCCACGCGAGCGTGCGCGTGGACCGATGTGAAGGGGAATGTCCATGAACGACGCTGTTCTGGCCCAGACTGTCAACATCAACCCCGGCCTCGCCGCCATCGGCTACGGACTGGGCGCGATCGGCCCGGGAATCGGAGTCGGGCTGATTTTCGCGGCCGTCATCAATGGTACCGCGCGTCAGCCGGAAGCGCGAGGAAAACTACAGTCGATCGGTTACTCGACCTTCGTGCTGACCGAAGTCCTCGCGTTGATCGGTATCGTCGTGTACTTCATCGCGTCCACCAAGTGAGCTCGGCGCCTGCGCGTGGCGTCCCCGCGCGCAGGCGCCGCCGTCCGTGTTGGATAGGTTACATAGTTTGACTGTAACGAAACATCAGGGCTAGCGTGAAGGCGAGACGTTCTTGACCCGACGCGCTCGTCGCGAAACTCGAAGAGGAAAGGCAAAAGTCATGACCGAAGTCATCGGAGGTCTGGAGGTCCCCGACACCGCAGCGGTCGCCGAAGCGACGAAGCACCTCCAGGAGACGGCCGGCCCGCTCGTCTACCACCACTCCCGCCGGGTGTACTTCTTCGGGCGGATCCACGCCGAGCGGCTCGGTGCGGACCCGGATCCCGAGCTGCTCTACCTGGCCGCCATGTTCCACGACACCGGGCTCGCGACGCCGTTCTCCGATGTGGAGCAGCGCTTCGAGGTCGATGGCGCCGACCATGGGCGCAAGTTCCTGCTGGACCGCGGGTTCTCCGCCTCGGCCGCGGAAACCGTGTGGACGGCGATCGCGCTGCACACGACGCCCGGCATCCCCGGCCGGATGGGCCCGGAGATCGCCACCACGCACTTCGGCGTGCTGACCGACATCGTCGGGTTCGGGCTCGGCGAGCTGGACACCGACCGGGTCGCCGAGATCGTCGCCGCGCACCCGCGGGGCGACTTCAAGAACGAGTTCCTGGCCGCCTACTTCGAGGGGCAGAAGAACCGCCCGGACACCACCAACGGCACCGTGAACGCCGACGTCATCGAACACTTCCTCCCCGGGTTCCGGCGCACGACCACCGTCGAGCGCGTCCTCGGGTCCGCCTGGCCCAGCTGAACCGGAGCAGTCATGAAAGCCATCACCGCCACCGACCGGGACGCGGGTATCGGCGGGCTCACCCTGACCGACGTGCCCCACCCACACGCCGCCGAGAACGACGTCATCGTGCGGGTCCACGCCGCCGGCTTCACCCCCGGCGAGCTCAGCTGGCCCGGCAGCTGGACCGACCGCGCCGGCCGTGACCGCACGCCCAGCGTGCCCGGGCACGAGCTGGCCGGGGTCGTCACCGAGCTGGGCTACGGCACCACCGGCCTCACCGTCGGTCAGCGCGTGTTCGGCCTCGCCGACTGGACGCGCAACGGCGCACTGGCCGAGTACACCGCCGTCGAGGCGCGCAACCTCGCGCCGCTGGCCGCCGACATCGACTTCACCGTGGCCGCGGCGCTGCCGATCTCCGGGCTGACCGCGTGGCAAGGGCTGTTCGACCACGGCGGGCTCACCACCGGCCAGACCGTGCTGATCCACGGTGCCGCCGGCGGCGTGGGCTCGATCGCCGTCCAGCTCGCCCGCGAGGCGGGTGCCCGGGTGATCGCGACCGGCCGCCCCGACGCTCGCGACCTCGTGCTCGGCCTCGGTGCCCACGCTTTCCAGAGTCCGGACGCCGACGGAGAGCAAGCCGACGTGGTCTTCGACGTCATCGGCGGCGACGTCCTCGCGAAGTCGGCCGCGCTGGTGCGTCCCGGCGGCACCCTGGTGACCATCGCCGAGCCGCCGACGGTCCGGCCGCAGGATGGCCGCGCCGTCTTCTTCGTGGTCGAACCCGACCGCGCCCGGCTCGCGGACCTGGCCCAGCGGGTCCGGGATGGACGCCTGAAGCTCCTGGTCGGCGAGGTGCGCCCGCTCGCCGAGACGGCCGACGCGTTCGCCCGCCGCCGGCGCACCCCCGGCAAGACGATCATCCAGGTCGCGACGGACTGACGAGCCGGCCTTCGGGCACCCGGAAGACCTGGCGGAGCACGCCGATCCACCAGAGGAACGTCAGCGCGATGATCGTCGGGTTCTTCACGAACAGCAGGACGGCCAGGTAGGTCTGCCGGGCCGCTTCCGGCAGCAGCGCGGACACGACGTGCTCGGCCAGGACCTCGAACACGGCGAACGCCGCACCGAGGAACGCGCCCTGCCACAGCAGGCTGCGCCAGTGCTCGCGGACGAACGTGCGAGCGGCGCTCCAGCGCAGCGTCTGCCCGCGCATCGCGATCCGCCAGACCAGCACGACCAGCGCGATCCGGGCGGCCAGTACGACGACCTCGGACGCGAGGGCGACGCCGTGGGGGACCTCCCGCGTCCAGTTGACGACGATCAACCGCTGGACCGACGCCACCGACGACAGGCCGACGACCAGGCCGAGGTGCCCGGTGTAGCAGCGCCACGCCCAGCTCGGCACTTCGAGTGCCCGCTTCAGTTCGCTCATGGCCCCAGCTCCAATACTTTAGTTCACTGAACTATTTAGTTCAGCATACTGAAATATCTGGCCGGGTAAAGTGACGGCATGGAAGGTCGGGATGCCGGACGGGAGCTGAGCACCGCGGTGGTCGCGTTCCACGAGGCGGTGGGCGCGAGCCTGGGCGTGACCGCGGTGGACCAGCGTGCGCTGGCGGTGATCGCGGGCGCCGGGTCGGTCTCGGCGGGGGATCTCGCCAAGGAGATCGGACTGACGCCGGGAGCGGTCACGGGCGTCGTGGACCGGCTCGAGCGGGCGGGCCTGGCCCACCGGGCGCCGGACCCGGAAGACCGGCGCCGGCTGGTGATCACGGCGGTGCCCGGCGCGTTCGGAGCGGTCTTCGCCGGGCTCGACCGGGCGATGGCGAAGCTGACAGCGCGCTACTCGCCGGCCGAGCAGGGGGTGATCGCGGACTGGGTGGCGCACACGATCGACGTCCTGCGGGAGCAGACGCGGGCGCTCGGGCGGTAGCCGGAACCGCGCCGCGAGCGGAAGTGCTCGCGACGCGGCTCCGGGGGACTCAGCGGGTTTCCGCGGCGCAGAACACGTCGTGCGCCGGGCGCGAGCCGGTCTCCAGGAACTCGGTCACCGTGCTGTTCCCGCACTGGTTCGGCGAGAACAGGTAGGCGCCGTGGCCGCCCTGGTCGATCGTCACCATCCGGGCGCGGTCGCCGAACGCCGTGCGCAGCTTGCGGGCGTTGACCAGCGGCGTCCCCGGGTCACGCTCGTTCTGCACCATCAGCACGTTCGCCGGGCCCCGGCCGGTGATCCGGACCTTCGGCTCCACCGGCGCCGACGGCCAGAACGCGCACGCCGCGATGTTGGCCGTGGCCGCGCCGATCAGCGGGTACCGGATCCGGTCGACCGCCACGTCGACCTGGTAGCCCGCCACCGACCGCGGCCAGGCCGTGTCCCCGCACAGCACGGCGAACCGGGCCGACAGGAGGTTTTCGGCCCCGGCCGGGACCGGCAGCTTCGGCGCGCGGCCCTGGTCCAGGGTCTGCCACTGTTCGGCCAGCGGCTTCAGGTCGGTGGAGTACAGCCCCTCGAACGTCAGGCCGCGGAAGACCGATCCGGTGAATTCCTCGACCGGCGCCCGGTCCAGCCGCGTCGCCAGCTCGTAGTACTTCGCGGTCACCTGCGCCGGCGTCGTGCCGAGCCCGTACTCCGGGTGGGCCGCGGCGAACTTCGCGAAGTCCGGGAAGCGGTCCTCCATCCCACGGCCGAAGCCGCGCATCGCGCCGATGTCGTAGCCGTCCGGCCCGAGGTTGCTGTCGAGCACGAACCGGTCGCTGCGCTCGGGGAACATGCTCGTGTACACCGCACCCAGGTACGTGCCGTACGAGGCACCGAGATAGGACACAGTGGACTCACCGAGCGCCTGGCGGATGCGGTCCATGTCCCGCGCGGTGTTCGCCGTCGTGACGTACGGCAGCATCGACCCGGTCGCCGCATCGGCGCACTGCCGGGCTTCCGTCTTCGCGAGCTTCGCCTGCTTGACGACGTCGGCCGGGCCGTGCGCGTACGGCAGGTTGCCGACGGCCATCTGGTCCGCGGTCAGGTCGCAGGTCACCGGGGTGCTGCGCCCGACGCCGCGCGGGTCGAAGCCGATCACGTCGTACTCGTCGAGCACGCTCTGCGGCAGTTTCACCAGCTTCAGCAGCTGCGGGTAGTCCAGCCCGACGCCGCCGGGCCCGCCCGGGTTCGTCAGCAGGACGCCCCGCCGTTTCTCCGGGTTCTTGCTCGGCAGGCGCGAGACCGCGACGTCGATCATCCGGCCCTCCGGCTTCCGGTAGTCCAGCGGGACCTTCAGCGTCGTGCACTGCAGGTCCGGCGTCGGGAAGGCTCCGGCCGGGCACGGGCCCCAGGTCGGTGCGTTCGGTGCCGCGGCCGCGGACGGCACCACGACGGTCGCGCCGAGCACGGCGACGGCGACGGCCAGCAAGGTTGTGCGCATCGGATTCCCTCTCTCGTTTCGCGCCGCGGTCAGCGGCGCGGTTCCCAGCGGAAGAGCCGCGTGGCCAGCACGACGGCGACGACGACCCAGGCCAAGGTCGGTCCGAAGAGGACCAGTGAGTCGGCGACCGGGCGGCCGCCGTTCCAGGCGTCGAGCACCAGCTCGGTCGCGGAGCCGCCCGGCAGCAGGCGCTTGAGCAGCGTGAGGTCGCCGGTGCCGGTGACCCCGACCCAGCCGGACACGGCGATCACGCCGAGGCTGACCGGCAGCGTGGTGACCTGCGCGTGTTCGGGCGAGTTCGTCAGGCCCGCCGTGGCCAGGCCGAGCGCGAGCATCATGGCCACGACGGACACCACGGCCGCGACCAGCAGCACCGGGTTCGCCGGCGTCCCGGCGACCATGGCCAGCGCGCCCAGGATGACGGCGATCTGGAGCACCGACAGCACGGTGATCGGCAGCAGCAGCCCGCCGAGGATGCCGGCGTCGCCCGCCGCCGTGGAGCGCAGGCGCTTGAGGAACAGGTTCTGGCGGCGGGAGGCCAGCGTGGTCACCGTCGTGGTGTAGAGCCCGATGCCGGCCACGAAGAACAACGCCAGCGTGGCGATGTAGCCGAGGCTGCCGACTTCGGTGAAGAGGTCGTGCTTGGCGACGAAGAACGCGCTGAGCGCGGCCGGCAGCACCAGCGCGGTGACCAGGACGAGCCGGTTGCGGAAGATCTGGATCAGCTCGCCGCGAGCGATCGTGAGCATGGCGGAGGTCCTTTCTCAGGAGTTGTCGATGGCGCGGAAGACGTCGTCGAGCCGCGTGGGCCCGGCCTGGAGGTCGCGCAGCTCCACGGCGTGGTCCTGCGCCCAGCCGAGCAGCGTGTGCAGGTCCTTCTGCAGCGCGAAGGTCTCGACGAGGAACTTGCCGTCCGCCCCGCGCGTGGCGAGCAGCGGCGGCGCCGGCGCGTGCGGCGCGAGACCGAAGTGGATGGTGGCCGGCAGGGTCCGCGTCAGCTCGGCGACGGTGCCCTCGCGGTGGAACGCGCCCTGGTGCATCAGCCCGATGCGGTCGGCGCGCTGCTGGGCTTCTTCGAGGTAGTGGGTGGTCAGGACGACGGTCGAGCCGTCCTCGCGCAGGCGGTCGACGGCATCCCAGAGCGCGTCGCGCGACTGGATGTCCAGGCCGGTGGTGGGCTCGTCGAGGAAGACCAGTTCGGGGGTGCCGTACACGGCGGTGGCGAAGTCCAGCCGCCGCTTCTCGCCGCCGGAGAGCTGGCCGACCTTCGTCGTGGCCTTGCGGGTCAGGCCGACCATGCCGAGCACCCGCCCGACGTCGTCGGTGCGCTCGGTGAGCCGCCCGATCAGCCCGACGCTCTCCCGGACGGTCAAGTCCGGGGAGAACCCGCTCTCCTGCAACATGATCCCCATCCGGGGCCGGACCGCGGCGCGGTCCCGGGGGTCCTGCCCGAACACCCGGACGGCGCCGGAGGTCGGCGCGCGGTGGCCTTCGACGGTCTCCAGGGTCGAGGTCTTCCCGGCGCCGTTGGTACCGAGCAGGGCGTAGAGCTCCCCGCGTTCCACTTGGAACGAAAGGTCTTTGACGGCGGCGAAGTCGCCGTAGGTGAGGTTCAGGCGGTCGACGTCGATGACGGGTGTCGTGGACATGCTCAGATTCCAGCGGGAACGGCGCCCGCCCGGCAGTGTGCTGACGTCACCCCGACACATGACGCAGTGTCACTGGTGGTGCCCGCCGATCCCGATACGCTCGGCTCATGGAGGTGCCGATGATCGCGCGCAGGAGTTCCTGGACCGGCGGGGCGGTCCAGGAACGGCTGCGCCGGCTGAACCTGATCACGACGGTCCCCCCGCTCGCGTTCGTCGGCATGCTGCTGCTGGTGCTGACCGCCCGGTCGTGGTGGCACGTCGTGATCCAGCTGGTCGGGCTGGTCGCGGCCCTGGCGACCGCCGAGCGCTGGACCGCGGGCGACTACCTCCGCGTCGCGCGGCCCAGCCTGGTCGTCACCGCCGTGGTGTGGCTGGCCGGCGCGCTGACCGACGACTCCGCCGCGTTCTACGGCCTGTCGCTCGTGGGGTCGTTCCTCATCCCGCCGCTGCGGCGCCACCGGTTCGCGGCCCTCGTCGGGCTCGGGATGCTGGTCGCCGTCCTGGGCTCGGCGAACCTGCTGGTGCACGACGACCGCGTCGGGACGCGGCTGGTGCAGTACGTCGCCGTTCCCGCGGTCGCCGTGCTGATCTCGACCGCGTTCATGTTCGCCAGCCAGAAGTTCTTCGACCTGATCGCGGAGCTCGAGCAGTCGCGCGAGCGGGAGGCGGAGCTGGCCGTGATCCGGGAGCGCGTGCGCTTCGCCGGCGACCTGCACGACATCCAGGGCCACACGCTGCACGTGGTGAAGCTCAAGGTCGCGCTCGCCGAGAAGCTGCTGGACAGCGACGTCGACCGGGCGCGCGCGGAGCTGGGGGAGGTGCGGAGCCTGGTCGGCGACACGATCGTCCAGACCAAGGAGCTCGCCTACGCGCAGCGGCGGCTCAACCTGTCCGCGGAGCTGGAGAACGCGAAGAACCTCTTCGAGGCCGCGGGCATCCACGTGCGCGTCGATCGGGAGTCCGAAGTGGACGCTCGCGCGGGTGAGCTGCTCGGCCAGGTCCTGCGCGAGACGACGACGAACATCCTGCGCCACGCCCAGGCGCGGCAGGTGCGGATCACGCTTTCGCGGTGCGGGATCGCCATCGTCAACGACGGCGCGGCCGAAGACGGCCCGCCCGAGCTCAGCGGGCTCTCGGCGTTGCGGCACCGCCTGGTGGAGAACGGCGGCGAGCTGGAAGTGTCGCGAGCGGACGGCCGGTTCCGGACGGCGGCGTCCCTTCCGGCGATGAAGACCCGGGAGGACGGCCGATGACCACCGTGGTGCTCGCCGACGACGAGGCCCTGCTCCGCAAGGCGCTGGCGGCGCTGCTGCCGCTGGAGGGCGAAATCACCGTGCTCGCCGAGGCCGAAGACGGCGAACAGGCGGTGGCGGCCACGCTGCGGCACCGCCCGGACGTGCTCGTCATCGACCTCGAAATGCCCACTGTGGACGGTCTCGGCGCGGTGGCGGAGATCCGGCGCTCGCGGCCGGAGCAGGTGATCCTGATGCTGACCCGCCACGCCCGCCCCGGCGTGCTCCGGAAGGCGCTGAAACTGGGGGTCCAGGGGTTCGTCAGCAAGTCGGCGGAACCGGCGCACATCACCTCGGTGATCCGGACGCTGCACGCGGGCAAGCGCTGGATCGACCCGGACGTCTCCGCGCTCGCGGTGGTCGACGACTGCCCGCTGACCGACCGCGAGCTCGACGTCCTGCGCGCGACCCGGGAAGGGTTTTCGGTGGCCGACATCGCCGGGCAGCTGCACCTGGCGGAGGGCACGGTGCGGAACTACCTGTCGAACGCGATGCAGAAGACCCAGACCCGCACCCGCCACGAAGCGGCGCGGTACGCCCGCGAGCACGACTGGCTCTAGGCACCGGGAGCGTGCTGGACCTCGCCGGCCGGCGAGGTCCACCCGCGGTGGGTTTCGCCGTCAGCCGACCGGGAACTTGACCGCCGTGAGCTCCTCCGAAACCGTCCACAGGCGCCGCTGGATCCCCGCGTCGTAGGACTGCGGGGTGGACGTGACCACCTGCGGGCGTCCGCGGTAGCCGCCGGGGCCCGCGGGGCCGTAGTACTGGCCGCCGAGGGCCGCGGGGTCCGTCGCCGCCCGGAGAGTCGGGAGGGCGCCGCGCTCCGAGCTCTGGGTGAACAGCGGGGCGACCACGGGAAAGAGGGTGCGGGCGATCGCGGGGGAGTTGCGCATCAGCTCCGTGCGGGCCACGCCCGGGTGGGCGGCGATCGACGTCGTCGTGCCGTGCGGGGCGAGACGGCGCTGCAGTTCGTAGGCGAACATCAGGTTCGCGAGCTTGGCCTGCCCGTAGGCCGCGACGCGGTCGTAGGAGTTCTCCCACTGCAGGTCGTCGAAGTGGATCGAGGCGCGGATGCGGTGGGCGATGCTCGCGACCGTGACCACCCGGGAGTCCGCGACCGGCAGCAGCAGGTCGAGCAGCAGGCCGGTGAACGCGAAGTGCCCGAGGTGGTTCGTGCCGAACTGCAGCTCGAACCCGTCCCGGGTGGTCTGCTTCGGCGGGTACATGACGCCGGCGTTGTTGATCAGCAGGTCGATCTTCGGCAGCGTCCCGTGCAGGTCGGCCGCGGCGGCCCGGACGGAGTCCAGGGACCCCAGGTCCAGCTCCTGAACGGTGACGTCGGCGTTCGCGCCGAGCCGGGCGGCGGCCCGCTTGCCCTTTTCGACGTCGCGGACGGCCAGCACCACCGTCGCGCCGCGCTCGGCCAGCACCTTCGCGGTGTCGAACCCGAGTCCGGTGTTGGCTCCGGTGATGACGGCGACGCGGCCCTGCTGGCTCGGTACGTCGCGTTCGGTCCAGTTCTCGCCCATGGCGTTCCCTCCGTGGCGGCCCTTTCGGACCGGCGGTCTGTTATGAGGACGACGGTAAAGAACCGTCGGTCTTTTGTCAAGAGACTGCCGGTCTTCAATTTCGCGCGCCGGGCGCTACGCTGGGTGTCATGACGTTCCAGCGGGCCCGCAGCGCGGAGCAGCGGGAGGAGCGGCGCCGCACGATCCTCGGCACGGCGCTGGCGATGCTCGACGAGATGCCGGTGGCCGACGTGAGCCTCAACGAGCTCAGCCGGCGGGTCGGGCTGGCGAAGTCGAACGTGTTGCGCTACTTCGAATCCCGCGAGGCGGTGCTGCTCGAGCTGCTCGACCAGGCGCTGCGGGGCTGGCTGGGGGAACTGGCGGACGAGCTGGCCGCCGGCGTCGACCCGGACCGGCCCGCGGGGGAGCGCGAGGAGCGGTTCGCGGCGGTCGTCGCCCACTCGCTGGCGCGGCGCACGGTGCTGTGCGACCTCATCGGCGCGCAGGCGGGTGTCCTGGAACACAACGTGTCCGCCGACGTCGTCGTGCGCTTCAAGCGGTCCGCGCTGGCGGGGCTGGACGCGATGGCCGAGCTGGTCCGCCGGTACGTGCCGGAAGTCGGCGACGAAGCGGCGTCGGTGTGCCTGCTGGCGATGATCCTGACCGGCGGGCTGTGGACGCACTGCCGGCCGTCACCCAGCGCCCTCGCTGCGTACGAAGTGGACCCGGCACTGGCCGCGCTGCACCTGGACCTGGCGCCCGCGTTGGAAAACGGCTTGGCATTGCTGATCGCGGGAGCGCGGAAGCGGACCGATGGCCGCCGGACCGGTGAGGCCGGTCCGGCGGCCGTGGGTCAGTAGCCGGCCGTCAGACGCAGGAGCGTCGTCGGCGCGTTGTTCGGCGACGCCCCGATGCCGACCTGGGTGCTCCCGCGCGGGTTGACGTCCACAGTGGACTGGACGCCCGCGTCGGTGGTCACCTGGGCCGTCACCGCGTGCCCGGCGCCCGGTGCGTAGCCGTCGCCGCGGATCTCGTAGACCGCCGGGATCCTCAGTACCAGGTCCCCGGGGGTGCCCTTGACCTGGAAGCACACCAGGCCGTCGTGGTTCATGCCGACGTTCTCGGTGCTGCGCACCCGCATCAGGCCGACATCGCCGGTCCGGGGCGTGGCGCAGTCGGCGAACAGGATGTGGCCGTCACCGCTGACCAGCTGCACCTGGTAGTCGGCGAGCACCTTCGCCGCGCCCGGGTACCCGAAGTCCTCCACCAGCGAGGGCTGGCCGTCGGCGGCGGTCCACGCCGGGGCCGCCGAGGCCGGTGTGGCGGCCGGGAAGCGGGCGATGTCCCAGACGCTGTTCGTGCCCGCCGTGGCGCAGTCGGCCTGGGCCGGCCCGGTGTCGTTGACGTTGTCACCGGCGATGAGCAGGCAGAAGCCGGAGCCCCGGTTGCGCAGCTGCACGCCACCCTTGGCCGGGTTCAGGTCCCACAGCTGGTCGGCGAACTGCGGCAGGCAGTCGAACTGCTTCGCGAAGCCGGCGGCGCCTTCGCCCGCGTGGACGATCAGGCAGCGCTTCGTGTACTGGTTGCGCACCAGGAACCCGCCGGCGGCGTTCGGCTCGACCTCCCACGCCTGGTCGGCGTAGGCGGGCGTGCAGTCGAACTGGAAGGCGGGGGCGTCGTTGACGTTGTTCGACCCGTGGACGGCGAGGCAGCGCTGCGTCGCCCGGTTGTGCACCTGGACGGGTTCGGGGACACCGGTCAGGTCCCAGATCTGGTCGGTGTAGGCCGCCTCGCAGTCGAACTGGTAGGCCGGGGCACCGTTGACGTTGTTGCTGCTCTGGACCGCGAGGCAGCGGCCGGTGACACGGTTGCGCAGCTGCATGCCGCCGTCGACCGGGGTCAGGTCCCACAGCTGGTCGGCGAACTGCGGCAGGCATTCGAACTGGATGGCGGGGGTGCCGTTGCCGCTGCCGTCGGAGTGCACGATCAGGCAGCGGTTCGTGCCCTGGTTGCGCACCAGCACCCCGCCGCCGTCGACCGGCTCCAGCGCCCACGACTGGTTCGCCGTCGACGACGGGCAGTCGAACTGGTAGCTCCCCGAGTCGTTGCCGGTGCCCTGGACGGTCAGGCAGCGCTGGGTGACCCGGTTGGTCAGGCGGAACACCGGGGGCTGCAGCTGCTGGATGATCCACGCGGCGAGGTCGTCGACCCGGACCGCGGTGCTGCCCTGGCGCGTCTCCGTGCTGTCGAGGCACCCGTGCTGCCACGAGGTGACGGCGATCGCGGCCAGCTCGGCCGGTCCGGCGCTCTCCCGCAGCACGGGACCGCCGGCGTCGCCCTTGCACGGGTCGGTGCCCGCCGGGCTCGTCAGTGCGACCGTGGTCGCGGTCGCCGCGCCCACGGTGACCGCGGTGGCGGTGAGGCGGTCGGGGACCCATTCCGTCGTCGTCCGGCCGAAGCCTTCGGTCTTGAGCGACTCGCCGGGCGCGGGCGCCGCGGTCCCCACGCGCAGTGGCGTGACGCCGGTGACCGGGTAGGTGAGCTGGACCAAGGCGAGGTCGCGATCGGTCCGCGGCACGACGCGGGTGACGTGCCGGGTCTCGGTACCGGCGGTGACCGTCGCCTGGTCCGCGGACGGCACGCAGGAGGCCGCGGTCACGACCCACTGCGGAGCGACGAGCGCCCCGCTGCAGGCGGTGCCGCCGCCGGTGATCCGGACGGCGAACCGGTCCGCGCCGGCCGGCACCCCCTCGCCGCCGGCGACCGCGTTCGCGGGCGTGGACGTCAGTCCGGCCAGCGTGAGCGCGACCGCGGTGATGACCATGAATCTTCGAGCAGACATCCGGGGTTCCCCTCGTCCTGTGTCGGTGATCCGCCGGAGACACGAGTCCGGCGATGATCATCGTGCAGGGACGCGCGGGTTCGGGGAAGCCGCCGATCGGCGGTGCGGTTGCTCCTCGACGTGCGGGCAAGCTCATTTGCTAGCATGTGGGCATGCCTCCCGACCCGAAACGGCAGTTCAGCGTCTACCTGCCGGTCGAGCTGATCAGGCGGGTGAAGCACGCCTCCGTCGACGCCGACGAGTCGCTTTCGGCTTTCGTCGAGCGCGTGCTCGAGGACTACCTACGACCGGACGGGGAACGACCGTGATGCGAGTGCTGCCGATCCGCTACAGCGCCGACGTCGAGGCCATGACGCGGTTCTACGAGGTGCTCGGCCTGCCGGTCGGGCCGGTGTCGCGGCCCGGCGGGTGGGTCGAGCTGCCCGCCGCGGGCGGCACGCTGGCCATCCACCGGGGCGCCGCCGAGGACGTGGGCCGCTGCGAGCTGGCCTTCGAGACCGGCGAACGCCTGGAAGACGTCGCCGCGCGGCTGCGGGCGGCCGGGTACGAGCCGGGGCCCGTGCTCGACGAAGGCTTCGGGCGCTCGCTGCGCGTCCGGGATCCCGACGGCGTGTGGGTGCAGATCAACGCGTACGACCGAGAGCTGTACACATGACCTTGCCGGTGAGGAGCTCGGGTTTCCTCGCCGTGGGCGTCGTCGCGCTCGAGTTCGCGGCGGCGGTCACCAGCTTCGTCGCCTCCACGCTGCTGCCGGTCGTCGCCGATGACCTGGCGGCGGGGGACCGGCTCGGGCTCCTGATCGCCGGCTCGACCCTCGGGTTGTTCGTCGCGCTGCCACTGGCGAGCCGGGTGCTGCGCCGGCTGGGCACGCGGGGCACCCTCGCCGCCGGGATGCTCGCCTACGTCGGCGGCCTCGTGGTGGCGGCCACCGCCCAGGGCGCGTGGACGTTCGCCCTGGGCCAGCTCTCCACCGGGCTCGCCAGCGGCCTGCTGGCGGTGTTCGGCGTCAGCGCCGCGATCCGGCACCTCGACGAGCGGCTGCGCCTGCGGGTGGTCGCGGCGTCGTCGGCGATGTGGATCGTGCCCGCCCTCGTCGGCCCGGCCGCTTCGCTGGGCCTGGAACACCTCGTCGGGTGGCGCTGGACGCTGCTGGTGCCGGTGCCCTTCGTCCTCTTCGGACGGTTGCTGGTCGTGCGCGCCGTCCGCGACGACCCGCCCGCGGACGCCGCGCCGCGGCCACTGGGGCGGACGCTGCTGGTGCCCCTGGGCGCGGCGGGGGTCGTGCTGAGCACGGGGTGGTGGCCGCTCGCGATCGCCGGCGCGGTGGTCGCCGCGGCCGGGATGGTCGCGATCCTCCCGGCGGGAACGGCCCGCCTGCGCCCGGGGACGCCCGCCGCGCTCGCGGCGATGGTGCTGTTCGCGGTCGGCTACTTCGGGGCCGACAGCCTGATCACCGTCCTGCTGACCACGGGGTTCGGCATGAGCCTGGGCCAGGCCGCGATCATCCTCGGTGCCGCGCCGCTGGCTTGGGCGGTGACGAGCCTGTTCGCGCGCCGCTTTCCCGCGACCGGCTTGAGCATGACCGCGCTCGGCACCGCCGTCCTGGCCGTCGGCGGCCCGTTCCCGGTGCTGCTCGCCGCCTGGACGGTGGCCGGGATCGGCGTCGGGCTCGCCTATCCCGGCCTGTACGTCCGCGCGAGCACCGCCGGCTCGAGCCGGCTCACCGCGACGGAGCTGGCCACCGCGGTGATCACCGCCGAGTGCGTCGGCCAGCTGCTGGGCCGCGCGATCGGCGGCACCCTGAGCTCGGCGGGCGCGTTGCCCGCCTCCTACGTGGTGTTCGCGGTCGCGCTCGCCGCGGCCGCCGCGGTCAGTCGAAGGTGACCCACTGGGACGTCAGGAGCACGAG
This sequence comes from Amycolatopsis sp. NPDC048633, assembly GCF_040650695.1. NCBI lineage: Bacteria > Bacillati > Actinomycetota > Actinomycetes > Pseudonocardiales > Pseudonocardiaceae > Amycolatopsis > Amycolatopsis sp. NPDC048633. Next base: position 148,080 of record NZ_JBEZHS010000002.1, read on the forward strand.
CCCGAGCGAGCACGCGGCCACCACGACCAGCCCCAGCGCCGCGACGACGAGGGGCCGGAACCCGCTGCGGGCCATCTGCCGCAGGTCGAAGTTCAGGCCGACACCGGCGAAGCACAGCAGGAACGCCCACTTCGACAGGTTGCCGAGGCTGGTCACCTCGGCCTTGGTGAACACGTGCGCGGTGGCCAGCGCCGACACGGCGAGGAAGCCGAGCACGAACTTGGGGAACGTGCGCCACACGAAGGCGGCGCGCTCCTTCGGTCCACTCGCGACGGCCTTGCCGCCCCGGGTCGACCAGTAGGCCGCGTACCCGAGGACGACGAGCCCGATCAACGCGTTGCGGGTGCTCTTCACCGCGACGGCGACGTCCTGGGCGTGCGGGGAGTAGGCCGCGCCGGTCGCCGTCGTCTCCGCGGTGTTGTCCACCGCCAGGCCCGCCCACAGGCCGAACTGCGTGTCGGACAGGTTCAGCGCGTGCCCGATCAGCGGGAAGGTGAACAGCGCGACCGCGCCGAGGGCGAGGATCGCCGCGATGGCGTAGCCGGAGTCCTCGTCGTCGGCGTCGATCGAGCCCCGGCCGGCGATGATCGCCGAGACCCCGCAGATCGACGTGCCGATCGCCAGCAGCGACGACAGTTTCCCGCCGAGCCCGAAGAGCTTGCCCACCAAGAGGATCACCGTCGTGGCGACGGCCATGTCGATGAGGATCAGGCCGAGGCTCAGGCCGCCGAGCTTGAGCAGGTCGCCCAGCACGAACCGGGCGCCGAGCAGCACGATGCCGATCTTCAGCCAGAACTCGTAGGTGGCCACGCCCGGCCGGAACAGCGCCGGGACGCCGATCGTGTTGCGGATGAGCAGTCCGAGGATGATCGCCCACAGCACGTATTCGAGGTCGGGCAGCGCGGTGCCGGTCGCCTTGCCGATGGCGCGCACTTCGTTCTGCGCCAGCGTTCCCACGATCCCGACGGCGGCGAGCAGCAGCAGGCCGGGCACGTAGCGCAGGACCGGGAGGGTCGTCAGCCCACCGCTCCGGGTGGTCGTGTCCGTGCTCATTTGACCAGGAAGGTGATCGTCGGCAGCAGGCCGAACGCGGCCAGCAGCACCAGTACGGCGGCCACCGCGACCGCGGCCCAGTCGGCGCTGATCCGCGGCGCCGGCTTCGGTTCCGGATCGGCGCCCATGCTCAGAGCACCTCGTTCAGCTTGCCGGTGGCGACGTCGAAGACGAAGCCGCGGACGGAGTCCTTCTTCGGGACGAAGGGGCTGTTCTCGATCCGCGCGATCGACTGGCGGACGTCTTCGTCGAGGTCGCTGAACGCTTCGGCGGCCCAGGCGGGCTTGACGCCGACGTCCTCCTGGATCGACTTCTTGAAGTCGTCGTCGGTGAAGGTGAGCATGCCGCAGTCGGTGTGGTGGATGAGGATGATCTCCTCGGTGCCCAGCAGCCGCTGGCTGATGGCCAGCGAGCGGATCTCGTCCTCGGTGACCACCCCGCCGGCGTTGCGGATCACGTGGGCTTCGCCTTCGTTCAGGCCGAGCACGCCGTAGACGTTGATGCGCGCGTCCATGCAGGCGAGCACGGCGACGTGCTTGGCGGGCGGCAGCGGGAGTGGCCCGGTGAACCGGGCGGCGTAGTCGGCGTTGTTGGCCAGGAGCTCGTCGGTGACCGACATGGTGATCCTTCCGGCGGAGTTCGGGTGCGCCGAGTGGACCGCTGTCCGCACCCGAAAGCAACGGTGCCCAGGAACTGGGACGCGGCGAGGTCCAGGATCTGGAACCCGGCGCCGGCTCGTTGACCGCCGCGGGCCCGGCTTCCTAGAGTCGGCGACGTCAGCGGAAAGCGCCTGCGCTTTTCTCCCCGTTCTTTTTCCGGAGCAGGTACCCCCATGCCCGAATCCGTCTGGGTCGCCCAGTCTGATCCGCGGGTCCGGCCATTGCTCGCCGACCTGGCCCGCGAATATTCGACGCGCTACCACCGCGTTCTCAACGACGTCCACTTCGAACTCCGCGAATACCCGGCGGACCGGTTCGCGGCTCCGGAAGGCGGACTGCTGCTGCTCGTGCGGGACGGCCACGCCGTCGCGGGCGGCGCCTTCCAGCGCTACGACGGCGAGACCGCCGAGCTCAAGCGGATCTGGACCCACCGCGCGCACCGCGGCCGCGGGCTCGCGCGCCGGGTCGTCGCCGAACTGGAGGCCGAAGCGGCGCACCGCGGGTACCGCCGGATCTTCCTCACCACCGGCCCGAACCAGCCCGAGGCACGCGGGCTCTACCTGGCCACCGGCTACACGCCGCACTTCGACGTCGACGCCGTCCCCACGACGCGGCTGCCGTTCTCGAAAGCGCTTCCCGCCCCGGTGGGGGCGAGATGACCAGCGACCTCGGGACCCGGTCGCCCGCACCCGCCGCCTCGCCGGAGGAGTCGCTGAAGATCGTGCCCGCGCGGCACCCGGCGACCTGGGTGGCCGCCGCCGTGGTGGCCGTCCTCGTCGCGATGGCGGGCCACGCGCTGGTCACCAACAAGGCGTTCGACTGGCCGACGTTCAGCCGGTTCGTCTTCCAGAAATCGATCTTGGAAGCCGTCGCGCTGACGCTGGAACTGACGTTGTTCGGCGTCGTCGCCGGATTCCTGCTGGGCACGGTCCTGGCGTTGATGCGCATTTCCCGGAATCCGCTCCTGCGCGCGGTGAGCTGGACCTACACGTGGATCTTCCGGTCGGTCCCGCTCATTCTCCAGCTGCTCTTCTGGTACAACCTCGCGATCCTGTACAACGAGATTTCCTTCGGCGTCCCGTTCGGGCCGTCGTTCGTCTCGGTCGGGACGATGAGCCTGATCCCGCCGTTCCTCGCCGCCGGCCTCGGGCTCGCCCTGCACCAAGGCGCCTACGCCGCGGAGATCGTGCGCGCCGGGTTCCTTTCGGTGGATGCCGGGCAGCGCGAAGCCGCCGCGGCGCTGGGCATCCCGGCCGGGCGGCAGCTCCGCCGGATCGTGCTGCCCCAGGCGATGCGCACGATCGTGCCGACCGCGGCCAACGAGATCATCGGCCTGCTGAAGGCGACGTCCCAGGTCTACGTGATGGCGCTGCCGGAGCTCTTCTACCAGGTCCAGGTGATCTACACGCGCAGCGGCCGGGTGATCCCGCTGCTGCTGGTGGCCACCTTCTGGTACCTCGCGCTGACCACCGTGCTGTCGGCCGGGCAGTTCTTCGTCGAGCGGCGCCTGGGGCGGGGCGCATGAGCGCGGACTTCATGGTGGACGTCCGCGGTGTCCACAAGAGCTTCGGCGCGTTGACCGTCCTCGACGGGGTGGATCTCCAGGTGCGCCAAGGCGAGGTGACCGTCCTCTTGGGACCGTCCGGGTCCGGCAAGTCGACGCTGCTGCGGCTGATCAACCACCTGGAGCGGGCCGACCGCGGCTTCATCAGCGTCGGCGGCGAGCTGATGGGCTACCGCCGTTCCGGCGACCGCCTGCACGAGCTCAAGGAACGCGAGATCCTCAAGCAGCGCACCAGGATCGGGTTCGTCTTCCAGAACTTCAACCTGTTCGGGCACCTGACCGTCCTGGAGAACGTCGTCGAGGCGCCGATCTCCGCGCAACGCCGGCCGCGCGGCGAAGCCGAGGCCCGCGCCCGGGAACTCCTGGCCCGGGTCGGGCTGGAAGACAAGGTTTCCGAGTACCCGCGCCGGCTGTCCGGCGGCCAGCAGCAGCGCGTCGCGATCGCGCGGGCGCTGGCCCTCGAACCGGACGTCCTGCTCTTCGACGAGCCCACGTCGGCCCTCGACCCCGAGCTCGTCGGCGAGGTCCTCGCCGTCATCCGGGACCTCGCGAAGTCGGGGACGACGATGGTCGTCGTCACCCATGAACTGGGTTTCGCCCGGGAGGTCGCCGACACCGTCGTCTTCCTCGACGCCGGCCGCGTCGTCGAACAGGGCCCGCCCGAAGCCGTCCTCGACCACCCCCAGCACGCCCGCACCCGGGCCTTCGTGGAGAAAGTCCTCTGATGAAAACCCTGAAACTACGCATCCTCCTGCTCGCTTCGGTCTTCGCGCTCAGTGCGTGCGGAAGTCCTGAAGCGGCCACCGAAACCGCGGCCCGGCCCGGCGGGGTGAACATCACGGCCGACCAGCACCGGATCCGGGCGCAGCAGGTCGACGCGATCGCCGCGCTCGTCCCGGCCGGGATCCGCACCCGCGGCTCGCTCGTCGTCGGGACCACCGGCAACGGCACCCCGCCGCTGTCGTTCCGCGCGGACGACGACAAGACGGTCATCGGCGTCGAGCCCGACCTCGCGCAGCTGGTCGCCGACGTGCTCGGGCTGAAGCTCGACCTGCGGGCGTCGTCGTGGGAGAACCTGTTCCTGTCGGTGGACAACCGGCAGTTCGACGCCGGGTTCTCGAACATCACGGTGACCGAGGAACGCAAGGACAAGTACGACTTCGCGACCTACCGCAAGGACACGATCGCGTTCGAGGTCCGCGCGGAGAAGAACATCGCCGTGCGGGAGGCGAAGGACATCGCCGGGCTCACCGTGGGCGTCAGCGCGGGCACCAACCAGGAGCAGATCCTGCTGCGCTGGGACCAGCAGAACAAGGCGGCCGGCCTGGCCCCGGTGAAGTTCCAGTACTACCAGGCGACCTCCGACTACTACCTGGCGCTGCAGTCCGGCCGCATCGACGCCTACGTCGGCCCGAACCCGACGTCGGCCTACCACGTCGCGGTGGAGGGCAAGACGAAGATCGTCGGCACGGTCTCCGGCGGCGGCACGATCCCGGCCGACATCGCGGCGATGACCGACAAGGACGACGGCCTGGTGCAGGCGCTGCAGCAGGCGCTGGACACGGTGATCAAGAACGGCCAGTACGCGGAGGTGCTCAAGCGCTGGAACCTGGCGTCGGAGGCGGTGCCGGCCTCGGAGGTCAACCCGCAGGGGCTGCCCCGCAAGTGACCGGGCGCCCGGACTGCTGGGGACGCCGCTGCCCCAGCAGCCCGGGTACCCGCGCTACGGCGTCCGGAACGCCCGCCGGTAGGCGCCCGGTGTCGTGCCCACCTGCGCGCGGAAGCGGCGCCGCAGGTTGACCGCCGAGGCCAGGCCGACCCGGGCCGCGATCGCCTCGACCGGGAGGTCCGTCTCCTCCAGGAGCGTGCGGGCCTCCGTCACCCGGCGGGCGAGCAGCCACGCGCCGGGGCTCGTGCCGAGCTGGCCGGCGAAGCGCCGGGCCAGCGTGCGGGGCGAGACGCCGGCGTGGGCCGCGAGGTCGCCCACCGACAACGCCGTCCCGAGCCGGTCGCCCGCCCAGCCGAGCAGGCCGTCCAGGGCGTCCGGCGGCGGGGGAGGCGGGGCGAACTGCGCCTGGCCGCCCTCGCGGTGGGGCGGCATCACCATGTGCCGCGCGACGAGGGCGGCGTGCGCGGCTCCGTGGTCCTGCCGGACGAGGTGCAGGCACAGGTCGATCCCCGCGCCGGCACCGGCGCTCGTGGCGACGTCGCCGTGGTCGACGTACAGCACGTCCGGCTCCACGTGCACCTGGGGAAACTCGCGCCGCAGCTGCTCGGCGCGGCCCCAGTGGGTCGTGGCGGACCGGCCGTCCAGCAGACCCGTGCGGGCCAGCGCGAAGACCCCGGAGCAGATGGTGACCAGGCGCGCGCCCCGCGCGTGGGCCCGCAGCAGCGCGCGGCGGACGCGCGGGGGCAGCGGCGCTTCGACGGGGGCCCAGCCCGGGATGATCACGGTGTCCGCGGAGTTCAGCGCCGCCAGGCCGCGCGAGACGGACATCGCGTACCCGGCCGTCGTCGGCACCGGGCCGGGCGTCTCCGCGCACACCTCGAACTCGTAGTGCCGGGGCACCCCGGCCCGCGGCGTGCCGAAGACCTCGGCGGCGCAGCCGAGCTCGAACGTCGACTGCACCGGCCGGACGAGGGCCACCACGCGATGCATGGCAAGAAAGTACCCCAAGGTGTCATCCGGGACACTGGTCCGGGTCCGTCCGCCGGGGCACCGTGGCGGTCATGCACCCCGAGATCCTCGAGCAGGACGGCTACACCTGGGCCACCGTCAAGGAAGCACCCGTCCGCGAGCTGTTCCCCGGCATCCGATTCCGTCCACTGTGGACCGGACCGACCGGCGCGCACGCCGGCGTCCTGGAGATGGACGCCGGGACGTCGTGGCCGCGCCGGGACGTCCACGAACCCGGCCCGGAGGAGGTCTACGTCGTCGCCGGCACATTCAACGACGGCGCGCGCGACCACCCGGCGGGCACGTTCCTGCACGCTCCGGCGGGCACGTGGCACGTGCCCGCGAGCGCTACCGGCTGCACCCTGTTCCTGTTCTACCCGGAGGGCTGAGCGCCGGCGGCGTCGTGCGGCCCTGGTGCGGAGCGATCCACTGCGGTAGAACCAGAGGCGTGGCCGAGCGAGTACGGCGCCCTGACCAGCATGCCTCGGTGGAGCGGGATGTGCTGGTCCGGTACCTCGACGCGTGGACGGCGAAGGCCCTGCGATCCCAGCGCGGCGGCACGTACGTGGAGTGCGGCGGTTTCGCGGCCGACGCGCTCCGGGTGTTCGCCGAGTTCTCCGACCGGCTCGAGGGACACCACCTGGAGCTGGTGATCGTCGGCTCGGCCGTGCCCTCGGGTGTCCCGGCCGGGCTGTCGGTGCGGGTGGCTTCGGATCCTCGTGACGTCGAGGTGGCCGGGCCCGTGCTGACCCATTTGGACGGTCCCGGGGCATGGCCGCTCATCGCGCCGATGGCCCGCGGCAAGGGGCACGAGGTGGTGGTCACCGCGCCGGCGGGGGACCACCGGGTGGCGGCCGGCTGCTCGGTCGAGCTGGTGGCCGAGGACGGCGAGGCGCGCCTGCTGGTGTTCGTCACGGCGGACGAGAAGCACCTCGCGACGTTCAAGAGCGAGCTGTGGGCGGTGGACGAGTTCGCGGGCATCCGCTACCGCGACCCGCGCGACGCCGAGGGCATCCTGGTCGACATCTCGCTGACACCCCAGCTGCTGCCGTTGCGGCGGGCGCTGCTGGCGGAACTGGCACGGCAGGGCCGGCGCACGGTGGCGGAGCTGCAGCGGTTCACGCTGCTGGAGACGATCTACCGCGGCGAGGACGCGATCGGGGCGTTGACTTCGGCGGTCACCGCGGGAGAGGTCACGCGGGATCCGGAGAAGGGGCGCTTGACGCCGCGGACGGTGGTCGGTCTTCCGTAGCCGGTGGCCAGGCCGTCGCGGCTCAGCCGACCCGCGGCGGGTGGAGACCACGCCCGCGGCTCCGGTGGGCTGTGGGCCGCAGCCTCGCCGCGGGCACGGCTTTCCGCGGGCCGAGCACCCGCACCAGCCGCAGTCACCCGCACCACTCGCCGTCACCCGACGGCGAGTGGGCCGCCAGCCTCCGTCTCCAGAGCGGCTTCGCGCAGCGCCGCGGCGACCCGAGCCGCCGGTTCGGGCAGGGGCCGGGGGAGGTGGGCGAGCAAGACACGGCGTTGCTCTCCGGGACCGCCGCGGACCTCCAGCACCCGCACCCCGGGCGGCGCCACCGCACCCGTCGCGCCGGGCACCGTCGTGATGCCGCAGCCGGCCGCGACGAGGTGCAGCTTCGCGAGCCAGTCGCGGGCGGTGTGGGCGATCTCGGGCCGCTCGTCCAGGCCGGGCCACACGCCCATCACGCGGTCGTCGCCCGTGCCCGCGATCCAGCGCTGCCCGCGCAGGTCGGCGAAGTCGATGTACTCCCCGCGCGCGAGCGGGTGGCTCGCCGGCACGGCCACGCGCAGGCTGCGCTCGGCCAGCGTCCGCACGGCCAGCGCCGGGGTTTCGGTGTCGAGCGGGCGGAACGGCGGCGCCGAGGCCACCAGCGCGAGATCGAGGGTGCCCGCGCGCAGGGCGCGGACCAGCGCCGGCGTGCCGCCTTCCCGGCTGAGCACGGTGATCGCCGGGTGCGTGCGCCGCAGGGCGGCCAGCGCGCGGGGCAGCAGGTAGGCCCCGGCGATCGGGAACCAGCCCAACCGGACCGTCCCCTGCTCGCCGGGCAGCCCGGCCAGTTCGCGCGCGGTCGCGTCGAGCTGGTCGAGGACGCCGGCGGCGCGGCGCACCACGATCTGCCCGGCCGACGTGAGCCGCACCCCGTCGTGACGCCGCTCCAGCAACGGCGTTCCCGCCGCGCGCTCCAGCGAGGCGATCTGCCGGGAGACCGCGGACTGGGTGTAGCCGAGCGCGGTGGCCGCGGCGGTGAGCGTGCCCCGCTCGGCCACCTCGCGGAACACCCGCAGCGCGGTCAGGGAGGCGTCGGCGAAGGTCATGACACTTACGCATACCAGGTCTGCGGTTCTTTCGCTGCCCGCATGGCCGGATCGGTCCTAGCGTGGAGTCGTGAACATGACCCCGAAAGTCGCTCTCGTCACCGGTGCCACCCAGGGACTGGGCCTCGCCCTGGTCGGCGGGCTCGCGTCCCGGCTGTCCACTGAGGACACCGTCTACCTGACCGGCCGGGACGCCGGGCGCGTCGCCCAGGCCGTCGACGCCAGGCCGGCCGGCGGCGCCGAGGTCCGCGGTGAGGTCTTCGACGTCGCCGAACCCGGTGCGGCCGGCCGGCTCGCCGCATTGCTGGCCGAGCGGCACGGCGGCGTCGACGTCGTGATCGGCAACGCCGTCATGCGCGTCGGCCCCGACGACGACATGCGTGCCATCATCGGGGCCTACGCCGAGGTCAACAACTTCGGTACGACCCGGCTGCTGCGCGCCTTCGCGCCGCTGCTGCGGGACGACGGCCGGTTCCTCGTCGTGGCCAGCTCGCTCGGCACGCTGCACCACCTGGCGCCCGCGCTGCACGACCGCTTCGACGGACTGTCCTCATTGGACGAAGTGGACAAGCAGGTGGCCGCCTGGCGCGACGCGGTCGAGGACGGCAGCGCCCGCGCCGGCGACTGGCCGGGCTTCGTGAACATCCCGTCCAAGATCGGCCAGGTCGCGGCGGTGCGGGCGCTGGCCGCGCAGCGCCGTGACGACGACCTGGCGCGCGGGATCCTGCTCGCCGCCGTCTGTCCGGGGATGATCAACACGCCGACGTCCGCCCTGTGGTGGGACGTGCGGGACGCGCCGAGCCCCGCTCGGGCGGCGGAGGCGGTGCTGGATCTCGTGTTCCGGCCCGTCGAGCCGGCTCAGTACGGCGAGCTGGTCCGCTTCGGCGCGGTCCGGTCCTGGAAGCCGTCAGCCCAGGGAGGCGTCCAGCGAACGTGACAGGACGGCGTCCAAAGCGGCCAGCGTCGAGCCGCCAAGCACGATCTCGCCCGCGGAAACGTTGCCCTCCAGGTGATCCGCGCTCGCGGTGCCCGGGATGAGGTGGACGTTCGGGGCGTGGTGCAGCAGCCAGGCCAGGCCGATCTGCGCCGGCGTGCGGCCCAGCTCGCCGGCGGCGGCCTGCACCGCCGGCTCGTCGGTCACCTTCGGCAGGCCGGGGAAAGCCCCGCCGAGCGGGAAGAACGGCACCCACGCGATGTTCTCCGCGACGCACAGCTCGAGCATGTCCTCGTCGTCGCGCCCGATCAGGCTGTACGCGTTCTGGACGCACGCGATCCCGGCCGGAAGCGCCCGGCGCAGGATGTCGACGGTCACGCTGCTGAGCCCGATCGCGCCGATCTTGCCCTCGTCGCGCAGGGCGGTCATCACGGCGAGCTGGTCGTCGAGGTCGACGAGCTGGTCGCCCTCGGCCACCACGCCGGGCCGCCGGTCCGCGCGGCGCAGGTTCACCAGCGGGATCCGGTCGAGGCCGAGCGCCCGCAGGTTGTCCTCGACGCTCGCCCGCAGCTCCCCGGGCCGCTGCGCCAGGCGGAGCGGGATCGGGCCGCCGGGGTCGGGGTCGGCGCCGACCTTGCTGACGACCAGGACGTCGTCCCCGGGCCGGATCGCCTCGCGGATGACGTCGTTGACGAAGCCGTTGCCGTAGAACTGGGCGGTGTCGACGTGGTCGACGCCGAGGTCGAAGGCCCGGCGCAGCAGCGCGACGGCCGCGCCGCGGTCGTCGCGGAGGCGTTCGAGCTGCATCGCGCCGTAGCCGACGCGGGAGACGGTGCGGCCGGCGAGCGGGCCGGCGCCACCTGGGCGTGGGGCACTTTCGAGGGAAGGCATGCGTGGTCCTGTCTTCGTGCGATGATGGTGAAGCGGAGGAACCTCCGCTAAGTCGACCGTAGCACAACCGGAGGTACCTCCGCTTTGTCTTCGCCCGAACCTGACCGCCCGGTGCGCTCCGACGCGCGGCGCAACCGGGACAAGCTCGTCGCCGTCGCGCGGGCCGCCTTCGCCACCGCCGACGGCACCGTCGCGCTGGAGACGATCGCCCGCGAGGCCGGCGTCGGGATCGGCACGCTCTACCGCCATTTCCCGACCCGCGAGGCGCTCGTCGAAGCCGTCTACGCGGCCGAGCTCGACGACGTCACGGCGAGTGCCCCGGCGTTGCTCGCGCAGCTCGAGCCCGTGGCGGCACTCCGCGCGTGGATGGACCGTTACGCGGCTTTCGTCGAAACCAAGCGCGGGATGGCCGACGTCCTGCGCGCGAGCCTGGCGTCGGGCCGCATCGCGACCCCCGCGACGCGCCGGCGCATCACCGCGGCGATCGGCTCGATCCTCGACGCGGGGGCGCTGGCGGGAACGCTGCGCGCGGGCGTCGACCCGGAAGACGTCACGTTGATGCTGCTCGGCGTGTTCCTGTCCACTTCGGCCGGTCAGGACGCCGACCGGATCGGCCGGATGCTCGACCTGATCGTCGACGCGGTGGCGATCAGCGCACGCCGGTAGGCGGGCCGGCGTCGACGACGGCCAGCGACAGCTCCAGCGGGTCGAAGTGGATCAACGACTCCAGCCACCACGTCATGCCGGCCTGCGCGAGCCCCGCGAGGTCCACCTTCTTGTCCTCTTCCCAGGCCGGACTGGCGTTCCCGCGCACGACGACGTCGAACGGCTTGCCCGCCCGCAGGCCCGCGCGGTCCAGCGCGCGGCGGAGATCGGCGACCTCGTCCGGAGTCAGTTCGTGGTCGGCGGGGTTGGGGAAGATCCCGTCACAGCCGGCGGCGCGGGCGAGGACACGCGGATGGTCGGTGGAGGCGGCCATCCAGATCGGGATGGGGTGTGGTTCCGGTTCGGCGGCGGGCACGTCCAGCCGGTAGTGCGGACCGGTGTGGTGGACGGCTTCGCCGGTCCACAGTGCTCGCACGACGTCGAGGCCTTCGGCGAGCATCGCCGAGCGCGTGGCCGGATCCGTGCTCTCCCCGAAGCCGCTGAAGTCGCCGGATTCGTCGGAGCCCAGCCCGGCGCCGACGATGAGCCGTCCGCCCGAGAGCCTGCTGATCGTGGACGCCTGCCGGGCGACGGTCCACGGCCGGCGCCGGGGGAGCGGGGTGACGGTGGGGCCGAACACGAGGGTCTCGGTGGCCTGCGCGATCGCGGCCAGCACGGTCCAGGCATCGGTGATCGGCGGCACGGCGCCGATCACGTGGTCCCACAGGAAGATCCCGTCCCACCCGGCGGCCTCGGCGCGCACCGCGAGTTCGACGAGGACCCGCGGGTCTCCGAACGGTCCGAACGGCGGGAGGTAGATGCCGTGGCGCAAAGGGTTCACGTCCCCAGTTTCTTCAGCAGTTCGGAAAGGTCGACGACCTGGTCGGCGGGCGGCGGCCGGATGTCCACCGGCTCGCCCCAGCCGTGGTAGTCGGTCGTGCCCTTGAGAGCGGCGCCCGCCGGGAGTCCCGGGGACAGCTCGACGGCGAACCGCACGGGACGCTGCGCCGCGTCGAGCCACAGTTCGGCCGGCAGCTTGGCGGTGACCGGCTTGGCCGGCTTTCCGTCCAGCGGCGGCTGCGCGAATTCCGGGAACAGTTCCGGCGCCTTCGCGGCGTCGAACTCGAGCCGGTAGTGGTTGACGGCCACCGCCCCGAGCCGCGTCTGGTCCGCCGAGACGATCCGGCCGGTCCGCTCGATCTCCGTCAGGGCCAGGCCGAGGTCGGGGAGCTTGACGATCGCCGGGACGCTGGCGCCCGCGGCTTGGGCCAGTGGATCGGCGCTGTCAGGATCGGTGCCGACCCACGGCTTGCCGGGAACCGCTTCCTGCGGCGAACGGGTGTAGGTCTTCCGGCCGAGCACCCGGATTTCGCTGCCGTCGAGCACCATCTTCAGCGCGCTCGTGCTGCCGTCGAACCGCAGCGAACCGGTGGCGTTCTGGGTATCGGCCCCGAACACGGCAGCCATGGTGAAGCTGACGGACGGCGCTTGCGCGATGCCGGTCCGGGCGGCCGCCACGAGGTGTGCGACGTCGCCGGCCGGTGCCGAGAGTGCGGTGGGCGGAGCCGGCGGCGGCGCGGTGCCGGGCCCCGGATCGCAGGCGGTGAGCGCGAAAGCCGCCACGACGATGGTCAGACCGGCCTTGCGCATGGAACCCCCTGGGCATCGCGTTCCGGGGGACGGTATCGGGACAAGGTCACATTCCAGGCATGAACTCACGGGGCACCCGGCCGCCCGAACGGAGGCGCCGGAAACGCACAGTGTTCGGACCGGCCGCATTGATCCGCCATGCGGACCCTCACAAATCCCGTTTCGTGTTGCATGATGATTACTCCCCCCGATCGCGGGGTGGTCGTGAGGGAGGACCTGAAATGGGACAGGCTCGGGGCGAAGTCACCACGAGGATGGTCGATCTGAGCACGATCCCCCTGGCCGAACTGCGCGGGAGTGACGACCCGGCGCTCCGCTTCTCGCTCCGGCAGCTCGCCGGGCGGGCCGAGTGCAGCCGGACCGGGGTGCTCCAGAACCAGGCGCCGGACGCACGGTGACCAGGAAGTAGGGAACCCCCGACCCGATGCTGGACACCCACCGGGTGTCACTGACGAACCTCGACGCGATGGCCGCGGGGCGGAGTGACGCGGCCGTCGCCGGGCAGCTCGGGCAAGCCGACCGCAGCCGGCGGCTGACGCTGCTGCGCGCGGTCCTCGACGGCGCCGCCGAGCTGAAGCCCGCGATGTCCCCGTTGCCGCCGCTGGACGAGGCGTGGACGTTGCTGATCGAGGCGCAGCAACGGGACCCGGCCGCGACCGACCGCGTCCTCGCGCACCCGCACACCGGCCTGTGGGCGGCGAACGTCCTGCAGCGGCTGGCGAAAGGCGGGCGTGACGACCCGCCGTTGTGGGCCGATCTCGGCGCTCTCCACCAGCTCGCCACCGCCGCGGCCATCCGCGCCGGGCACGACTTCCGTTCCCGCGTCCCGGTGTGGCGCGGCCGGCTCATGCTGCCGACCCTCGGGCTCGCCGACGTCCGCAGCCGCCGCGAGTGGGATTTCGCGCAGGTGCACGCCGAACGCGGCCACGTCCTCGTGCGGGGCCCGGCCGGGAGCGTGCAGCTGCCCGACGACAGCTCGGCCGACGGTCCGGGCTGGTCCGCCCTGCGCACCCTGCGCGCCGGCGACGCCGAGCTCTTCCTCGACGACCTCGATCCGTACCGCGAGTTCGACGGACCCGTCCCGCCGCAGCGGCTCGACGCGGACGAGGTGGTGCGGTGGGCGGAGATCCTGGACGACACCTGGGGACTGCTGACCGCCCACCACCCCGCCATCGCGGCGGAGCTCGCCGCCGGGCTCACCACCCTGGTGCCCCGGGCGGCGATCGACCGGTTCACCCCCTACAGCGCGTCGCACAACGACGTCTTCGGCTCCCTGGTGCTGTCGCGGCCGCCGGACGCGACGACGCTGGCCGCCACCCTGGTGCACGAGTTCCAGCACAGCAAGCTCGGTGTCCTGCTGGTGCTCGTCGATCTGCTGGATCCCGCCGGGGACAACGACTCCCCGCGGCTCTACGCTCCCTGGCGCGACGACCCGCGGCCGGCCGTCGGCCTGCTCCACGGCGCGTATTCCTTCCTGGGCGTGACCGCGTTCTACCGCGGGCACTACCCGGTGGAGAAGGGACTGGCGGCCAGAGCCGCGCAGTTCGAGTTCGCCTACCGGCGTGAGCAGACGGCGCACGCCGTCGGCACGTTGCTCGCCGACGCGGTCCCGTCGGCGCTGGGCCGCCGGTTCCTGGTGATCGCGCGGGAACGGCTCCACGAGTGGGGCACCGAGCCGCTGCCGGACGACATCGGGCACGCGGCCGCGCGCGCGAACCTCGACCACCGGTTGTCCTGGCGGCTGCGGCACCTGCGGGTCGCGGACCGGGTGGTGGGGGAGCTGGCCGAGGCCTGGCTGCGGAACCGGCCGTGCCCGCTCGTCCCGGCGGTGCCGCCGGCCCTGGTCCCGGCGACGGGTTCCGCCGGACAGGCGCGGCTCACGCTCACGCGAACCTGGCTGACCGACCCGGATCTGTACGACGTCTACCGCGCCGAACCGGAGCTGGCGATGGCCGAGATCACCGGGATGTCCGCCGCGGACCTGGCGCTCGTCGACGGCGACACCGCGGCGGCGGCCGAGCTCTACCGGCGTCAGCTCACGACCACGCCCGACTCGGCGGCCGGCTGGGCCGGGTTCGCCCTGGCGACGCGGCACCCGGTTCTGCTGAGCCGCCCGGAACTCGTGTACGCGGTGCATCGCGAGGTCCGGCACCGGCGTGGGGTGGCACCGAACCCGGATCGGCTGGCGGGCTGGCTCGGGTGAAACAAAAGACCTCCGGCCGGTTTCCCGGCCGGAGGTCATCGTGCTGGCCGACTCAGATCTGCATCGGGTCGATGTCGCAGTTGGCGCGGTGGTTGAACTGCGCGTCCGCGGTCGCCGGGTGCTCCGAGCCGAGGACCTGGCGCAGCCGCTGCACGGCGTTCAGCTGGAGGCTGTCCGCTTCTTCGCCGCGCCCGAGCCCGCGCAGGTCGAGTGCCTGGTTGACCAGGAGCGCCAACGTCGACGGGTGGTCCGCGCCGAGCACGCGCTCGGAGCGTTCGAGGGTCGCCTGGTCGAGTGCGTAGGCGCCGTCGTAGTCGCCCGACTCGGCGAGGTCGCTCGCGTGGTTCGTCGCGCAGACCAACGTGAACGGGTGATCTTCGCCGAGCGCTTCGGTCATGTCGGCCAGCGCTCGTTCGCCCAGTTCGCGCGCCTGAGCGACCGAGCCGAGGAGGCGCAACGTGACCGCGAGGTTGGTCGCGGCGGCCACGCTGAACGGGTGCTTCTCGCCCCAGCTCGCTTCGTAGAGGCCCTTGACGTGGTCGCCGAGCCGCCGCGCCTCGGCGAGGTTGCCGTCCTGGCGGTGCTCGATCGAGAGGTCCATCGTCGCGGACATCGCGTCGGGATGGGATTCCCCGTACTTGGTGACCAGGCCGTCGGTGGCCTCCATGGCCAGGGTGAGCGCCTTCTTGTCGCGGTGCAGACCCGCCTTGCGGTAGGCGATCGCGAGGTTCTTGATGGCCGCCAGGGTCATCGGGTGCCGGCCGCCCAGCTGCGACCGCATCCGGCGGACGGTGTCTTCCTGCTCCCGGCGCGCTCGCAGGTAGTCGCCCGTCTCGCGCAGGTCGACCGACCAGTTGTCCAGGGTCAGCAGCGTGTGCCGGTGGTCCGGGCCCAGGACGGTCTGCTTGCGCTGCGCCGTCCGCTCGTCCAGGTCGCGAGCCGCGGCGAAGTCGCCGACCAGCCGCAGGCTGAGCGCGTAGTTGTTGGCCGCGGCGAGCGTGTCCGGGTCTTCGTCGCCGAAGCGGTCCAGCGCGCTCAGGTAGGCGAACTCGTTCATTTGGCGCGCCCGCTCGAAATCGCCCTTGGCCCGCAGGTCCGAGGCGACACCGTGCATGGTGAGCAGCGTTTCTTCGTGCGTTTCGCCCAGCGTTTCCTGCATCAGCGCCAAGGTCCGCTCCGCGACGGTGCGGCCTTCTTCGAACCGGCCGAGCGCCCGGAGCATGCGTCCCCACCAGCGTGAGACGACGAGCGTGTCGGGGTGTTTCTCGCCGAGCTTTTCGTTCCAGAACTGCGCGTAGTCCTGAGCCATCTCCAGGGCGCCCGCCGGGTCACCGAAGGCGAAGAGGTAGTTGACCGCGTTGATCGCCATCCGGCGCACCCAGCGGTCGGTGCAGTTGCGGGCGTCGACAGCCCGGATGTGCGGCAGCAGGTCGGCGTAGCGCGACCAGTACTCCACCGAGTCGGGCTGCTTCGGGTCACGGTTGGCGAGCAGCAGGTGGGCGGTGTGGCGCACCCGCTCCTGGTCGTCCGGCCCGAGTTTGTTGCGCAGCACCAGCTGCACGAGGCGGTGCAGCTGAAGCGTGTCGCTGCGGTGGTCGATCTTGGCGAGGCTGTAGCGGTTGATCTCGCGGATCGCGCGGCCCAGCTGGATCGGATCGCCCAGGGTCTGCTCGAGCGCCTCGGAGGTCGGGACGTTGCGGACACCGCTGAACATCGCCCGCGGAATGGGTTCCGGCGAAAAGAAGGCGCACACTTCGAGCAGTTCCAGCGCGCCGGGGTTCTCTTCGCGCAGCCTGTCCAGCGAAACGTTCCACGCGGCTTCGACCGCGACGTCGTAGTCCGCCGGCGGCCGGGACTGGAGCAGTTCGGTGCGCTTGTTCTCGAACAGTTCCAGGTACTCGTCGGTCGCCATGCCGGTTTCGGCGCGCCAGGCCGCGGCCTGCTCGACGGCCAGCGGCAGGTCGCCCAGCACGGTGGCCAACCGGTCGGCGTCTTCGTCGGCGAGGTCGTGGTTGCGCCGCTGCAGCAGTTCCCGGCTTTCCGACCGCCGGAAGACGTCCACCTCGACGGCCTGCGAAACCTCGGACCACTGCGGGTTCCGGGACGTCACGAGGATGTGGCCCTCACCGCGCCGCGGCCAGAACTTGCGGACGTCCTCGGTCCGGTCGGCGTTGTCGAACACCAGCAGCCAGCGGCGATACGGTTCGCCGCTGCCCAGCGCCTCCAGCACGGCGGGCACCGCGGTGTCCACGGACTGCTCCACGGGAAGATCGAGGCGCTTCGCCAGTTTCACCAGCGACGCCTGGATTTCCGACGGGTTCTCCGAGGGGATCCACCAGATCAGGTCGTATTCTTCGGCGTGCCGGTAGACGTATTCCACGGCGATCTGGGATTTGCCGATACCCCCCATCCCGTGCAGCGCACCCGGCAGTACAGCCGTACGGGTTGACTTGGAGAGTTCACCGTGCAACGCCCGAAGGATGTCCCCGCGTCCGATGAAGTTGACGTTGCGCAGCGGAACTCCGCCCCAGACGGCGGGCTGCTGGCCGGAGTGGCGGAGCTCAGTGCCCGGCTCCGAACGCGTGGTCGTCACTGAGATCCCTCGAGGGTTGATCGGTTCAGTTTGCGGGTCGGACCCTACCGGATGCTTGCCTAGTCTTGTTTCTAGGCCTTGGGAAGGTGAAGTCGTCCCCGCCCCGGCATCGTTACGAGACTCCCGAAACCGTTCCAAGGCATCACCCAATCGGTTCGCCCTCCGGGTGTACGGTCCCGACAGGGCTCTCAGAACGTCACGTTGAACAGTCAACAGCGGTTCAGTTCGGGACGTAACCACCGGTAGAGTGGCGTCGTCCGGAGCGGCGAGCGCACCGCGCAGATTCGCCACCGCGGGCTCTTGCGGACCCAGGACGTCTTCGACCACCCGCTGGACCCGTGCGGTGTCCGCGCGCGACACCAGCGCCAGCAGCCGTCTCCGCAGTCCCGGGGCGAAGTCGTATTCGACGGGGCTTTCGCCGTCCGGATTCACGGGGACGCGGTGCAGCAACCGGCCCAGCTGGACCTCGGCCAGGTGCGCGGGCCGGGCCTGGGGCATCAGGGTGCCGTGCACCGCCTGCATCACGCGCAGCGTGAGCGGGGCCGCGGCGAGCAGCCCGGCCAGCCGGATCGCGGGCGAGGTGCCCGTGGCGAGGAACTGGTCGAGTCTTTCCGCGGGCGACGGTGGTTCTTCCGCCTGCTCCGAGTCGTGCGCGAGGTCTTCGTCGGACGGCGGGACCAGCACCGGAAGGCGGATCCCGGACGTGCCGGAGATCAGTTCGGCCCAGCGGTGCACGTGTCGGGGTTCCAGCTCCAGCACCGGAATCGGGTTCGGGGTGCCGGGCCGGACTCCGCGCACCGCCTGTGACACCACGCGCACGCCTGTCCAGTTCCAGCGTTCGGCCGGCAGCGGGTGGAAGAGCGTCACCTGGCACGTCTTGGCCCACAGCGACAGGACCTCGAACATCGACCCGCTGCGCCACGCGGGGCCGACGCCGTCGCTGAGCACGACGATGACGCGCCGCCCGGTGGGGTCGGCCAATTGCGCGGGCTCGCACCCGGCGCCCGGTGCAGTTTCCACGGACCGCACGACGGAATCGTCAGTGTCCACCGAAACCGTCTTGACGTCGGAAAACGCGCCCTGCCTTTCCAGCAGGGCGCGAAAGGCGCGGGAAGTGCGTTCCCAGAGCACCATCGAAGAACCGCGGTCGACGACCAGGACGACCTCGAACGGGTGGCCTCGGGAAGGCCGGTGCACCGGTAACCAGACTTTGGTTTCCGCCGCGGCGATGGCGGTTTCTTCCTCGTCGAGTTCGGTGTGGTCTTTCAACCGGACGAGACGGTTCAAGGGTCGCAGTGCCTTCGCCAGTCCTTTGGGCAGGCTCGGCGGCACCGTGCGGGCGGGCGGTGTCGCCGGGGGCCTCCGTGCGCGCGGCCGCACCGGGACCGGTTCGAGGGGGAGCGGGGCCGGTTCCGGGTGGTCGGCCGGCCGGGCCGGGTCCGGGCGGCCCGGCGGCGGGTGTTCGACGCGGGGTTCCGGCGACGGCTCGGGTTCCGGCTCGGGTTCCGGGTCGGGCGGGGGCGGCGGCGGGCGTTCGGGACGCGGCGCCGGTTCCGTTTCCGCGCGCGGCGGTTCGCTCGCCGCGATGCGGGCGGCGAGCCAGACCGCGTCGGCGATCTCGTCCGCGCTGAGTGCCTCGGTGGCGAGGCGGTCGACCGGGTCGGCCACGCTCAGTCCGTTCCCCGGACGTTGAGCCGCCGCCACAGGGTGTCGCGCAGCACCTCCCAGTTCGCGTCGTGCTGGTGCGCGCCCGAGGTCGTCAGGTGCAGGGCGTTGAGCAGCTGGTCGTTGGCGAGGCCGCCTTCCTGTCCGCTGCTGGTGAGGAACTCGTGGATCAGGTCGTCGCTGCGGGCCGGCACGTCGCGGAAGTGCGCGGCGACCATGCTCACGAGCTCTTCGAAGCCGGGCTGCGGCATGTCGAGCCGCAGGCAGCGGCGCAGGAACGCGGGCGGGAAGTCCCGTTCGCCGTTGCTCGTCACCACCACGACCGGGAACGCGCGGCACTGCACGTGTCCTTCGCGCACTGTCGCCCGGCCGCCGCGGTCGTGCGTGAACACGGTGACTTCGGGCTGGGTGGCGGCGATCCGGGCCAGGGGCTGGATCTCGAAGTCGCCGTCCTCGAACACCGCCAGGAGATCGTTGGGCAGGTCGATGTCGGACTTGTCGAGCTCGTCGATCAGGAGGACTCGCGGCCGGTCGTAGGGGAGCAGGGCGGTGCCGAGCGGGCCGAGGCGGACGAACCCGCCGATGTCCGCGCCCTCTTCGGTGGCCGCGGCCTGGACGCGGCCGATGGCGTCGTAGGTCCACTGCCCGTCGCGGGAGATCGTGCGGCTGCTGATCGGCCAGCGCAGCACCGGCCCCAGTCCCAGCTCCCGCGCGATCTTGTAGGCCAGGCTGGACTTCCCGGTGCCGGGGTTGCCGGTGACCAGCAGCGGCCGCCGCAGGTACAACGCGGCGTTCACGGTCAGGATCTCCTCGAGCGTCGCGTCGCGCGCCGAGGCCACGGCCGGCACCCCGAGGCGGCGGACGAACTCGGCGTCGGCCACCGGCGGGACCGGCAGTGCGGGTCCGCCGTCGAAGGTCCGCCAGCTGGGCGGGGCGGGCAGCTCGGGGGCGTCCTCACCGGCCGGTGGCGGCAGCCCGTGACCGCGGTAGACGCACCATGGCGGGATCTCGGCTCCGCTCATCGGGCGGGCACCTCCTCGATCGGGGCCGCGGGCGGTTCCTGCGGCTCGACGGGTCTGTCCGGGTCGTCCCACAGGAGCGACACCCGGCTGCCCACGTGGGAATCGGGCCGGGCCGCCTGGCGGGCCCGGCTGCGCAGCAGGCGCAGGTGTTCGACGAGCTCGGGCAGGAAGTCGCGCAGGGACTTGATCTCCGCCTCGAACGCGGAGCGGGCGGCTTCGGTGCGGTGCCAGATCATCACCGGGATCCCGGTCCTCACCCCGACCAGCACCTCGCCGGGATCGGCGCTGTCGGGCACCGAACGCAGCACGAGTGACAGGACCTTCTTCTGCTCGGCCAGTTTCGCGTCGAGCGCGGTCAGGTGCCGCCGTTTCGCGCCGTCGCTCCACAGCCAGTGCTCTTCGGGCGTCGTCAGGCCGGCGGGCACCTTCTTGAGCAGGTCCCACCGCCGGCGCCACTCCCGGTGCCAGCGGGGCGAGCGCGCGCGGTCGAGGCTGCGGACGACCACCTGGTAGTGCAGGCCCAGCGGGCGCGGCAGTGAGCTGCCCGCCTCCAGGTCCCACTGGTCCACGGGCAGGCTCAGCAGCGAATACGGGAGCAGGAACTCGATCCGGATCGCGGTGGCGTCCTTGGCCCAGCCGGTCTCGGCCGCGGCGACCAGGTCGGCGACGTGCGCGCGGACGGCGTCGAGGTCGCCGGTGAACGGCTCGCTCCGGCGCGGCCGCCAGCCGGTCGGATCGTTGTGCCGCCAGTGCACGACGACGAGCAGGCCGGTGTCGAGGAGGTCCGGTTCGATGCGGACGACGAGGTAGGCGACAACCTCCTCCGGCGTCGCGGGTTCGGTGGCCTGCGCCAGCCGGACGGTGTTGATCTGCTCGGTCACGCCCAGCCGCGCGGCCTGGCGGTCGTTCCAGTCGCGCAGGCCTTCGGCGCGCTGGTCACCGGCGGCGGCCGCGAGATACTCGACGAACAGCAGCAGCGGCGGGATCCCGTCCGGCTGCGCGTTCATCCGTTCGAGCGTGGCCAGCGCGTCGGCGGGACGATGGTCGGCCGAGGTCAGCTCGGCGGCGGGCCCGGCGGCGGCGCGGACGAGCTCGGCCAGCCGGCTGCTGGGGTTCTCGCCGAGAAGGTTCAGCAGCTCCTGCCGATCGAACTCGGTGACGAGATCGAGCGCGGCCATGTCCTCGACGGCGGCCCGCGCGCGTTGCACGGGAATCGACCCGGGCTCCATCTGCTCGACGGCGTCGACGAAGGCCCCGAGCGCCCGAGGGTGCTGCCGCCGGCAGGCCTGGACGATGCCGATCAGGCAGGCCCGGGTGGTCGGCAGCTCCTCGACGACCAGCTGCATCCCGAGGTGATCGGCCAGGAGTTCCAGGCAGAGGCGCCGGCTGCCGGGGTCGCGCAGGGAGGGGATCTGCTCCAGGCAGTCGATGAGGAACGCCAGGGAGCTCGGGTGGTCAGAGCCGTTCCACGACGTCACCCAGCCCCCTCCCGCACCCTCCGGAAGTAACGGGATATCCCAGTAGTGGCCACCGGGACAACCGCTGAGGTGCTATCTCAACCGGACGGCCTATTGCGAGCGGCCGGACGGGTTGGACGTGATCATCTGCTTTGCCGCACGGCGAAGTGCCTCCGAGAGGGTAGCCGTCCGAGGCTGCACCGCTGATCACGGCGGTTTGAGTCACACTTTCATGAGACACAGAGGATGCCCGTCGCTGAGCAGCTCCGTGAGTTTCCCGGGGCGGACCCGACGTCGGCCGCGCTCACGTCCGAGTGGTTTCGGAGCGCATTTTGTAACGGTGTGATGTCGGTCGTATCGCCAGGCGCGTCCGAAACGATGAGCACGATGGTCTGTTCGGCGGTGAAGAAATGGGGGCGGCAGTGGCAAACGATGGCGCTGCTTCAGCACAGCGGAGTGCTGCGGTCGATCGAGCGGTGCGGTTGTTCCGGTTCCTCGCACGGAGCCAGCAACTCAAGTCCAACCCGCCTCGCACCACCGACAGCTACGAGTCCGTGCTGTGGTTCGGGCGCTTGCCCGAGCATCCCGCCATCCGCTCCGCCAACGCAGATGACTCCGCTGCTCTGCTGACGATCGAGCGGGTCGCGCATCACGAGGCCCCGGAACCCGAAGTGCAGCTGGAATCTTGGCTGGACGGCGAATGGGACGACCCGGTCACGCCGCCGACGCTGCGTGAATCACTGGCCGGGGGAGAGCGCTGCACCTCCATCGATGATGCGCCGGGAATCCGCGACGCCCATGCCGAATGGGAAGCTGCTTGGGCCGTCTGGGCCGAACACGAGCGCATCGACCGACCGGCGCGAAACGTCTACAACGAGCTCTTCGCCGCGTACGTCACCGCGACCGGGCACGCCGAAGAACTCGAACTGGTCGTCGGAGTGGGCTGCCTGTCGTGGGCGCCGCCAGGTGACTACGTCGTCCGGCGGCACCTCGTAACAGTCCCCGCCATGATCCACTTCGACGACGCCAATGGACGGCTGACCGTCCACCAGACCGAGGTCTCGGCCGGTTTGACCGTCGAACTGGAGATGCTCGATCCCGGCCGTGTGGCCAATCCGCCGCACGTCGTCCAAATCAGAAACGAAGCTCGCGAGTTCGACGCCTCCGTCGTGCACCGCGAAAGCGTGGGCGGCGTACTGCGCCGTCTGGTGAATGCCCTCGACAGTGACGCCGCCTATCTCGACGAGGACGAGCCGCAGAAGCCGGGCGCGCACGCCGTCGCGGCGTTCGCTCCCGCCCTGATCCTGCGCAGGCGTTCGACGCAGGGGATCGTTGACATCCTCGACTCGGTCGCCGACCAGCTCGGTGAGTCTGGTGTCGTTCCGGACGGCCTGCTCCCGCTCGTCGATCCCGACCACCGGCCGGCCTCGGAACGTTCACCTGAGCCGGGAGCGCTGGTGGAGGTCGACACGGACCCGTTCCTGCCGCTGCCGGTCAACGAACGGCAGTTGCGCGTGCTCAGCCAGGTCGACGCGAAGGCGCAGACCCTGGTCCAAGGCCCACCGGGAACCGGCAAGACCCACACTGTCGCGGCCCTGCTATCCCACCTGCTCGCGCAGGGCAAGCGCGTGCTGGTGACCGCGCACACGGATCGCGCTCTCAAGGAGGTGCGGACGAAGCTCCCACGGGCGATCGCACCGCTGGCCGTCTCGGTAGTCGGCTCCTCGCGCTCCGACCTGGCGGATCTCAAGGTCGCCGTGGAGCGGATCAGCCACGTGGCCGGCGAATACGACGCGGCGGCCGCCCGCCGGGTCGTCGATGACCAGCTCACGACGATCGAGGAACTCCGCTTGCGACGTGCCGCGTTGTACCGGCGCCTGCTCGACGCGCGAGGAGAGGAGGTTGTCGAGTTCGAAATCGGCGACTACCGTGGCACGCTCGCCGCCATCGCGCAGCGAATCGAATCGGAGCAGGACCGGTTCGGCTGGGTCGCCGAACTGATTTCCCCGAGCGTCGTCGGTCCTTCCCCGATTCCCGCCGGCCAGCTCGTCGAGTGGTACCGGAGTGTCCTGGACGACGAACTGGTGGGCGATGAGCCCGAGTCCCAGCTTCGGCTGATTCCCCTGGTCGATGTGCCCATCCCTGAGGTGTTCTCGTCGCTGGTCACAGCCGAGCGGCAGGCCATTTCGGCCGAGGAAAGTCACCGCGCCCTCACCCGCCACGCCGCGTTCGAGGGCGTGCGGCGACTGGACCTGTCGACGCGAACCGTGCTGCGACAGCGGCTCAACGGGTTCGCACGAGGGGCTGAGGAACTGTCACGCCGGCGTGAAGCGTGGATCAACGATTCGCTGGCCGACGTGCTTGCCGGGCGAGCCAACCACTGGCGGTCGCGGGCGGACCAGATCGTTCAGCTCATCGGTTACGCCGGCCCTCTGGTGACTCGCTTGGGCCCGCTCACCGACGTGCAGGTCGGCCCCGCAGACATGGGTGCGCTCGTCGGCTTGGCCAAGGCGCTGCGTGCGCACGTCGGAGGCGGCAACGCACTCAAGACGAATCCGGATGGGTCACCCAAAACGGGAGCGTTCGCCGCCAAGGCCGTCAAACAGGCACAACCCCTGTTCCAGGCGGTGCGGGTCAACGGTGTGCCACCGACCGGAGCGGACCAGCTCGACCTTTTCCTGACCTGGGCCGAGGCGTCGCGGACCCTCGACGCGCTGGACCGGGCGTGGCCGGACTCGGTGCGGATTCCCGTGGAAGACACACTGAGCGAACGACTGCAGTGGCACGTGACCGAACTGGCGCAGTTGCGCCGCGTTCTGGCGCTGGGGGAGACCCTCGAGACCGAGGAACGCGGCCTGGCGGGCCTGGGGCTCCCGCGCCCGAACTGGACCGATCTCGACGCCGTTCAGACTTACGCGCGGCTTGTCGACGCTGCGGCCGTGTCCGACGCCCGGACGGCCGCCACATCGCCGTTGCTGGAACTTGCCCGGACCGTCGGCGACGTGGCGCGGTGGGCGGACGCCGCTCCGTGTGTGAAGGACCTGGCGGCCGCCGTGGAGGAGCGCAGCCACGAGCGGTACGCGGTTGCCCGCCACCGGCTGGTCCGGCTGATCGAGGTCGCCGGGCTGGCGCGACGTCGCGATGAGATCGCGGCGGCCTTGGCGGACTCGCTGCCCGGTGTGTACGAGGCTGTGTCGGCGGATTCCCGCGACCCCGCATGGGTGAACAGGCTGGCGGACTGGGACGCGGCATGGGCCTGGGCCGCGGTGCAAGCCTGGGTTCTCGGACGCACCGGCGAGGACGTGAACGCCCTGCAGACCGAGGTGCTGGAGGTCGAGGCACAGCTGCGTGGCCGAGTCGAGAGGCTGGCCGCCGAACGCGCTTGGGGACACGCCGTTTCGCCGGAGCGGCTGTCCGGCAAGGCCCGCGCCGATCTCCTCCAGTACGCCCAGCTGGTCAAGCTGCTCGGCAAGGGCACCGGCATGTACGCGGACAAACGCCGGGCCGACATCAAAGCAGCGATGGACCGCTGCCGCCCCGCGGTTCCCGTCTGGATCATGCCGGTCTACCGGATCGCCGAACAGTTCCGCGTCCAACCGGACATGTTCGACGTCGTGATCGTCGACGAGGCGTCGCAAGCGGGTCTGGAAGCGACGTTCCTCCAGTACCTCGCGCCCAAGATCGTGGTGATTGGCGACGACAAGCAGGTTTCGCCCTCGGCAGTGGGCACCGACCAACAGCAACTGCGTGATCTCGCCGAGCAGTACTTGTGGGACGACCCGTACCGGGCGTCGTGGCAGGATCCCAAGCGCAGCCTCTTCGACGAGGCGAAGATGCGCTTCGAGGGTATGACCACCTTGGTCGAGCACCGGCGCTGCGTGCCCGAGATCATCGGCTTCTCCAATCGGATCGCCTATGAGCCCGACGGCATCCGGCTGGTGCCGGTGCGCCAGTACGGGGCGGATCGCCTGGAGCCGATCAAGGCGGTGTTGCTCGAGGACGGCTACGAGCGCGGCGTGACCGACAAGGTGAATCCGGTGGAAGCGGACGCCATCGTCGATCGGATCGAAAAGTGCGTCACTGATCCTCGGTACGACGGGCTCACCTTCGGTGTCGTGTCGTTGCTCGGCCGTGCCCAGGCGAGGAGGATCGAGAAGCTTTTGCTGGAACGCATCCAGCCCGAGGAGTGGAAGGCACGCGAGCTGCGGTGCGGCGACTCGGCGGATTTCCAGGGCTCGGAGCGCGACGTGATGTTCCTGTCGATGGTGAAGGCGCCGGAGCCCGGGAAGCGGATCGGCTCGCTGACCCAGGACATGTACGTCCAGCGGTTCAACGTCGCTGCTTCGCGTGCCAAGGACCAGATGTGGGTGTTCCACTCCCTGCGCCTGTCCGACCTCGGCAACCCGGAGGACATGCGCTTCCAGCTGCTGGACTACTGCTACGCGTGGTCCGGGCGCACGGAGGGCGTCGACGACGCGAGGCACACCGCCGTACACGAAGACCAGAAGGTGGAGCCCTTCGATTCGTTGTTCGAACAGCGCGTGTTCAACCGCCTCGTGGACCGCGGGTACAGCGTCGTTCCCCAGTTCCCGGCTGAGGGCTACCGGATCGACCTGGTGGTCGTCGGTCGTAAGGCGCGGCTGGCGGTCGAATGCGACGGCGACGCGTGGCATGGGCCGGAGGCCTACGAGCGCGATCTCGCTCGGCAACGTGACCTCGAGCGGTGTGGATGGCGATTCTTCCGCATCCGTGAGTCGGAGTTCTATGCCGACCGGCCGGCGGTTCTGGCCCGGTTGTGGGAGACGTTGCAGGAACTCGACATCCATCCGTCGGGATGGGCTCCGGACGCCGATGACCCTTCTGCCGCTGAGCCACGTCTGCCGGAAGTCGAGCCCGTGCTCATCCCGCGGCTCGAGGGCGTGCCGGAACCGGTCGGGTCCGAACCGGACACGATCGAGCCGGTCGCTCTCCAGCAGGTCGTGGCCGTATCGGCGGCGACCGAGCCTTTGGGCGTGGCGTCGGAACGCGTGGTGGCCATCGTGGGAGCGCCTGAACTGGAAGTCCTGGAGCAGGAGGACGACTCGAAATTCACAAAGGCAGAGGCGCCGGTGTCTGCGACCGCGGCCTCGCTGCTCGCAGCTTACGGCCATTTCGACGGCACGGTGATTCAGGTGGGCCCCGCGTCACGGACGGAATTGCTGGACGGTCTCGTGCGCATCGTCGAGGCCGAGGGGCCGGTGCTGGGCGGTCGGCTGCAGACCGCCTACGTCCGGGCGTCCGGCGCCGTGCGGGTCACCAAGCTGGTCGCGAGCGAGGTGAACAAAGCGATCGCACAGGCGGTCCGCGAGGGGCAGCTCGTCGAGGACAATCCCCTCAGTGAGCGCGGGATCAAGCCGCGCACGTACCGGCTACCCGACCAGCCGGAGGTACGCCTGCGTTTGTTGGGACCCCGGTCCTTCGACGAGGTCCCTCCGAGCGAACTGGCAGCACTGTTCGACTACGTCACGGAACGGGATGGGAACCTCGGTGAGGAGGCGCTGCAGCGGGCAGTACTGGAACTGCTCGGCCTCAAGCGTCTCACCGACAACGTCAAGATTCGTTTCGCCGCGGTGCGGGCTACCCGGTCCTGACGAACGAACGGGCCCAGCCGATCCGAAGAATCAGCCGGGCCCGTCAGCAATGCACCATCAGTCCAGATCGAACCGGTCCAGCTCCATGACCTTCGTCCAAGCCGCCACGAAGTCCGACACGAACTTCTCGCGCGCGTCCTCGCTTGCGTACACCTCGGCCAGTGCCCGCAGCTGGGAGTTCGCTCCGAACACCAGGTCGACCGCCGTGGCGGTCCACTTCAGCTTGTCCGTCGACGCGTCCAGGATCTCGTACACGTTCTCCTCGGACTCCGACGCCTTCCAGCGCGTGCCCGGCGAGAGCAGGTTCGCGAAGAAGTCGTTCGTGAGCGCGCCCGGCCGGTCCGTCAGGACGCCGTGCGAAGAACCGCCCGTGCCCAGGGCTCGCAGGCCACCGACCAGGACCGTCATCTCCGGGGCCGTCAGGCTCAGCATGTACGCGCGGTCGACCAGGAGCTTCTCCGGCTGCTGCTTCTCGCCCGTCCGCAGGTAGTTGCGGAACCCGTCGGCGCGCGGCTCGAGCACCTTGAACGAGTCCGTGTCCGTCTGGTCCTCGGTCGCGTCCGTGCGGCCCGGGTGGAACGGCACGGTCGTCTCGACGCCGGCGTCGCGCGCCGCCTTCTCGACGGCCGCCGAACCCGCCAGGACGATCAGGTCGGCCAGCGAGATCTTCGCGCCGCCGGCCTCGTTGAACTCGCGCTGGATGCCTTCGAGGGCCGAAAGGACCGTCGTGAGCTGCTCGGGCTGGTTGACTTCCCAGCTCCGCTGCGGCTCGAGGCGGATCCGGGCGCCGTTCGCGCCACCGCGCTTGTCGGTGGAGCGGAAGCTCGCGGCCGACGCCCACGCCGTGCCGACCAGCTGCGCGGTCGTGAGGCCGGACTCGAGCACCTTCGCCTTGAGGGCGGCGATGTCGGCGTCGCCCACGAGGTCACCCTCGACGGCCGGCACCGGGTCCTGCCACAGCTGCGGCTCGGCGACCCACGGGCCCAGGAACCGGCTGGCCGGGCCCATGTCGCGGTGCAGCAGCTTGTACCACGCCTTGGCGAACGCCAACGCGAACTCGTCCGGGTGCTCCAGGAACCGGCGGGAGATCGGGCCGTAGACCGGGTCGAAGCGCAGCGACAGGTCCGTCGTGAGCATGGTCGGCTTGTGCTTCTTGTTCGGGTCGTACGCGTCCGGGATGATCTCCGGCGCGTCCTTGGCGACGTACTGCTTGCCGCCGCCGGGGCTCGTCGTGAGCTCCCACTCGTAGCCGAAGAGGATCTCGAAGAAGCGGTTGCTCCACTCGGTCGGCTTGTCCGTCCACGTCACCTCGAGGCCACTGGTGATCGCGTCCGCGCCCTTGCCGCTGCCGTGGGTGCTCAGCCAGCCGAGGCCCTGCGACTCCAGCCGCTCGCCCTCGGGCTCCGGGCCGACGTGGTCGTCGGCGACACCGGCGCCGTGGGTCTTGCCGAAGGTGTGGCCGCCGGCGATGAGGGCGACGGTCTCCTCGTCGTTCATCGCCATCCGGGCGAAGGTCTCCCGGATGAAGTGGGCCGCCGCCTCGAAGTCCGCGCTGCCGCGGGGGCCCTCGGGGTTGACGTAGATGAGGCCCATCTCGGTCGCGCCGAGGTCGGGCACCATCTCGGTGTCGGTCGCGTAGCGGTCTTCACCCAGCCAGTCCTCTTCGGTGCCCCAGAAGATCTCTTCGGGCTCCCAGGTGTCGACGCGGCCGAAGCCGAAGCCGAAGGTCTCGAAGCCCATCGACTCCAGCGCGACGTTGCCGGCCAGCACCAGCAGGTCGGCCCACGAGATCTTCTGGCCGTACTTCTGCTTGACCGGCCACAGCAGGCGGCGCGCCTTGTCGAGGTTGGCGTTGTCGGGCCAGCTGTTCAGCGGCGCGAAGCGCTGCCCGCCGTCACCGGCGCCGCCGCGGCCGTCGTGGATGCGGTAGGTGCCCGCGGAGTGCCAGCTCATCCGGATCATCAGGCCGCCGTAGTGGCCGAAGTCCGCCGGCCACCAGTCCTGCGACGTGGTGAGGACGCCGGCGATGTCCTGCTTGAGGGCCTCGACGTCGAGCTTCGCGAACTCCTTGGCGTAGGCGAACTTCTCGCCCAGCGGGTTGCTCTTCGCCGAGTGCGCGTGCAGCACCGTCAGGTCGAGCTGGTTGGGCCACCAGTCCTTGTTGGTGCGCGGACGGCCACCCGTCTTCACGGACGGGGCGTCGATCGCCGGGTTCTCGCTCTCGCTGCCGTGCGCGGTCACCGAGTCGTGCGCGACCGGGCAACCGGCGTTGTCCTGGGTGTTGCTCATCTACTTCCTTCCGAGGCGGCAATCATGGGGAGGTTCGGGTCGGCCGCGCAGCCGGGGCAGGTGCCCCAGTAGACGACCTCCGCTTCGTCGATCACGAAGCCGTGGTCGTCCGAAGCGGTCAGGCACGGGGTGTGGCCGACGGCGCACTCGACGTCCGCGATGGCACCGCAGGTGCGGCACACGACGTGGTGGTGGTTGTCCCCGACCCGGGACTCGTACCGGGCGGTCGCGCCCGCGGGCTGGATGCGCCGCACCAGGCCGGTGTCGGTCAGCGCCCGCAGGACGTCGTAGATCGTCTGGTGCGACACCGTCGGGTGCTCGGCCCGCACCAGCGCGATCACCGTCTCGGTGTCGACGTGCGGGTGGTCGTGCAGCGCGGTGAGCACGGCCAGTCTCGGCCGCGTCACCCGCAACGAGACCGCCCGCAGCTGCGCCTCGAAGTCGGTCATCACGACGGCCACCCTAGGGCGCTTGTCTGGAATGAGTCAAGTTACGGCGGGGGGAATTTTCATGATCGTGTCACCGAGGGTGACAGGTTCGGCGGCACCCTGTCACCGGGACGGCGTACTGTACCGCGCCGCCGAGTGGTCCGCACGGCGGCGCCGGGGCCCGCGGGGGAATGGGGCAGACCCCGCTGTGTCGAGGGGCAACGCGCGCGCATTACCCGGGGGTGCCGTCGTACTTTCGATGGAGAAGATCACTTCGCATTCCATGAAAGGATTTCACAATGGCGCGGAATTGGACCAGAACTGTTCTGACGATGGCGGCCGCGGCTTCGTCGATGAGCCTGCTCGGCGCCGTTCCGGCGACCGCGGCGGCGACGACCCGGCATTGCGTGCTGAATTCGGTGACCGGTGTGCAGCACTGTTCTTCGGGCACGCAGCGCTCGGCGGCCGTCGAGCAGGAAGCCGGCCAGGTCGTGCAGGGCACCTTCTTCGACGGTCCCGACTACACGGGGAACTCGCTGACGATCACCGGACCCGAACTGTGCAAGAAGGACGGCTGGGTCAACTGGCAGTTCGACCTCGGCGACGACTGGAAGAACAAGATCAGTTCCGTGCAGCCGTGGGGTGACTGCTGGGTCTGGCTCTACCCGGAGCCGAACCTCGGCGGCGACCGGGACGGCCCGTTCAAGGAGAACACCGGCAACGTGGGGTCCTTCATGGACGACCGCACCCAGTCCATCGGTTTCAGCTGAGCGAAGGAGTGACCACCATGACCAGCAAGCGCACCGCGTGGACGGCGGCGGGCCTCGGCCTGCTGACCGCCGCCGGCCTCGTCCTCACGGCCCCCGGCGCGTCGGCCGACGGCCAGCCCACCGCCCGGGAACTGCTCGACAAGTGCAACAACGGCACGGACTCGTGCGTGTTCCACCCGGCCGGCCCGCCGGAGGAGCACACCGGGGCCGGGCACCAGGTCGGCGAAGCGGCCTTCAACTGCACCGGCGACCTGCAGCGCAGCACGGTGAACTGGTCCGACACGACCGGGGAGTCGAACAGCTTCGGCGTTTCCCTTTCGGCCGAATACGGATTCTCGGAAGTGTTCAAGGTTTCGATCGAGACGTCGTACCAGCACACGTGGGAGTCGTCGCACACCGAAGGGCAGGCGACCAACGTCGACGTCCGGCCCGGGGAAAAGGGCTGGGTGGAACGCGCGCCGAAGATGCAGAAGGTGCACGGCACCTACGAAATGCATTTCCCGGACAAGTTCTACGACCACTACATCTGGTACCAGGACTTCGACGCGGACGGCCCGGTGCCCGGCTCGACCGGGGACATCACGCAGCACACCGCGCCGATGACCGACCAGGAGCGCGCCGAGCACTGCGGCTGAGCTCCCCCGGCCGCCGCCGGGCGAGGGGTCCGGCGGCGGCCGGTTCGCGCACCCCGGGAATCATTCCCGGGCGCCGGACGCTGGGGTGGGTGTGAAGAAGATTGGCTTCCTTTCGTTCGGCCACTGGTCGGCGAGCCCGCACTCCGAGACCCGGTCCGCCGCGGACTTCCTGCACCAGTCGATCGACCTGGCGGTCGCGGCCGAGGAGCTCGGCGTCGACGGCGCGTACTTCCGCGTGCACCACTTCGCGCGGCAGGCGGGCAGCCCGTTCCCGCTGCTCTCGGCGATCGGCGCGCGCACCTCGAAGATCGAGATCGGTACCGGCGTGATCGACATGCGCTACGAGAACCCGCTGTACATGGTCGAGGACGCCGGCGCCGCCGACCTCAT
Organism: Amycolatopsis sp. NPDC048633; assembly: GCF_040650695.1. Lineage (NCBI taxonomy): Bacteria > Bacillati > Actinomycetota > Actinomycetes > Pseudonocardiales > Pseudonocardiaceae > Amycolatopsis > Amycolatopsis sp. NPDC048633. The sequence continues at coordinate 179,572 of NZ_JBEZHS010000002.1, forward strand.
CTCGCGCGGCCGGCTGCAGCTCGGCGTGAGCCGGGGCTCCCCCGAGCAGGTGATCGAGGGCTGGCGCTACTTCGGGTACGCCCCCGCCGACGGCGAGACCGACGCGGACATGGCCCGGGAGCGCGTCGAGGTCTTCCTCAAGCTGCTCGAGGGTGACGGCTTCGCGCAGCCGAACCCGCGGCCGATGTTCGCCAACCCGCCCGGGCTGCTGCGGCTCGAGCCGCACTCCGAGGGCCTGCGCGAGCGCATCTGGTGGGGTTCGAGCTCGAACGCGACCGCCGTCTGGGCCGCGAAGCTCGGCATGAACCTCCAGAGCTCGACGCTCAAGGACGACGAGACGGGCGAGCCGCTGCACGTCCAGCAGCGCAAGCAGATCGAGGCCTACCGGGAGGCGTGGACGGAAGCGGGGCACGCGCGCGAGCCGCGCGTGTCGGTCAGCCGCAGCATCTTCGCGCTGACGAACGACCAGGACCGCGCGTACTTCGGCCGGGACCGCAGCTCGCGTGACCAGGTCGGCATGATCGACGAGAACACCCGGGCGATCTTCGGGCGCTCGTACGCCGCCGAGCCGGACGAGCTGGTGCGGGAGCTGAAGGAGGACGAGGCGGTCCAGGCCGCGGACACCCTGCTGCTGACCATCCCGAACCAGCTCGGCGTCGACTACAACGTCCACGTGCTGGAGAGCATCCTGACGCACGTCGCCCCGGAGCTGGGCTGGCGCTGAGCCGGCCGCCGGCCTGGTGGTGGCGGCCACCGGGCCGGACCGGTCAGCTGTGGGAGACGGTCAGGCCGTAGAACCCGACCCGCGCGCCCTTGGTCGTGCTGCTCGACGAGGACTGGTTGTACGAGCCCGCCTTGAAGTACTGCTTGTACGCCTTGAACGACGACGGGATCGAGTAGTGGGTGGTGCTGCCGTTGACCGTCAGGTCGATGGTGTTGCCGCCGGAGATCCCGATCGTGTAGGTCCAGGTCTTGCCGACCGCCACGTGCCCGACGGTGTGCGACGTCTGGCCGCCGTCGGGGGAGTTCTCCGTGCCCAGCACGATGTCGCCGCTGGACCGGTAGTACAGCTCCAGCAACGGTTTCGTCGACGACCCGCCGGTGCCGAGGTGGACCTGGCCGACGCACACGTTCGACGTCACCGACACCACGCGCAGCGTCGCGCTCAGCTTGTGCGACCCGCTCAGCGACCAGTTCGCGGCCGAGCCGTCGCGGTTCATCTCGCGCAGCTCGGACCGCGCGTAGTTCGAGTTCGGGGTGGTGACGCCCTTTTCCGGCGCCCAGAACGTCATCGCGCCGTCCCGGGTGTCGGTGTAGAAGTAGCTGTCCTGGAAGCCGTTCGCGCCCTTGAGGCGGGACGAGGAGATGGTGGTCGGCGACCCGGGGGAGCCGACCGGCTCCTGCAGCTGCCAGATTCCCAGGTCGAAGTTGCCACCCGGGGCGACGGAGGGGTCGGCCGCCTGCGCGGGGAGGGCTGATCCGGCGATCAGGGCCGGCACCGCCAGCAGGACGAGCAGGGAACGCACGCGCATCGAGGATGTCCTTTCACGGGATAAATGGTCTGGACAACTCGGCGGCGTGTGAAAACGTTAAGACGGCATCGGCATGATGTCAAGGATTGACAGCCGCTACCGCGTATGCCGCCGGCTCGCCACTCGTGTCGGACAAAAACCAACCATCGTCGTCAAATGGTCAGGAAGCGACTTTCGTAGCTAACCGCGACCACGGCCGGTCTGGTCTGCTCCCGGGTACCACCTTCCAGGTCCCCGAAGGGAGATGTTCATGCAGGTAGACGGACGTTCCGTGGTCCGGCGGGCCGCACGGGCCCTCGCCACGGCCGCGGCCTTCGCCGTTGTCGCCGCACCCGGTGCGTCGGCTGGTGACCCGCGAATCGTGGGCGGCACGCCGACCACGATCGACGAGTTCCCGGCCACCGTGATCTTCAACGTCAACGGTGCGCAGCACTGCGCCGGCACCCTGGTCGCGAAGAACAAGGTGCTGACCGCCGCGCACTGCACCGACGGCGTCGAGGCATCGCAGATGGAGATCATCGGCGGCCAGACGAAGTTCAGCGACACCTCCGGTGCGAAGGCCGGGGTGAGCGACGTCTGGCAGAACCCGGACTTCACCATGAGCGGGATGCAGCACGACAACTCGGTGCTGACGCTCGACAAGGACCTGCCGTACGAGCCGGCCACGCTGGTGCAGTCAGCCGACGACGCCGCCTACCAGGCGGGCAAGGACGTCACGGTGGTCGGCTGGGGCACGACGTCGGAGGGCGGCGACGTCTCCGACACGCTGCTCAAGGTGTCGGTGCCGGTGGCGGACAACGACACCTGCGCGGAGAAGTACAGCGCGGGCAGCTCGACCTACGACAAGGCGTCGATGTTCTGCGCGGGCGTGCCCGAAGGCGGCAAGGACTCCTGCCAGGGCGACTCGGGCGGCCCCGCCTACGTCGACGGCAAGCTCGCCGGCATCGTCTCGTGGGGCGAAGGCTGTGCGCGCAAGGACTTCCCGGGCGTGTACACCAACGTCGGCAACGACTACTCGGTGATCAGCTCGCACCTCGGCTGAGCCGGACTCCGGCGGCGGTGGCTCAGGCCGGACAGCTGAAGTCGTGGCGGGATGTCTTCAGCGTCAGCAGGTAGCCGTCCACCGCCGCCCGGGTGCACGGGGTGCGCCGGTAGGCCCCGTGCCCGGAGCCTTCGTAGGTCAGCAGCGTCGTGTTCGCCGGTGCCTGGCGGTGGACGTTCACCGCCCAGGTGTACGGCGTCGCGGGGTCGTAGCGGCTGCTGAGCAGCAGGATCCGCGGCGCTCGCGAGATGTCCAGCCGGTGCGGCGGGTTCGCGGGCGGGCCGGCGACGCCGAGGCAGGCGGTGGCTTCGTCGTGGCCGATCGTGCTGCCACGCATGATCGGCGACCGGCGCAGCTCCTCGGCGTGCATCGCCGAATACCGCGCGAAGGTCGGCATGCGCAGGTCGAAGTCCTGGCAGACGACGGCCAGGCGGATCGACGGGTAGTTGGGGACGAACTCGGCCCGCATCGGCGGGCTGCCGGCCGCGGTGTCGGCGATCACCCGGCCCACGTCGTCCCAGTCCGGAACGCGCATGTCGTTGTACACCTGGTCGCGCAGCCAGTTGTGAGGGAACGGCATCCCGTCGGCCGCGACCTGGGCCCGGCGCCAGGTCGCCAGGATGTCCCGGCCGTGCAGCGCGCAGGTCACCGTCCGTTCGCACCACGCGGTGAACTGCCCGAACAGCTCGTCCACGGCGGCGGCCCGGTCGCCGACGAAGTGGCCGAGATCGACGCTGTGGTCGATGACGCCGTCCAGCACCATCGCGCGGACGTGGTCCCCGTACCGCTCGGCGTACTGCTGGCCGAGCAGCGTGCCGTAGGAGGCGCCGTGGAAGCTGATCTCGTCCTCGCCGAGCGCGCGGCGGACCGCGTCCAGGTCGCGCGCGTTGGCGGCGGTGTCGGCGTGGTCGAAGATCGGCCGGTGCCGGGCGCGGCAATCCGCGACCACCTGCCGGTTGTACGCGCGCAGAGCTTCGAACCGCGCCCGGTCGGCGGGCTCGTTGTCGGGCGCGCCGGGCGGGATCTCGCAGTCGATGAACCCGCTGTTGCCGGTCCCGCGCAGGTCGAAACCCACGACGTCGAACCGGTCCCGGAGCTCCGGGCTGAAGTAGCCGGGGGAAAGCGCGATCTCCGCGCCGGACGAGCCCGGGCCGCCGGCGTCGGCCAGCAGGACGCCGAGGCGGTGGGCGGGGTCGGTGGCCAGGTGCCGGGCCACCGCGAGGCCGATCGACGGCCCCCACGTCCGGTCCCAGTCGAGCGGCACCCGGAGCGTGCCGCACTCCCCGTCGGGAACGCCGGGGTTGTCCGGGTCGTCCGGACACGTCGTCCAGGCGATCGGGGACGGCGACCAAGCCACGTCCGCGAGGGCGGGGGTCGCGCCGGTCAGCAGGAGAGCGCTTGCCAGGACAGCTCCGAACGCCCGCACGGCGCCCCCTCACGTGTCGGTCCGGATCGACCGTAGGACGCCCGGCGCGGGACCACAAGCGTTCGCGGGAAGGAAAAACCAACCGTTCGGCGGGCGGCGATCGTGCTTATGCTGTCGCCCTCGTTCTCTCGCGAAAGGGTCCCCGCCATGGAACAGCCCGAGAGCCACCTCGAGAGCCACCCCGATAACCACGCAGTCGCTTCGCCGTCCGCCGACGGCGTCAACCGGCGAAGCCTGCTCGCCGGAGTCGGCGGTCTCCTCGCCGCCGGGGGAGTCGCCACGGCGCTCGCCCCGTCCGCCGCGGCGGACCCCGCCGCCCGGCCCGAACGGAACCCGCGGGTCGAGGACCTGCTGAAGAAGATGACCCTCGCCGAGAAGCTCGGGCAGCTCCAGCTGGTCGGCACCGAAGACCTCGCGCGGACGTCGCTGGCGACCGGGCAGCTCGGCGGTGTCTTCTCGGTCGTGGGCGCCGCGAAGCTCAACGCGTTGCAGAAGATCGCCGTCGAGCAGACGCGGTTGCGGATCCCACTGATCTTCGGCCTCGACGTGATCCACGGGTACACCACGAACTTCCCGATCCCGCTGGCCCAGGGCGCGAGCTTCGACCCCGGCGTGCCGGCCGCCGACGCGACGGTCTCGGCGAAGGAGGCCCGGCGCAGCGGCATCCACTGGACCTACGCGCCGATGATGGACGTGACCCACGAGCCGCGCTGGGGGCGCATCGCCGAAGGGAACGGCGAAGATCCTTATCTGGCTTCGCAGATGGCCGTGGCGAAGGTCCGCGGCTACCAGGGCGGCGACTACTCGTCACCGGACCGCCTCGCCGCGTGCGCCAAGCACTTCGTCGCCTACGGCGGCGCGGAAGGCGGCCGCGACTACAACACCGTCGACGTCTCGCTGCAGCGCCTGCACAACCTCTACCTGCCGCCGTTCAAGGCGGCCGTCGAGGCCGGGGTCGCGACCGTGATGGCCAGCTTCAACACGATCAGCGGTGTCCCCGCGCACGGCAACGGCTACGTCGTGCACGACGTCCTCAAGGGCGCGTACGGCTTCCGCGGGTTCGTCGTCAGCGACTACACCGGCATCGAAGAGCTGATCAACCACGGCCTCGCCGGCGACGGCGCGGACGCCGCGGCCGCTGCGCTGCCGGCCGGGGTCGACATGGAGATGGTCAGCACCAACTACGTCAAGTTCGGGGAACAGCTGCTGGCCCAGCGGCGGATCACCCGCGACCAGATCGACGACGCCGTCCGCCGGATCCTGCTGGTCAAGGTCAAGCTGGGCCTCTTCGAACGCCCGTACGTCGACGAAGCCGGCGAGGTGAAGGTGCCTTCACCCGTCGCGCTCGCCGCGTCGCGGCAGGCCGCCGGGCGGTGCATGGTGCTGCTGAAGAACGACGGGCCGGTGCTGCCGCTGGCCAAGTCCGTCGGCAAGGTGGCCGTGGTCGGCCCGCTCGGCACGGCGACCTACGACCTCAACGGCACCTGGTCGGGCCTGGGCACCGGCGCGGGCACGACCCCGCCGGTGACGGTGGTCGACGGGATCAAGGCCGCGGCGCCGGGGGCCGCGGTGACCTACACGGCCGGCTGCACCGTCGACGGGACCGACACCAGCGGGTTCGCCGCCGCGCAGCAGGCCGCCCGCGCGGCCGACGTGACCGTCGTCGTGGTCGGGGAAACCGCCGCCATGAGCGGCGAAGCGGCGGCGCGCAGCACCATCGACCTTCCCGGGGTCCAGCAGCAGTTGGTGGCCGCGATCAAGGAGACCGGGAAGCCGTTCGTGGTGGTGCTGGTCAACGGCCGGCCGTTGACGATCGCGTCCGTGCACGCCGACGCGCCCGCGATCCTCGAGGCGTGGGCCCCGGGCGTCCAGGGCGGGCACGCCGTGGCCGACGTCCTGTTCGGCACGGTCAACCCGGGCGGCAAGCTGCCGGTGAGCTTCCCGCGCGCGGTCGGTCAGGTCCCGATCTACTACAACCACGAGAACACCGGACGGCCCGCGGATCCGGCCAACAAGTACACGTCGAAGTACCTCGACCTGGAGACCGGCCCGCTCTACGAGTTCGGCCACGGCCTGTCGTACACGACGTTCCGCGTCGACGGCCTGCGGCTTTCGGACACCCGATTGTCCACTCGGGGCGGCCGGATCCAGGTGAGTGCGAGGGTGACGAACACGGGCGGCCGCGCGGGCGACGAGGTCGTCCAGCTGTACCTGCGCGATCCGGTCGCCACCATCGTGCAGCCCGTCCGGCGGCTGCGCGGGTTCCAGCGGGTGACCTTGGCGGCGGGTGCCTCGAAGACGGTGTCGTTCACCCTGACCCCGGACGACGTCGGCTTCTACGACAACGCCGCGAAGTTCCGCGTCGAGCCGGGCAAGATCGAGGTCTACGTGGGCACCAGTTCGGCGGCCACGCTGACCGCGAGCTTCACCGTGGGTTGACGCCGAGCACGCAGGCGACCGGCGGATCGAGGTCGAGGGTCTCCACCCGCAGGTCGGTGAACCCCGCCTGCGTGAGCAGGTCCTGGAGTTCGCCCGCGGCCCTGGTCGTGGTGTCCCGGTTCGCGCCGGGGCACCGCGGCTGGGACGCGAGCGCGATGCGGCCGCCGGGGCGCAGCAGGCTCCGCAGCTCGCGCAGGCGCTGCGGGGGATCGGGCCAGAAGCCCGACGAGTTCACGGCGAGGACGGCGTCGAGCGGTTCGCCGAACGACGGCAGCCGGTCCACCGGGGCTGGGAACAGCTCGATCCGGTCCGCCGCGGCGCGGTTGCGCCGGCCCGCTCGCTCGACCATGACCGCGGAGTGGTCGACGCCGTAGACACGGCCGCGGGTGGCGCGGGCGGCCAGCTCGCCGAGGGCGATCCCGGGGCCGAAACCCACTTCGAGCACGCGGTCCTCGGGCTGGACGTCCAGCAGTTCGACCACCCAGACGTTGCGCCGCCGGTTCGAACTCCGGTGGGCCATCACCCATCCGGCCACGCGCCCGCCGAGGCCGTGCGGGTGGTGGAACTGCGTGATCATGCGCTGCTTGAGCCCTGCCATCGCCATGCCGCGAGTCAACGGCTTCAAGTACGCTCGAAGTCAAATGCCCGAGGAACTCCTGACGATCGGCGAGCTGGCCCACCGCACCGGTGTGGCCACTTCCGCGCTGCGGTACTGGGAGGAGCTGGGCCTGCTCCCGGCACCCGAGCGGGTCGCGGGCCAGCGGCGTTACCCGCCTTCGGCCATCGAGCTGGTGGGCGAGATCCTGATCTTCCGCGACGTCGGGTTCACCCTGCGCGAACTGAAGACGCTCATGGACCTGCGTACGTCGGCCGCGGCGGGCTGGCGCGAGCTGCACGAACGCAAGCTCGCCGAACTCGACCGGCGCATCGCCCAGGCCCAGGCGGCTCGCACGGCGATCGCCCACGGTCTGGCGTGCGAGCGCGAGGACGTCCACGACTGCCCGAACTTCCGCCGCGGAGTCGCGGCGCGCCTGGCGGGGGCCTCGCTGGAAGAGGCCCACTCGCACTGACGCTCAGCGGATCCTGGCCGGCGCGTCGGCGCCCAGGGCGCGGGTGAACGTCTCCGGGATCCGGACGTCGTCGCGGCTCAGATCGTGGATGCTGCGGTGGCCCAGGGCCAGCAGCGTCGAGTCGATGCCGTTGCGCAGGACGTCGAGGACGTTCTCGACGCCCGCCTGGCCGTTCGCGGCGAGGCCCCAGAGGTACGCGCGTCCGATGAGGACGGCCGTGGCGCCGAGGGCGAGCGCCTTGACGACGTCGCTGCCGCGCCGGATGCCGCCGTCGAGCAGGACTTCCACCTGGCCGCCGACGGCGTCCGCGATCGCGGGGAGGGCCCGGATCGTGGCCGGCGTGCCGTCGAGGTTGTTGCCGCCGTGGTTCGACACGGAGATCGCGCTGACGCCCGCGTCGACCGCGCGCCGGGCCTCGTCGACGCGGATGACGCCCTTGAGGAGAAACGGCCCGTCCCACTGCGAGCGCAGCCAGGCCACGTCGTCCCACGACGGCGGGGGCGTCTGCATCCACTGGCCGTACGCCCCGAAGAACGTCGGGACCGGCGTGCCGGGTTCGGCCATGTTCGGCACGCTGAGGTCGGGCAGGCGGCGGGTGCGCGCGTAGTCCAGCAGCCACCGCGGGCGAGCCAGGCCTTCGGGTGCGAACCGCAGCAGCTCGCGGAAGGTGAGCTTCTCGGGGATGTGCGGGCTGCCCCAGTCGCGGCTGTGGGAGAACGACCAGTCGAGCGTGAGGATGAGCCCGGCGGCGCCGGCCCGCCGGGCGCGGTCCAGCCGGGCGAGGAGGTCGTCGCGGCTGCCGGTCCAGTAGACCTGGAAGAACGTGTCGGGGTTGGCGGCGACGACGTCTTCGATCGGCTTGCCGGCGAAGGAGCTCAGGCCCATCGCGGTGCCGCGCGCGGCGGCCGCGCGGGCGACGGCGACCTCGCCGTCCGGGTGCACCGCCTGCACGCCGGTGGGGGAGATGACCACCGGCAGCGCGATCTCGCGGCCGAGCACGGTGGTGGCGAGCGCGCGTTCGCTCGCGTGTCCGGCCGTGCGGGGCGCGAACGTCAGCTCGTCGAAGGCGTCGAGGTTGTCCTTGAGCGTCAGGCCTTTCTCGGAGCCGGCGATCAGGGCCGAGTAGACGGACGCGGGGAGGCGCTTCTTCGCCCTCCGCTGGGCTTCCGCGACGGACTCGAACCAGGCGTTGCTCATGGTTTTTCCTTACGGTCGACGCGCAGTGGGCGCCAGGCGATCTCGGGCAGCACCGGCACGGCGGTCCGGTGGGTCAGGCAGCCGGCCCAGACGCCGGCGCCGTAGGCGATGTCGTCGGCGAGCGCGCCGGCGGTGTAGCGGACGGGGTCCAGGTCCGGCCGATCGGCGAGCCACCGGGTCAGCGGCGGGCCGAGCAGCAGCGACGCGACCGTGGCGCGGCGTCCCCACCCGCGTCGGGTGAGGAGCGCGGCGAGGACCGGCGCGGCGAACTGCGTCCCGTAGCGGCCGGCGCCGAGCCAGGTCTGGTGCACGGCGGTGCCCATCGCGCGGACCACGCCTTCGGTGGGGATGTCGTTGGCGCGCAACGTCTTCATCATGGTCAGGAGGGCGCCGCCGAAGCCGGCGGACGCGAGCAGCGGCCGCCGGGCGAGCACCGCGGCGACGGTCAGGGCCGGCCACGGATGCAGGACGAGCGGGGCGAGGTTCCCCGGATGGCGCTTCGCGAGCGGGGCGGCGGACGTGCCGTACCGCGCGCGCCGGCCGAGAAGCTCGCGCCAGGTCGTGGGTTCCTGATGGCCGACGTCGACGTCCGGCGCGTACCGGACCCGGTGGTCCGCGGCGTGCAGCCGCCAGACGAGGTCGACGTCCTCGCCGACCCGCAGCTCCGGGTCGAACCCGCCGATCTTCGTCAAGGCCGACCGGCGGGCGACCAGGGCGGCGGTCGGGACGTAGGCCACGCGGGTGCGGGGCGCGACGCGCGCGGGCCGGTCACCGAGGTCGAGGCTGCTCACGGCCCGCGTGTACCGCCCGGCGGCGGTGTCCGCCGCCAAGGCGCGCACGCGGGGGGCGATGGCGGCGAGCAGGGGGTCGGCGAAGTGGGCGGCGAGCTGGTCGGCCCAGTCGCCGGCCGCGACGCAGTCACTGTCCACAAAGGCCACCAGCTCGGTGGAGACGTGCTCCAGCGCGGTGTTCCGCGCGGCCCCGGGCCCACCGTTGACCTCCCGGCGCACGAGTTTCGCCCCGTGCGCGGCGGCGATGGCGGCGATCGCGGCAGGGTCTTCCGACCCGTCGTCGACGACAAGCACGGGGTGGGTGCCATCGAGCGACGCCAGGCAGCGCGCAAGGGGCCCAGGCCGGTCGAGAACCGGAACGACGACGGTGAGCTCCGCAGGCGCGGCCGGTTCGGGCGGTATGGGGTGCGCGAAGCCGGCGTCGGTGAGCCGCCGGGCGAGCGCGCCGGCGGCCGGGGACGTGATGGGACCGTCGGCGAATTCTTTCCAGGCTCGTTGGCCGGCCGAAGTGAGGCGGAGGACTCGGGCCGGCGAGCCACCGAACCAGAGGTCATCGCGCAGCTGCTTGGTGTCCGGGTCGAGAGTGATCCGGAAGCCTGGTGGCAGGGGTGTGGTCACCGGATCGGCCCTTCGTCGAGGTGGGCCGCGGCGCGCGGTGGCCGGGTGTTCGGCGCGAGGGCGGTCCGGAATCCGGCGACGCCGAGCGGCAGGGCCTCGTGCTGAGGAGCCGTCACAAGGCCAGCCCTCCGTCCACCGGCACCACCGCGCCGGTCGTCGCGCCGCTGTCCGGGTCCGCCAGGAACGCCACTACCCGCGCGATCTCGGCCGGCTCCAGCAACCTCCCGACCGGTTGCTGCGTGGCGAAATTCTCCGCGCCCGGCAGGCCGTACAGCCGGGCGCTCTCGGCGAGGATCGGCGTGTCGGTGGAGCCGGGGCTGACCGCGTTGGCCGTCACACCCGTCCCGCCCAGCTCGGCGCCCAGCGCGCGGACCAGACCGGCGACCCCCGCCTTCGCCGCGCAGTACGCCGCCAGCATCGGCAGCCCGCGCGTCGCGGCGGCGGAGGCGACCGCGAGGAACCGGCCCGACCTCGGCTCGGGACGGCGCAGCAACGCCGGGATCGCCACCCGGGCCAGGTTGAGCACCCCGCGCAGGTCCACGTCGAGCACCGCGTCCTCCTGCTCCGGTGGCACCTCCCACAACGGCACGCCCCCGGCGATCACCCCCGCCGCCGCGACGGCGACGTCGAGACCGCCCCACCGCCGTTCGGCTTCGGCCACCGCGGCCGCCAGCGCCGCCGGGTCCCGGACGTCCGCGACGAACGCCTCGGCACCCGTCTGCGAGGCGACGGCGGCCAGCTCGGCCTTGCTCCCCAGCGCATACGGCAGCGCGGGGTCGTCGGCGGCGACGTCGACCGCGAGCACGGCGTATCCCTGACCGGCCAGGTGCCGCACGGTCGCGGCCCCGATCCCGCGCGCCGCGCCGGTGACGAGCGCGGTCCTCATCGCCAACCGTCCACTTGGGACACCAGCTGAGCGGTCAGCTCGTCCAGCAACGCTCGTCCTTCCGTCGAAGTCGCGGCGGTCGGGTCGCCGAGCACGCCGGTCCGGCTCACCGCGCGCACCCCGCCCTCCCGCAGCAGCGGAAACACCTCACCCAGCGGCCGCCGGTCGCCCGCGACTGCCCGGTCCATCCGTACGCCGGCGGGGCGCAAAGCCAGCTGCAGTGCGGTTTCCGGGCGTCCGGCGTGCGGGTCGCCGTCCCAGCGCGGCTGGAACACCGACACGTCCCGCGACTCCGCGCGCAGCCGGGCGACGGCCCGGGCGACCGGTGCCGCGTTGCCGCCGTGCGCGGAGACGAACAGCAGCCGCGTGAACGTCTCCGCCGCGGACCGCCCCAGCTCCAGCAGCAGGAGCTCGGTGGCGGCCTGGCCGATCGACAGCGTCCCGGCGAACCCGGCGTGCTCGCCGCTGGACCCGAAGGCCACGGCCGGCGCCACCAGGACGTCCGGGCGCTGGTCCGAGAGCCGGTCGCACAGCGCGAGCGCGATGTCGGTGTCGGTGGAAAGCGGCAGGTGCGGGCCGTGCTGCTCGGTCGCGCCGACCGGCACGGCGAGGATCGCGCCGGCCGCCGCGCGCTCGGCGACGTCCGGCCAGGACAGGTCCGCGAGCCGCACGGTCAGCGCCTGAATCCGGCGAGGGGGCTCTCGTCGCAGGCACGCTCCGGCGGGCGGCGCATCCCGATGGTGACCGGGACCGGACGCCGCCGGTGGGAGTGGTCGAGCGACGGCTTCGGGACGCTCGTCACGCCCGCGAGCGCCAGTTCGCCGTGCCCGCGCACGCATTCCGGGTCGGGCCCGTCGAGCGGCAGGCCGGTGAAGAACTTCGCCGCCATGCACCCGCCGCGGCAGGCGTCGAACGCCGAGCACGACTCGCACGCGCCGCCACTCTGCGGCGCACGCAACGACGTGAACAGCTCGGATTCCCGCCACACGCTGGTGAACCCACCGCCGCCGCGGACGTTGCCGGCGAGGAAGGTGTCATGGATGGCGAACGGGCACGCGTAGACGTCGCCGACCGGGTCGACCAGGCACACGACGCGCCCGGCGCCGCACAGGTTCAGCCCGGGCAGGTCGCCCTCGCCGTAGCCCGCGAGGTGGAAGAACGAGTCGCCGGTGAGGACGTTCTCGCCGTGGGCCACCAGCCAGTCGTACAACGAGCGCTGCTGGGCGGCGGTCGGGTGCAGCTCGTCCCAGGTGTCGGCGCCGCGGCCGGACGGGCGCAGCCGCGTGATCCGCAGCTGGGCGCCGTAGCGGTCGGCGATGGCCTTGAACTCGTCGAGCTGGCTGACGTTGTGGCGCGTCATCACCACGGAGATCTTGAAGTTCTCGAAGCCCGCGTCGGCGAGGTGCTGCATCGCCCGGATCGCCGTGTCATAGGAGCCGGGGCCGCGGACGTGGTCGTTGACGTCGGCGGTGGCGCCGTCGAGGGAGATCTGGACGTCGACGTAGTCGCCGGCGGCCAGGCGGCGCGCCACCTCGGGCGTGATCTTGACGCCGTTGGTGGAGAACTTGACCCCGACGTGGTGCTCGGTGGCGTAGTCGACGAGCTCCCAGAAGTCCGGGCGGACGGTGGGTTCGCCGCCGCCGATGTTGACGTAGAAGACCTGCATGCGCTCGAACTCGTCGATCAGCGCTTTGCATTCCACTGTGGACAGCTCGCGCTGGTCGCGCCGTCCCGAGGAGGAAAGGCAGTGGACGCACGAAAGGTTGCAGGCGTAGGTCAGTTCCCAGGTGAGGCAGATGGGGGCGTCGAGCCCGTACTGGAATTCGTCCACAAGGGACATCAGAGGCTCCTCGGCTGGATCATGCGCGACTCGGCCAGTGCGGCCAGCGCCGCGCGGTACCTCGGCAGTTCTCCGGCGCCGACGCCGGCTTCGGCGCACGCCGCCCGCGCGTCCGGGTGCCGCGCGAGGCCGCGGACGACGTCCAGGAGCGTCGGGCTCTTCAGGAAGGAAAGCCGGCGGGTGCCGAAGTGGTACAGCAGGGCGCCGAACCGCTCGGGCCGGATCGAGACCCGGTCGTCCAGTCGCCAGGCGCCGTCCAGGTCGAAACCCGCCGGCGAGTCCTCAGTAGACACCGCACATGCCGTCGATGGAGACCTCTTCGACGAGGAGCTCCTCCGTGAGGACCTCGTCGGTCGCGGCGGGTTCGGTGGTGGGGTTCTCACTCATCCTGACTCCTTCGGCAGTGATGATTTTCGGCACTGGGTGACGAATAGTGGGGAGGGTAATGTCACCCCGTGTCGATAATCAAGGCTCTCGAGGGAATGGCACCCGGATGACCGATGACGTGCTCGCCCGGCCCGCGGCCCGCCGGGGCCGCCCGCCGGGCACCAGCGCGCGGGAGCTCGAGGTCGCCGCGCTGCGGCTGTTCAGCGAGCAGGGCTTCCACGAGACGACCGTCGACCAGATCGCCACCGCGGCCGGCGTCAGCAGGCGGACGTTCTTCCGCTACTACGACGCCAAGGCCGACGTGCTCTGGAACGAGTTCGACACCGAGGTCCAGACAATCCGGGCTTTGCTCGCCGAGATGCCGGCGGACCTGCCGGTACTGGAGGCGGTGCGCCGCGCGGTGCTGGCGGCCAACCACTACCGCGCCGACGACGTGCCGGAGCTGCGCCGGCGGATGACGCTGCTGAGTACGGTGCCGGACCTGGCCGCGAGCGCCGCGGTCCACTACGACGCGTGGGAGCGTGCGGTGAGCGCGTTCGTCGCTCGGAGGTCGGGGCAGCCGGAGGAGTCGCTGTACCCGCTGGTGGTGGGGCGCGCGGTGCTCGCGGCCTGCCGTGCGGCTTATGACCGCTGGTCCGCGCGGGCGGATGCCGACTTGACGGTGTACCTGGACGCGGCGTTGCGGGCTCTCGCGGCCGGGCTCGCCGATGACGTGCTGGGGATGGAGCCCGACCCGGTGCCGGGCTGATCGCCGGGTCGGGACTGCCTGGCTACCAGTCGCTCGCAGCGAGGACCTCGGGGAAGCCTTCGGTGAGCATGCGGCGCCGGACCCGGTGCAGGAGCCGGGCCATGAAGAATCCGCCGGCTCCGCGGAACCCCGTGTGCCGGTAGGTGAGGCGGGTTCCCGTCGTCGTTTCGGCGAGGTGGTACTCCACCGTGCTGGGCGGGTCGGTTTCCTGGTTGCGCCAGCTGAAGGTGAGCAGCTCGGGTGCCTCGGCCGCGAGGATTTCGCAGCGGACGATGCCGTCCCAGCCGGGGACCGGCCGGCCGACGAACCGGAACCGCGTGCCGACCTCCGGCGCGAAGCCTTCGGGACGGCCGCCGCGGCCGGTCGACGTCCACCGCGGGACCAGCGCCGGGTCGGTGAGGGCGCGCCAGACCCGGGGCCGGGCCTGCGGGTACTCGCGGACGATCTCGAACTCGCTCATGGTCGCTCCCGTTCGTTACAGTCACTATAAATAGTACTCCTGCTGTACGATGTTCAGGTGCTGAAACCGGAGACGCTGCGGGAGCGGCGGAAGCGCGAACTGCGGCAGCAGCTGTCGGACACGGCGACCCGGATGTTCCTGGAGCGCGGGTTCGACGCGGTGCGCGTCGCCGATGTCGCGCGGGCGTGCGGGGTCACGGAGAAGACGGTCTTCAACCACTTCGGCAGCAAGGAAGCCCTGCTCGCCGACCGCTGGGACACGCACGTGGACGCGTTGAGCGCGCGGCTCGCCGACCGCCCGCCCCTGGACGCGGCCCTCGAGGTGCTCGGCGAGGAGCTGGACTTCCTGCTCGAATCGGCGCGCCGGCACGGCTGGGAGGAGGTTCGCCGGTTCGGCGAGCTGATCCGGGCGACCCCGGCGCTGGTGGCGCACCACCGCGAGGCTCGCGACCGGCTGACGGACGCCGCGGTCGAGGCGCTGGCCACCCGGGCCGGCACGACCCCGGACGACCCGATCGTCCGCATCACGGCGGCGGCGGTCACCGGGCTGTGGAACGTGTACGCGCTGAGTCTCCAGCGGCACCAGGCGAAGGGAGCGGCCCGAGCGGCCCGCGAGGTCCGCGCCGACCTCGCCCGGGCGGCCGACGCACTGAGGCAGGGACTCTGACCGGCGGCACAGATCCGGAGATGAGTGACCGAGGCGATCGCGCGGCGACTGGAGAAGCGACCTGCGTCCCTGCGGCTCAGTGCTTGAGCGGCCCGGTCAATTGCTGCTCCGAGGTGACCTGGAACGTGCACACCGCAGCGGACTTCCCGGCCGGCCAAGCCTTGCTGTCGGGATAGAACACACCCACCGAAGCTTCGACCGGCGGAACGTAACCTGCCCCACCCGCAGCAGGCTGAGCACGATCCCGGCGATCGCCATCCCGTGGCCGGTCTGGTTGGTCCGGCCGATCTGCACCAGCGAGGCGACCGCGAAGGTGTTGCGCCCCCGCGGGCCGGGCGGTGCCGGGGCCACCTGCATCCACTGCGGTGTGTTGGGATCACTCGGGTACTGCTCGGACATGGGCCCCCTCTGGCGAATGTCCGGCTAGCGCATAGTGGCGGATCGTGACGCGATGTCACACTTGGGTGCTTGTCGCCTGATGGGGTGACTGCTTACGCTTTTCCTCCGGTCCCGCGGGGAGGAAGCATGCACGCCAGACGGCGGTCGATCCGGTTCAGCGGCACGGAAGTCACCATCAGTGCGGCCGTCAAAGACGGCTTCTTCGGCAACGACCGCAAGCACACCTTCAGCGTCACCAAGATCAAGAACATCAGCAATTCCGAGCCGGGCTTCTCCCGGCCGGGCCGGCTGACGTTCACCGTCGACGGCGCCTCCACCGACGTCGTGGAGAACCCGGCCAGCGGCGGTGACCAGGTGGACATGAACACGTTCTGTTACGGCAGCCTGGAAACGGGCCGGGTGCGCAAGCTGGTCGCGGAGATCGAGAAGGCCATGGGCGCCACGTAGGAGTACCCGTTGCGCTCCGAGGCGGCGAAGCTATACCGTGAGCAAACTAGAACAGGTTATAGTTTGCCACGGGCTGGACCGAGGAGCGGACATGGCGAAAAGGGCGCCGCGCGGCGACGAGGCCGATTACGTCGTCGTCGGGTCGGGGAGCTCGGGGGCGGCGATCGCGGGCCGGCTGGCGCAGTCCGGGGCCAGCGTGATCGTCCTCGAAGCCGGGAAGAGCGACGAGCGGCTGCTGCTCAAGAAGCCGGGGCTGGTCGGCCCGATGCACGCGGTGCCGCAGCTCAAGAAGCCGTTCGACTGGGGCTACTACGGCGTGCCGCAGAAACACGTTCTCGATCGCCGGATGCCGGTGCCGCGCGGCAAGGTCGTCGGCGGCTCCAGCTCGATCAACGGCATGGTCTACGTCCGCGGCAACCGCGCCAACTTCGACTCCTGGGCCGCCGAGGGCAACACCGGCTGGGACGCCGACAGCGTCAACGCGGCGTACAAGCGGATGGAAGACTTCGAAGACGGCGAGAACGCGTTCCGAGGTGCCGGCGGCCCGATCCGGGTCACCCGCAACAAGATCCCCCAGGAAGGCTCGCTGCAGTTCGTCGACGCCACCGCCGACGCGCTCGGCTGCGAGATCCTCGACGACTACAACGCCGAGTCCCAAGAGGGCGTCAGCCGGATGCAGCAGAACGCTGCCGACGGCCTGCGCTACAGCGCCTCACGCGGCTACCTCCACCACCTCGCGCCGCCGACGCTCGAGCTGCAGTCCGGGGTGCTGGTAAAGAAGGTCCTCGTCGAGCACGGCCGCGCCGTCGGCGTCGAGGTCGTCGACGGCGGCCGGGAACGCACCATCCGCGCCGGCAAGGAGGTCATCCTCTCGGCCGGGTTCGCCGGCTCCGCGCAGCTGCTCATGCTGTCCGGGATCGGCCACGCCGAGCACCTCAAGGAGCACGGCATCGACGTGCTCGCCGACCTGCCCGTCGGCGACAACATGCACGACCACATGTTCCACGCGCTGACGTTCCACGTGTCCACCAGCAAGAACAAGGGCTCGGCGCCGTACTTCGCCCGTGGCCTGGCCCGTGAGCTGATGAAGCCCGGGACCACGTTCCTGGCCAACTCGGTGTTCGAGGCGGTCGCGTTCCTGCGGACCTCGCAGGCCGACGCGGTCCCCAACCTCCAGCTTCACCTTCTGCCGTGGGCGTACGTCTCGCCCAACCAGGACGCGCCGATCCGCCACGACGTCGACAAGCGCCCCGCGCTCACCGTGCTGTCCACGCTGATCTACCCGAAGAGCCGCGGCACGCTCCGGCTCGCCTCGGCCGACCCCACCGCCGCGCCGCTCATCGACTTCCAGTACCTCTCCGACCCGGCCGACCTGGAGGTGCTCGCCGAGGGCTCGGAGATGGTGCGCGAGATCTTCGCGTCGAAGGCGTTCAAGGGCGCGGTCAAGGAAGAGATCCACCCGGGTACGAACCTGCGCGGCCAGGAGCTGCGCGACGCGATCCTCAACCGCGCGACGTCGGTCTACCACGGCGTCGGCACCTGCCGGATGGGCGTCGACGAGCTCGCGGTCGTCGGCCCCGACCTCAAGGTGCGCGGGGTCGAGGGACTGCGGGTCTGCGACGCCTCGATCATGCCGTCGATCACCGGCGGCAACACCAACGCGCCCGCCATCATGATCGGCGAGCTGGGCGCGCAGCTCGTCCTCTCGGGAAAGTGAGCGGACCATGACCGTGACCCCGCTGGAGCTCGCCCGGCCGGCGACGGTGACCGACGCGTTCCTGCGGCAGCTGGTCGCCCGCGTGCCGGGTTCGGCCGGCGCGACCTGGAAGCTCACCGAGGTCTACACCGGCGAGGTGCTCGTCGAGCTGCCGCAGTCGACGCCGGCCGACATCGAGCAGGCGTTCGCCGTCGCCCGCGAGGCGCAACGCGAGTGGGCGGCCACGCCGCTCAAGCAGCGGCTGGCGGTGTTCAAGCGGGCGCACGCGCTCTTCGTCGACCACGCGCGGGCCGTCGCCGACCTCATCCAGGTCGAGAGCGGCAAGAACCGGCGGATGGCGATCGAGGAGACCTGCGACCCCGCCATGGTGATGAGCCACTACCTGCGGCGGGCCGCCAAGCTGCTGGCGCCGACCAAGCGCGGCGGCCCGGTGCCGCTGCTGACGTCGTCGACCGAGGTCCGGCAGCCCAAGGGCGTCGTCGGGATCATCGCGCCGTGGAACTTCCCGTTCGCCACCGGCATTTCCGACGCGATCCCGGCGCTGATGGCCGGCAACGCGGTCGTGCTCAAGCCGGACAACAAGACCGCGCTTTCGCCGCTCTACGGCATCGAAATGCTGGAGGAGGCAGGCCTGCCGAAGGGCCTGTTCCAGGTCGTCTGCGGCGAAGGCCCCGACGTCGGCCCCACGCTCATCGACCAGGCCGACTACGTGATGTTCACCGGCTCCACGGCAACCGGACGCGTGATCGGCGAGCGGGCCGGGCGCAACCTCATCGGCTGCTGCCTGGAGCTCGGCGGCAAGAACCCGATGATCGTGCTCGACGACGCCGACATCACCGAAGCCGTGCAGGGCGCGATCTTCGGCGCGTTCGGCAACACCGGCCAGATCTGCATGCACATCGAGCGGATCTACCTGCCGGAGTCCCGCTACGACGAGTTCAAGGACGCGTTCGTGGCGGCCACGAGCGCGCTGGACGTCCGCGCGGCCTATGACTTCGGGCCCGACATGGGCTCGCTCGTCTCGCCCGACCACCTGCGCCGCGTCAAGGAGCACGTCGACGACGCCGTCGCGAAGGGCGCGACCGTGCTCTGCGGCGGCAAGCCGCGCTCCGACCTCGGCCCGGCGTTCTTCGAGCCGACGATCCTCGAAGGCGTCACGAAGGACATGGTCTGCGGCGTCACCGAAACCTTCGGGCCGGTGATCGCGCTGCACAAGTACCGCACGGTCGACGAGGCCGTCGAGCTGGCCAACGACACCGACTACGGCCTCAACGCCTCGGTCTGGGGCCGCGACCTCGGCGCCGCGCGTGCGGTGGCCGCTCGCCTGGAGTCCGGCAACGTCAACATCAACGACATCTTGGCGACGGCCTTTGCCGCCAAGGGGACGCCGTCCGGAGGCGTGAAGAGCTCCGGGGTCGGCGCCCGCCACGGCGACCAAGGTCTGCTGAAATACACCGACGGGCAGAACCTGGCTGTGCTGAAGAAGCAGGTCATGGGCCCGCGGCCCGGACAGGGCTACGAGAAGTACGTCGAAAGCATGCTGTCCGGGCTGAAGCTCATGCGGCGGCTGCGCATCCGGTAGCGCTCAGTTGAGCTTCCGGGTGTCGGCGGGCAGGCCGCCGCCGGCGTAGACGTCTTCGGTGAGCTTGGCCAGCGCGGTCAGCGCGACGTTCTGGCTCCACGGGCCGTAGGACACGCGGGAGACGCCGAGCTCCTGCGCGCGGGCCAGCGGGATCGAGCCGGGGATGCCGATGAGGTTGACCTTGCGCTCGCCCAGTTCTTCCACGAGCCGCGTGACCTGGGCCTCGTCCAGCTTGCCGGGGACGAAGAAGTTGGACGCGCCGGCGTCGAGGTACGCGCGGCCGCGGGTGATCGCCTCGGTCAGCGCGGTCTCGGGGTCGGTCTTGATGAAGGCGTCGGTGCGGGCGTTGAGCACGAAGTCGACCCCGGCTTTTTGGGCGGCCGCGACGGCGGCTTCGACCGCCTTCACGGCTTCGCCCAGGGGCTTCATCTGGTCTTCGAGGTTGGCGCCGACGGCCCCGGCCTCGATCGCCCGGGCGATGGTGCCGCCGGGATCGCCGTAGCCGGCTTCGAGGTCGGCGGTGACGGGCAGGTCGCCCGCCGTCCGCACGATCAGCGCGACCTCGGCGATCATCTCGTCGCGCGGGATCTTTTCGCCGTCCGGGTAGCCGCGCGAGGCGGCGATGCCGTGGCTGGGGGTGGCCAGCGCCTCGGTGCCGGGCGTCTCGGCGACGACCTTGGCGGTGATGGCGTCCCAGACGTTGACGACGAGCAGCAGCTCGGGAGCGGCGTGCAGCTCCTGCAGCCGGGTGGCCTTTTCGGCGGTGGAGGTCATGCCGCCCAATCTAGGGCCGATGGGCGATCTTCGCTTCAGCCGTCGACAAGGAGTCCGCGCAGTGGACCCTGCAGCCGGCCCGCCCGCCGCGAGACGCCGGGGAGCAGCACGAGCCGGTGGGTCCGTTGCTCACCCCGGCGTTCCCGTTCCGCCTGCTCCTCGGCCAGCGGCCGCCAGAGGTCGTCGACGACGTCCGCCGGGTCGCCGTCCACCTCGGCCACCTCCCGGCCGAGGTGCTCGGCCCACAGGCGCAGCCTCGTCGTGCGGGTCAGCTCGTGGTCGTCGGTCGCGATGTTGACCTCGGTGTCGTTGAACAGCGAGTGCTCGTTGAGGTTCGCCGACCCGACCGTCAGCCACTCGTCGTCGACGATGCCGACCTTCGCGTGGACGTAGACGGGGGAGGAGGCGTCGCCGTCGTGCGCGCTGATCGTCGTCGCGAGCAGGCGGCCGTTCCCGTCGTCCGCGTCGAGCAGCCTCCCCAGCTGGCCGCGGGTGGTGTCGGCGCCGTTGCTCGGCTTGCGCGGCAGCAGCAGCACGATGCGGAAGCGGTCGTCCGGTGGGGTGCGCAGCTTGTCGATGAGCACCTCGGCGATCTCGGGGGACCACAGGAACTGGTTCTCCAGGTAGATCAGCCGGCGCGCCGAGCGCAGCGCGCGCAGGTAGCCGTCGAGGATCGTGAACTCGCCCTTCGGCGCGAAGTCGTAGGTCGAGTTCGGCACCGTGCGCAGCAACTGGACGCGGCTGCCGCCGGCCGGCTGGGGCACGGCCGGCTCCGGCAGCTCTTCTTCCGCGACCTCCATCCACCGCCGCCGGAAGTGGTTCGCGACGTCGGCGACGACCGGTCCTTCGAGCCGGGACGCCAGGTCGTGCCAGCCGATCGGCCGCGGCGGATGGTCCGGGCTGTCGTGGCGGTCGCCCTCCAGCGCGGTGAAGTCGACCCCGCCGACGAACGCGACGGCGTCGTCGACCACCACGAGCTTTTCGTGGTGGCAGTGCATGCTCCGCTCGCGGGAGTCCAGCACGCAGCGCACGGCCGAGCCGTCGGTGAACTTCCGCTGCTCCCGCTTCGCCAGGGCCCGCGTCGGCTTGAACGCCGGGACCGGCGGCCCGGCCCACATCAGCACCCGCACCTCGACGCCCCGCCCGGCGGTCTCGGCGAGCAGCTCCCGCAGGGTGAGGGCGCCGGGCTCGCGCGTCAGCCGGAAGTCCGCGCTCGCGTGCCAGTTGGCGATGTGCACGTGGGACTTCGCGCCCCTGATGGCCTCCTCGATCGCCGGCAGCACCTCTTCGCCGTCGATCAGCACCTCGACGCGGTTGCCGTCGCGGACCGCGGCCCGGCCGCCGAGCCGGTCCGTCGCACCACCGGACCCGAGCACGTCACCCCAGCCGAGGTCACGCAGCCGTCTCCGGTGGTGCGCGCACAGGACGTGCTCGAGCCCGTCACCCAGCCGGTCGTCCACCTTGTCCAGGAAAGAGCGAAACGTCGTCACCCGTCCATGGCACTACAGATCGGCCCGGCCCGCCGATCGGCCGGCTCAGCGGCGGCCGCGCAGGGTGGCGCGGCCGGCGTACCGGGCTTCGGCGCCCAGCTCCTCCTCGATGCGGATGAGCTGGTTGTACTTGGCGGTGCGGTCGGAGCGGGACAGCGAACCCGTCTTGATCTGGCCGCAGCCGGTGGCGACGGCGAGGTCGGCGATCGTGGTGTCCTCGGTTTCGCCGGAGCGGTGGGACATCACGACCGAGTAGCCCGCCTTGTGCGCGGTGTCGACGGTCAGCAGCGTCTCGGTGAGCGTGCCGATCTGGTTGACCTTGACCAGGATCGAGTTCGCGATCCCGCGGTCGATGCCGTCCTGCAGCAGCTTGACGTTGGTGCAGAAGACGTCGTCGCCGACGAGCTGCACGCGGTCGCCGATGCCGTCGGTGAGCTGCTTCCAGCCGTCGTAGTCGTCCTGCGCGAGCCCGTCCTCGATGGAGACGATCGGGAACCGGGTGGTCAGCTCGGCGAGGTAGGCGACGTGCTCTTCGACGCTGCGCTTGCGGCCTTCGCCGCGGTAGTCGTAGACGCCGTTGTCGTAGAACTCCGACGCGGCCGGGTCGAGCAGCAGCGCGATGTCCTCGCCGGGGGTGTAGCCGCTTTCCTCGATGGCGCGGACGACGAACTCGAGCGCTTCGTCGGCTGAGGCGAGGTTGGGCGCGAAGCCGCCTTCGTCGCCGACGTTGGTGCTGTGCCCGGCTTTCCGCAGCGACGCGCGCAGCGTGTGGAACACCTCCGAGCCCATCCGCACGGCCTCGGCGACGGTCTCCGCGCCGACCGGGCCGATCATGAACTCCTGGAAGTCGATCGGGTTGTCGGCGTGCGCGCCGCCGTTGACGATGTTCATCATCGGCATCGGCAGCTGGTGGGCGAAGACGCCGCCGACGTAGCGGTACAGCGGCAGCGTGTTCGCCGCCGCGGCGGCCTTCGCGACGGCCAGGGAGATCCCGAGCGTGGCGTTGGCGCCGACCCGGGCCTTGTTCGCTGTCCCGTCGGCCGCGATCAGCGCGGCGTCGACCTCGGCCTGCGCTTCGGCGTTCAGCCCGACGACCGCTTCGGCGAGCTCGGTGTTGACCGCGGTGACGGCCTTGCGCACGCCTTTGCCGTGGTAGCGCGCCTGGTCGCCGTCGCGGAGCTCGACCGCTTCCCGCGTGCCGGTGGAGGCACCCGACGGGACGGCGGCCCGGCCCAGCGAGCCGTCCTCCAGCACGACGTCCACCTCGACGGTCGGGTTGCCCCGGCTGTCGAGCACCTCGCGACCATGAACACGGGCGATTGCCGTCATCTCAGCTCCTCGAAGAGTTCCCCAGGGGCGCCGGCGGCGCTGCCGTGCGCGGGTCCGGGACGGAGGCTAGCAGAGAGTGTCTGAATCGATAAGGGGTTAACGGGTCGGCGGGGAACCCGGACGGTCGGTTCGCGTGCCTGGACGGTCGGTTCGGGTGCCTGGAGGGTCGGTTCGCGTGATCCGGCACGTGACTCGCGTGATCAGGGGGCGATCTCGCGTGATTGGAGGGGCATCTCGCGTGATTGGGGGGACGACACGGCGTGTCAGGAGCCGAGTGTGGGGAGGAAGGCCGGGGCCCGGCGGGCCGGGGCGGCGCGCTCGAACGCCGCCGCGAAGGCCAGGACCCGGGCGTCGGCCCAGCGGCCGGCGAAGAACGAGACGCCGATCGGCAGCGGGCCGGCGAAGCCGGCCGGGACCGACACGTTCGGGTAGCCCGCGACGGCCGCCGGGCCCGACGAACCGAGGACGTACGCGTCTCCGGTCGCGTAGTCCGTCTTCCACGCCGGGCTGTTGGTCGGTGCGACGATCGCGTCCAGGTGCAGCCGCGAGAGCGTCTCGTCGATCGACCGCTGAGCCAGCGAAGTGGCCGTCGCCCGCTGCTGCCGGTAGGTCGGGTTGCTCGGGGACGGCGCGGCGGCGGCCTGTTCGAACAGCTCCTGGCCGAACTTCGACAGCTCGACCGGGTCGCGACGGTTGAACGCGATCAGCTCGTCGAGCGTGGCCGGGTGGCCGGGCCGGTGCGTGAGGTAGGCGTTCAGGTCGCGCTTGAACTCGGTGAGCAGCGCCGGGGACTCCGCGGCCCCGATCTGGTCCTGGTACGGCAGGTCGACGTCGACGACCGTCGCGCCGCGGGCGGTCAGCGTCCGGACCGCGTCTCCGACGACCCGGTCGACGTCGGCGTCCTGGCCGGCCAGCCGCCAGACCCCGATCCGGGCCCCGCGCAGCGCACCCGGGTGCAGGAGAGCCGCGTAGTCCCGCGGCTGCCCCGCGGGGATCGCCGCCGTCGCGGGGTCGGCCGGGTCGCGGCCCTGCAGCACGGACAGCGTGACGGCGGCGTCGACGACGTGACGCGCCATCGGCCCGGCGGTGTCCTGCTCCGCGGAGATCGGCACGACGCCGGTCCGGCTGACCAGCCCGAGCGTCGGCTTCTCTCCGACGATGTCGTTGGCGCCGGCCGGGCAGACGATCGAGCCGTCGGTCTCGGTGCCGATCGCGACCTGGGCGAGCGTGGCCGCCACCGCGGCGCCGGACCCGGAGGACGAGCCGCACGGGTTGCGGTCGAGGACGTAGGGGTTGTTCGTCTGGCCGCCGATCCCGGACCAGCCCGACGTCGCGTGCGTCGAGCGGAAGTTGGCCCACTCGGACAGGTTGGTCTTGCCGAGGATCACCGCACCGCCGCGCTGGAGCCGGTTCACCAGCGCCGCGTCGGCGGCCGGGCGGTTGCGCGACAGGGCCCGAGAACCCGCCGTGGCCGGCTGCGCGTGCGTGTCGATGTTGTCCTTGAGCAGCACCGGGATCCCGTCGAGCTGCCCGAGCGTGTGGTGCGCGCGACGGCGAGCGTCGCTGGCGGCGGCGGCCCGGAGCGCGCCGGGGTCGATCGCGACCACCGAGTGCACCTTGCCGTCGAGTGCGTCGATGCGCTGCAGGTAGGCCGTGGTCAGCCGCACGGCGGTGAGGCCACCGTGGTCCATCCGCTGCTGGAGCTCGGGGATGGTGGCCGCGTCGAGGTCGAAGCCCAGGCCGGTGCCGGCCGCGGAGGCGGGGACCGGGGCCAGGAGGGAACCGGCGAGGACGACGAGCACGGTGGCCGAGCGCAGACGATTCACGGCGTCCATCGGACTCCTGAACGCGGCGTCGGTCAACCCCCTATTTGCCGGGATCCTCCTCTGTCCACAAGAGACTCGATACCGGGCGGGAGGCTCGCGCGGTCGGCCACGAACCCGACGATCGCGGTGCGCAGCGCCCGGACGGCCCGGGTGGGTTCGACCTCCTTGCGGTAGGCCAGCTGCACGATCCGGGTCATGCCCGCCTCCGGCGCGAAGTGCGTCATCGGAAAGCGCTCACCCGCGACGCTGCTCGGCACCACCGCGGACCCGACGCCCGCGCGCACCAGCTCCAGCACGGCGTCCATCTCGCCGCCCTCGATCGCGAACGACGGCTCGAACCCGGCCGTGCGGCAGGCGTTGACCGTCGCTTCCCGGACGTCGTAGCCGCGGCGGAACATCACCAGCGGGACGTCCGCGAGCTCACGGACGTCGAGCCGGGCGCCCGCGCGCGGCACCGGCGCGTCCGCGGGGGAGATCACGACCAGCTCTTCGAGCAGCAGGGGCGTCGCCGCCAGGTGGGGGTCGCCCGCCATCCGTGCGCCGGCCAGCAGGGCCAGGTCCAGCCCGCCTTCGGCCAGCCGCTGCCGGAGGTCGCCCGACCCGCTTTCGTGCAGCTCCAGCTGGATGCCCGGGTACCGGCGGCGGAACGCCGACAGCATCACGGGCAGCAGGCCCGTGCACAGGCTGGGCGGCGCGCCGAGCCGCACGCGGCCGCGGTCGAGCTCGTCCAGCTCCCGGATCGCGAGCCGCGCGCTTTCGGTCTCCGCCAGGATCCGCCGCGCGATCGGCAGCAGGACCTCGCCGGCCTCGGTGAGCGAGACGTTGCCGCGGATCCGGTGGAACAGCGGCGCGCCGAGGTCGTGTTCGAGCGTGCGGATCTGCTGTGACAGCGAGGGCTGGGCGACCCGCATCTCCTCGGCGGCCCGGGTGAAGTGCCGGTGCTCGGCGACGGCGACGAAGTAGGCGAGCTGGTGCAGCTGCATGGCTCGATGATAGACGGTGGCTATCGAGTGCAGAGTCATGATGTCTTTGACCTCTGGTGGAACCGCTCTTACCGTCGATCAGGTGGTAACTGACCTCGAACGCCGTTCGAACCTCCGCCGGTTCTGGGACTCGACGATCGGCAAGAAGATCGTCATGGCGGTGAGCGGCGCCCTCCTGCTCGCTTTCGTGTTCGCGCACATGGTCGGCAACCTCAAGACGTTCTTCGGCGCCGGCGACCTCAACGCCTACGCGCACTGGCTGCGCACGATCGGTGAGCCGGTACTGCACTACGCCTGGTTCCTCTGGATCCAGCGCGTCGTCCTGCTCGTCGCCCTGGTGCTGCACGTCACGGCGGCGGTGCAGCTCGTCCGCCGCGACCTGCGGGCGCGGCCGGTGCCCTACGTCCACCGCCGGCCGGTGCGCGCGACCTTCGCGACGCGCACGATGCGCTGGGGCGGCGCGACGCTGGCGGTGTTCGTCGTCTGGCACATCCTCGACTTCACCGTGGGCACCGTGAACCGGGACTTCGTGCCGGGCGACCCGTACCACAACCTCGTCGCGGACTTCCAGGTCTGGTGGGTCAACGTGATCTACCTCGTCGCGCTCGCGATGCTCGGCCTGCACATCCACCACGGCTTCGCCAGCGCCGCGCGCACGCTGGGCGTCACCAGCGCGAAGCGGGAACGGGCGATCAAGATCCTCGGCAGCACGACGGCGGTCGTGATCGCGGGCGGCTACGCGCTCGTCCCGGTCGCGATCATGACGGGACTGGTGGACTGATGAGCGACTACGTGACGGGCGACCCGATCGCCGACACCAAGGCGCCCGGCGTCCCCCTGGAAACCCGGTGGGACGAACGGAAGTTCGCCGCGAAGCTGGTGAACCCGGCGAACCGGCGCAAGCACCGCGTGATCGTCGTGGGCACCGGGCTGGCCGGCGGCTCGGCCGGGGCGACGCTGGCCGAGCAGGGCTACCACGTCGTGCAGTTCTGCTTCCAGGACTCGCCCCGGCGCGCGCACTCGGTCGCGGCGCAGGGCGGCATCAACGCGGCGAAGAACTACCGCAACGACGGCGATTCGGTGTACCGGCTGTTCTACGACACGGTGAAGGGCGGCGACTTCCGGTCGCGGGAGTCCAATGTGTACCGGCTGGCGCAGGTGTCGGCGCAGATCATCGACCAGGCCGTGGCGCAGGGGGTGCCGTTCGCGCGGGAGTACGGCGGCCTGCTCGACACGCGCTCGTTCGGTGGCGTGCAGGTGCAGCGGACGTTCTACGCGCGGGGCCAGACGGGCCAGCAGCTGCTGATCGGCGCCTACCAGGCGTTGTCGCGGCAGATCGACGCGGGCAACGTCGAGCTGCACCCGCGGACGGAGATGCTCGACCTGGTCGTCGTCGACGGCCGGGCGCGCGGCATCGTCGCGCGGGACCTGGTGACCGGGGCGATCGAGACACACCTCGCCGACGCCGTCGTCCTCGCCACCGGCGGCTACGGCAACGTCTTCTACCTGTCCACCAACGCGAAGGGCTCCAACGCCAGCGCGATCTGGCGGGCGCACAAGCGCGGCGCGTACTTCGCGAACCCGTGCTTCACGCAGATCCACCCGACGTGCATCCCGCGGTCGGGGGAGCACCAGTCGAAGCTGACGCTGATGAGCGAGTCGCTGCGCAACGACGGCCGGATCTGGGTGCCGAAGCGGAAGGGCGACACGCGGGTGCCGGAGGAGATCCCCGAGGACGAGCGCGACTACTACCTCGAGCGGCTCTACCCGAGCTTCGGCAACCTGGTGCCGCGCGACATCGCGTCGCGCGCGGCGAAGAACGTGTGCGACGCGGGGCTCGGCGTCGGGCCCGGCGGCCTGGGCGTCTACCTGGACTTCGCCGACGCGATCGCGCGCATGGGCCGCCCGGCGATCGAAGTCCGCTACGGCAACCTCTTCGACATGTACCAGCGCATCACGGCCGAGGACCCCTACCGGACGCCGATGCGGATCTACCCGGCCATCCACTACACGATGGGCGGGCTGTGGGTGGACTACGACCTGCAGAGCACGATCCCCGGGATGTTCGTCATCGGGGAGGCCAACTTCTCCGACCACGGTGCCAACCGGCTCGGCGCGTCGGCGTTGATGCAGGGGCTCGCCGACGGCTACTTCGTGCTCCCGGCGACCCTCAACGACTACCTCGGCGGGGCTCGCCTGGACGAGGTTTCCCCGGGCGACGACGCGGTCACGCGGGTGGAGACCGAGGTGCGCGACCGGATCTCGCGGCTGCTTTCGGTGCGGGGAACCCGGTCCGTCGACTCGTTCCACCGCGAGCTGGGCCTGCTGATGTGGGACCACTGCGGGATGTCCCGCAACCGCGAAGGCCTGCGCAAGGCCCTGGACCGGATCCCGGGGCTGCGCGCGGAGTTCTGGCGGGACGTCCGCATCCCCGGCGGCGCGGAGGACCTGAACCAGGAGCTGGAGAAGGCGAACCGGGTGGCGGACTTCCTGGAGCTGGCCGAGTTGCTGCTCGTCGACGCGCTCGCGCGGGAGGAGTCCTGCGGCGGGCACTTCCGCGAGGAACACCAGACCGCCGACGGCGAGGCGCGACGCGACGACGAGCAGTTCTCCTACGTCGCGGCGTGGGAGTACGGCGGGCCGGACGGCCTGCCGGTGCTGCACCGCGAAGACCTCACCTTCGAGCACGTCCACCCGACCCAGCGGAGCTACACATGAAACTCACCGTCCGCATCTGGCGGCAGGCCGGCCCGGCCACCGAGGGCCGGCTGGTGTCCTACCCGGTCGACGACGTCAGCCCGGACATGTCCTTCCTCGAGATGCTGGACGTGCTGAACCAGGAGCTGATCGCGCACGGCGAAGAGCCGGTGGCCTTCGACCACGACTGCCGCGAGGGCATCTGCGGCTCGTGCGGCGTCGTGATCAACGGGCAGGCGCACGGACCGGAGCGCACGACGTCGTGCCAGCTGCACATGCGGTCCTTCGCCGACGGCGACGTGGTCGACGTGGAACCTTGGCGGGCCAAGGGGTTCCCGGTGATCAAGGACCTGGTGGTGGACCGTTCGGCGCTGGACCGGATCGTCCAGGCGGGCGGGTTCGTCAGCGCCCCGACGGGCAGTGCCCCGGAC
Organism: Amycolatopsis sp. NPDC048633; assembly: GCF_040650695.1. NCBI lineage: Bacteria > Bacillati > Actinomycetota > Actinomycetes > Pseudonocardiales > Pseudonocardiaceae > Amycolatopsis > Amycolatopsis sp. NPDC048633. The sequence goes on from NZ_JBEZHS010000002.1 coordinate 208,349, forward strand.
GCCCACGCGACCCCGGTCCCGAAACCGGACGCGGACCTGGCGTTCGACAACGCGACGTGCATCGGCTGCGGCGCCTGCGTGGCGGCGTGCCCCAACGGCTCGGCGACGCTGTTCACGGCGGCGAAGGTGACGCACCTGAGTCTGCTGCCGCAGGGCCAGCCGGAGCGGGCGCGGCGGGTGCTGGACATGGTCGACACGATGGACGCGGAAGGGTTCGGGGGCTGCACGAACACCGGTGAGTGCGTGGCGTCGTGCCCGAAGGGGATCCCGTTCGCGAGCATCGCGAGCCTCAACCGGGAGTTCCGGAAGGCGAGCCGCACCGGCCGTGGCTGAGCGGCTCGCCCCCGGGTTCAGCGTTTGAGCGTGAAGGTGAAGCCGCCGGTGACCCGGCCGCTCAGCCGGACCGCCGAAACGAGCTTCTCCTCCGTGATCAGCCGCTCCACTTCGGCCCGCGAAAGACCGCACCCTTCGGCGATCAGGCGCACCGGCCGGACCGGGATCCGCGCCGTGAAGCGGACCTCGACGTCGATGACCTCGCGGTCCAGGTGGTCCGAGCCGCCGGTGTCGAGGCGCCACGCGCCGTCCCAGTCGAGGGCGATGCGGTTGCGGCGCTGGAGCACCGGATCTTGGAGCAGCTCGGCGGCCAGACCGGGGTCGTTGTGCTGCAACCGGTCCAGCAGCTCGGGCCGGACGGAGCGCACGGGCACGCGCTCCAGGACCGTGAGCTTCGCCGTGTCCCCGCACCCGGTACAGAGCACGAGGAGCCAGGCGTCGAGGAGCTTGTGGTGGGCGTTGACGCGAAATTTTCCGGATGTCCGGAACCGCTCGGCCGCGCACCCGTGACAGCGGCGGCGGACGAGCGGCAGGCAGGTGGGTTCGACCACCCAGGTCGTGAGCACAGAAGTACACCGTTTTCTGTGAGAAGTCCGCAGCAAAAAGGAGCGCGGCGCACCAGCGCGACGCGCGACGATTCAGCACTCGGGGGGTTCTCACATGGTGTACAACGGCACGTCCTCGACCAGGCGACTCGGTTCGGAGCACCGTAGCCGCGCAGGGCGGTGCCGTTCCACCGGTTTTCGCGGGCCGGGAGCGTTACTTCTTGAGCTTGGCGTACACGATGACGTTGTCGAGGTAGTTCCGGTTCGCGGCGTCGTACTTGCCGCCGCAGGTGATCAGGCGCAGCTCCGGGTCGGATGTGTTGCCGTACACGGCTTCGGTCGGGAAGGACTCCTTCGCGATCTGGTCGACCTTCGTCACCTCGAACGTCAGCTTCCCGCCGTCGGCGCGGTCGACGTGCACGGGGTCGCCCGGCTTCAGCTCGTGCAGCCGCCAGAAGATGCCCTTGCGGTGGTCGCCGTCGATGTGGCCGAGGATCACCGCGGGCCCGACCTCGCCGGGCGTCGGGCCGTACTCGTACCAGCCGGCCTGCAGGGGCTGGTCGACCGGCGGCACCTCGACGGTGCGGTCGGGGTTGAGGCCGAGCGACACCAGCGACGACCGCGCGTCGATCGCGGGGACGTCGAGCGCGGTCGGCAGGGACCGCGTCACCGCGGCGGCGGCGGCGGCGGGGGCCGGCTGCGGCGGGGCGGCGGGGGTCGCCGCCGCCCCGCAGCCGGCGAGCAGCAGCGCGGAGACGGCGATGAGGAGGGCGCGGCGCAGCATCGCCTCAGCCCTCGGTGGCGAGGCCGGCGAGGGAGCCGTCGCCGGTCTGCGGGGCACCGGCGGGGACGACGACGACCTGCCCGGGCCCGGTCGGCCGCGGCGGCGCCTCGGGGGCGCGTTCCTTCGACGGGCCGCAGGTGACGGAAGCGAGTTTGACGTCGCCGCTGCCGAGCGCGCCGGTGGCCTGGCCGCCGAGCAGCTTGACGTGCAGGGCGGTCACTTCGAGGGAGCCGTCGTAGCGCTGGTTCTGCTCGTTGACGATCACTTCGGCGACGCCCGGGATGCCCAGCTTCCGGTTGGGCGAGGTGGCGGCGGGGAGCGTGCCGAGGCGGCCGAGGTTGACGCCGGCGAGGTCGCTGCTGCCGGTGACGTGCCCGTCGGCCGACCCGCAGCGGGCGCTGATCAGCCGGATCGACGGCACGCGCCCGGCGGCCGCGGCGAGCAGCGGCAGCGTCACCTCGGCGACGCTCGCCTTGGCGGCCACGGACCCCGCGCCGCCGACGACGGAGCTGCTGATGGCCTGCGCGGTGACGAGGCCCTTGAGCGGGACGTCGGCGATGCTCGCCTCGGCGGGACCGGCGCCGCCCGACTTCGCCAGCTGCCCGGTGTCGACGGTGCTGCCCTTGCCGTCGGTGAGGACCCCGGGCAGGAGGGTGACGGAGGCGGAGGCGCCGTAGGCGGACCCGGTGACGGCGTCGTCCGCGGTGGCGACGCCGGTGGAGCCGGCGAGAACGGCGACGGTCACCCCGGCCAGGCTCCCGGCTCGGAGCAGGGTCGTGCGCATGAAGAAAGTCCTTTCGCCGGAACGGAAAACGGGGAGACACCGCAACGGGACGTGGCCCGGCGGCGAGGGAAAGCCCGGCCACGCTATCAAAATCGCTACCGGGGGCAAGGATTCCTTGCGGTGGCGGGGATTTCGGTGGTGCGCTGAACGTGATCTTTCGTTTCGGGGACGACACTAAGCGGTCACTCGGGGGCTCGGGTTTTCCGAATGTGTGGACGCGGAGTAGTGCGCACTGCGGCATTCGAGGAGGTTCAGCCCCGGATCAGACACGGACGAGTGATTACCTGGACGGGCGGCGGCGAACACGCAGAGTCATGTGACCACCACGGTGGTTTGGACCGCCGCCACGGCCGCGGTGCGTCGTCAAGCCCGGTACGGCCCGTGGTTCCCGAGGTCCGGGCTCACCCGCGGCGACGGACCGCTCTGCCCGGGCACCGGCGTCACGGTCCGGTCGGTCCCGGCCTCGCCGACCGGCCGGACGTGACCCTCACCGGGCCGGTCGGTCTCCTGATAGTGGGACTCGACGATCGTGTCCTGCCGGCGGCGGGCGAGGACCGCCAGTGTCAGGCCGTGGGCCACCGCCAGCAGCAACAGGAAGACGCCCAGCCGGCCGACGAGGGCGGCCGTCGAGCCCGACCAGCCCGGGCCCACCACCGACAGCAGGGCAAGCACGCCGAACGCGACCAGGTGGAAGACCGTCACCACCATCCTCGCCATCGCACCGGTCCCGTCGCCGCCGCTCAGGTAGCGGCGGCCGCCGCGGTAGAGGACCTGGCCGTCGGCGATCACGAAGATCAGGCCGATGATCAGGAACCCCGGGAGTTCGTTGTCGGGCATCGTCTCCTCCTCGTTTCCGACAGGGGTACCCGGAGCCGGCGGCGCGACGAGCCGCTTCACCGGATCGAGCGACGGGCGCCCTGGAGGAACTCCAGGTTTACGATCACGATCATGCGATTCGCCATCAAGACCTCGCCCCAGAACACCGAGTGGGCGGACATGCTCGCCGTGTGGCAGGCCGCCGACGAGATCGAGCTGTTCGAGTCCGGCTGGACCTTCGACCACTTCTATCCCATCTTCTCCGATTCGTCCGGGCCGTGCCTGGAAGGCTGGGTCACGCTGACCGCGCTCGCGCAGGCCACCCGGCGGCTGCGGCTGGGCACGCTGGTCAGCGGGATCCACTACCGCCACCCCGCGCTGCTCGCGAACATGGCCGCGACGCTCGACATCGTCTCCGGCGGCCGGCTGGAGATCGGGATCGGTGCGGGCTGGAACGAAGAGGAGTCCGGCGCGTACGGCATGGAGCTCGGCTCGGTCAAGGAACGCAGTGACCGCTTCGAGGAGGGCTGCGAGGTGCTCGTGGGCCTGCTGACCCAGGAGTCCACGACCTTCAAGGGCGAGTACTACCAGCTGACCGACGCCCGCAACGAGCCGAAGGGCGTGCAGAAGCCGCACCCGCCGATCTGCATCGGCGGCAGCGGCGAGAAGCGCACCCTGCGCACGGCCGCGAAGTACGCCCAGCACTGGAACTTCGTCGGCGGCACGCCCGAGGAGTTCGCCCACAAGCGCGAGGTGCTGCACCGCCACTGCGCCGACATCGGCCGCGACCCGGGCGAGATCACGCTGTCCTCGCACGTCCGCCTCGGCCCGGACGGCGACTACGCCAAGGTCGCGGCCGAAGCGGAGGCGCTCGGCGAAGCGGGCCTCGACCTCGCGATCGTGTACCTGCCGCCGCCGCACACCCCGGCCGTGCTGGAGCCGCTGGCGAAGGCGCTCGAGCCGCTGCTTTGACGAGCACCGCGCCGAGCCGACTGTCGCGTTAGGACACGCGGGTCTCACCCGGGCGGGCGGAGTGGATCACCCGGGCGAGTTGCCGCGAATTGCGCGACCCCGGAACCGGTGGCAGCGTCGGGAAACCGAACTGATTTCCCACCACGGATTCCAGGAGTCGCGCATGACCACCACCGAAATGCCCGCTGTCCACGAATGCACCGTCAGCGGTTGTTCCTACAACCACGACGGCTGCCACGCCTTCGCCATCACCGTCGGCGGGGACAACGGGTCCGCGGACTGCGGCACCTTCGTCCCGCTGAACACGAAGGGCGGTCTCGACCGCGTCGTGGCTCAGGTGGGTGCCTGCTCGCGGGCCGACTGCCGGCACAACTCCTCGCTGGAGTGCACGGCTTCGAGCGTCCGGGTCGGCCCGGGCGAGGGTGCGAACTCCGCGAACTGCCTCACCTTCACGAAGTAGCACTCGGCGTACCCGGCGCCGGTCGGCTCCCGACCGGCGCCGCGGCGCGCCGCCGTACGAACTGCAGCCTGGCGGCCGCCACGACGCCGGCCGCGACGACAACTCCCGTCGCCACGGGGCTCAGGAACTTCGACAGGCTCGGTGCCGAGCTCGGCCCGAGCAGCCAGACGGCCAGCGGGATGACGTAAGCCGCCGCCATCAGGCCGCTCCACCAGCGGGCGTCGCGGGAACGCAGGGTGCGGGCCAGCACGATCGCGACGGGGATGCCGCCGAGCAGCGCGAACTGGCCGAGAACCATGACCGGGAACGCCCACGCCGCGACGAGCACGGCCTTCGACGGGCGAATGGGTGTGGACATCATTTCTCCTTCGAGGTCAGCAGTGACGGGCTTCGGCGGCGGTCTTGAGGTCGGCCAGCCAGAGGTCGAGGCCGGGCGCGAGGTACTTGATGGCCGTGGCGGGGTCGGCCTCGATCTGGGCACCCGTCCAGCTCTCCTCCGTACGCACGACGACGCCGCCCCGGGCCGGCGTGAACGTCCAGACGTGGACGCCCCGGTCGATGCGCAGGCCGTCGCCGATCGCCGGGCCGGTCCAGCGGACGCACCGCCCGGGCTGGACCTGGCCGACGGTGGACGTGATGACGAGCGTCGTGGCGGGGGAGGACGGCGTCGCCGGGGCCGGCGTCGTCCAGCGGAACCGCGACCCCGGGTGCAGGGGGCCCGGATCCAGCCGCTTCGCGCTGGTGACCGCGGCCTGCCAGTCCGGCCACCCCGCCACGGCGGTCTGCACCTTCCAGACGGTGCTCGGGGGCGCCTTGACGAACGTCTCGGTCCGGTGGTGCAGCTGAGCGGCGGGATCGATGCCCTGACCGCGGCAGGTCAGCGGGCTCGCGGTGGCCGCGTCCGCCGGCGTGGCGGCGAAGAGGGCCGCGGTCGCCAGGGGGACGGCGAGCAGGGCGCGGGTGGTCTTGAGCATGGCGTCTCTTCTCGTTTGGTTAGTGGCTCTTGCTGTAGTTAGAAGCTATAACCAACCGATGCTTAGTGTCAATAAGAAAAGTGATAGCCTCTAACCAGTCGGAAGGAGCCGCTCATGACGGACGCGGGGCCGAGCTCGCGCGAGCGCTACCGGGCGCAGGTGCGCGCGGAGGTCAAGCAGCACGCGTGGGAGCAGATCGCCGAGGCGGGCGTGCCGGCGTTGTCGCTCAACGCCATCGCCAAGAAGCTCGGGATGAGCGGGCCGGCTCTCTACCGGTACTTCGCGAACCGGGACGAGCTCGTGACGGCGCTCATCCGCGACGCGTACCGGAGCATCGCCGACACCGTCCGCGCGGCCCACGACGGCGGCGCGGACCTGGCCGCGCTGGCGCACGTCATCCGGGACTGGGCCCGCAAGGACCCGCAGCGGTACTTCCTGATCTACGGCACGCCCGTCCCCGGCTACCACGCCCCCGACGACACCACGGCGATCTCGCACGAGGTGATGGCGGTGCTCATCGAGGCCTGCGGCGCGGGGCAGGCCGACGCGCCGCCGTCACCGTTCGACACCCACCTGGAAGACCACCGGGAGTGGGCGGGCGGCCACCCGGCGCCGGCCGCGGTGCTGCACCGCGCACTGTCGTTCTGGACGCGCCTGCACGGCGTGCTCTCACTCGAGCTGGCCGGTCACTTCACCGGCATGAGGTTCGACCCCGGCAACTTGGTCGACGAGGAAGTGGCGGCACTCGGCCGGCGCGCCCTCAGGTGACGGGCTTCGTGGCCGGCGCGACGATGCCGGCCAGCCCGAGCCGGGCGAGCTTGCCTTCCACCGCGGCCGACGCCGTGACGATCAGCCGGCAGCCAGCGCGCTGAAGGTGGGGGATGAGCACCGCGACGGCTTCGGTCGTGAAGTGCTCGACGGCGGTGAGGTCGACCAGCACGGCCGGCGCGCCGCCGGTCGCGGTGGCCAGCGCGGCGGCGAGGCCCTCCGCCGACGGCGCACCCCGCGCCCGGACGAGCGCCGTCTCCCCGGCGGCGCCGCTGACCTCGATCGCGCCGTCCGGCACCGTGCTCATCAGGGCTTCCTTCCGCCGGCGGTCACGGGGTGAAACAGCTCAGCGACGGGAGCGCCGCCGCGGAGCTGTCCGACAGTTCGACGAGCCACACGAGCAGGTGGATCACGACGGCGACGACGTCGTCGGACTGCCCGCGGGTGGCCAGCTCCACCTGGATGTCCCGGCTCGCGGCGTCGTCGCCGAGGTCCGCGAGCAGGGCGCGCAGCGCGGCCAGGGGGCCGGGCGGCAGCCGGTCGACCTCGACCGGCCGGGCCCGCTCGTCCGCCACGGCGATGGTGAAGACCGCCCCGGGACCGGCCGGGCGGCGGGCGCGGACCGCTGACGCGCACCGGCCGACCAGCTCCCCGACGATCTCGGCGGGGGCGTGCGGCGACCCGGCGCGGGCGAGCACGCCGAGCGCGTCGGCCACCTCGTCGTACGACCCGGCCATCGCGGCCTCGACGAGACCGGCGGTGAACGGCCGGACCTCTCGGTTCTCCGTCATCCGGTCGAAGTACCCGGCCGGCCCGGGCTTAACCGGCCGGTGTGGACTCCGGCAGGGCGAAGAGGGTGTGCTGGGCGGAATCCTCCGGTTCGCCGCCGAGGCGCAGGCACTTGCGGCAGGTCACGTGCAGGTCGGTCGGGGTGATCTCGCCGGCCGCGCCGAGCCCGGACCACCCCTGGTGACAGGCGGGCGCGGGCAGGGTCAGCTCGTCGAGCCAGGGCACCCAGGCGACCCGGTGGGCGACGCCGGACCGGCCGATCCGCAGCCGCATCCCGGTGAAGAGGCGGTGCTGCGCGGCCGCGAACCGTTCGGGATCGACCCGGGTGACCGGGAACAGCGGGATCGGTTCGCTCACTTCCCCAGTATGCGGGGCCGGGGTGCGTGTGCGCGGTGGCCGGCCGGTCGGGGGGCGTGCCGGCCGGCCACCGCGTCGTAGGGGAAGAGGGGACGTCGTCCCGGAAATGACGGCCGGGCGCCGGGTTCACCGGTTCGGGTGACGTCGGCTCAGCCGGCGGCGAGCCAGTCGAGGTTGATCGAACCGGTGTCGCCCGCCGCGTACGACAGCGTGACCACCGGGTCCCGGCCGGCGAGCGGGACGTCGCCGAACGTCACGGTGCCCCACGTGTCCCAGCTGTCGGAGACCTTCGGGAAGCTCACCTGCCGCAGCGGGCGCCCGTCCACCGACAGCGTCATCGTCCGGGCGTCGCTGTTGGCGTTGGCGTAGCGCACGGTGAGCGCGGCCGACGCCGGTGCGTCCGACGTGCGGTGCAGCGTGAACGACGACGCCGCGCCCTGGGCCCAGAGCCCGTCGAGGAACGCGCGGCCGGAGTAGCCGGTGTGGTTCACGTTCGTCTTCACCCCGCCGGTGTTGAGCGCGTCCTCGGCCTCGAGGTGGCCGGGGGCCGGGCAGCCGCCGACGGTGCCCGCGGTGTCGGCGCAGCGGTCGGCCGCGTCGGGCACGCCGTCGCCGTCGCGGTCGCCGGCGGCCGCGCCGGTGAGCGTGATCGCGATGGTGTGGCTCCCGGTGAGCGTGGCCGGGACGGTGTTGCCGGGCGCGGGCCGGCCGTCGATCGTGAACGAGCTGATCCTGGTGCCCGCGCCGCGCAGCGCTATCGTCAGGTTCCCGGTGCGGTAGGCCAGGTTCCGGAGGGTGACGTCGCCCCAGCCCGCCGGGAGCCCGGGCGCGAACGTCAGGCCGCGGTCGGTGAACGTCAGCCCGAACAGGCCGGTGTGGATCATGTCGAGGAACGCGGTGCCCGACCAGGTCTGGTCGGGTTCGGAGCCCCAGTGGAACTTCACGGTGTCGCCGAGCCGCTGGTAGCCGCCGTCCACGACGCCGGTGTGGCCGTTGTAGATCTCCCAGAACCCGCTGTTCCCGTCCGCCAGCTTGGCCAGGCGGGCGGTCTCCGAGGCGAAGGCACTCTGGTTGCCTTGCCCGGCCAGCGCCTTGGCCCACAGCCCCTGCACGAGCGGCCAGACGATCGCGTTGTGCCGGCCCGGCTGCGCGTCCGAATAGCGGTCCCAGTTCGGGAAGGTGTCGGGCATGCCCCACGGCATTTCCTGCGCGTGGGCGACGATCGAGCGGGCCTGGGCCGGGTTCGCGATGCCGAAGAGCAGCGCGAACGCCAGCCCGGTGCCTTCCTGGTAGGCGCCGCGGGAGCCGTCGGCGAGGAGCTGGTAGTCGTACAGGCCGGTCTTCGCGTTCCAGAAGTACTGGTTGATCGCGGTTTTCAGGGCGGCGGCCCGGGTCCGGTAGCCGGCGATCTCCGCACCCGGACGGCGAAGCTTCTCCGCCATGTTCGCGGCGTTGACGTAGGCGGCGTAGTAGACCTCGTTGGTGCTCAAGTACATCCCGCTCGCCACGCCCGGCCACGGCGCGCTCCCGGTGCTGACCGACTCGGTGGCGTCGGCGGGCGGGGCGGGGTAGCCGGCGATGCCGTCGTTGAAGAACGACGGGCCGGTGAACAGCCCGTATTTCGGGTTGAAGCCGGCCGTGGTGGCGTGTTCGCGGATGGCCAGCGTGTCCGCCGTCGTGCGGTAGGCGTTTTCGAGGAACCCGGCGTCGCCGGTGACCAGGTAGTGGTGCCACGCGGCGGTCGCCCAGACGACCTGGTCCCACTGCTGGTCGTCCTGCTGCACGCGCAGGGCGCCGCCGGCGTCCTTGTCGACGACCGCCCACAGCGTGTTCTCCGCGAGGGCGGGGGAAAGGAGGCTGGTGGCGTTCCAGCTGTTGATCGAGGCGTCCCGCGTCCACGGCTGGTCGTACCCGCCGCCCGCGCGGACGAGACCCACGGACGGGTCGAGCAGCCCGCTCTTGTCGTACTTCGGGTCGTAACCGATCGTGTTGGTGCGCAGCAGGTTGTCCAGCGCCGCGCGGTAGGCGGTGCCGAAGAGGGCCTGGCCGGCGGGGTTCGCGAACTCGAGCTGCGGCGGCGGTGGACTCGCGGACGCCGGGCTCGTGGAGGACACGCCGGCGAGGACACCGCACGCGACAGCCACGGCGAAGAGTGTCGAACGGACCCGTTTCTTCATGCGCGTACCTCTTTCGGCGCCCGGGGGACCGGGGACAGTCCACCACGGAACGCGGGTTTTTCCCTGGGAACACGGGGATCCTGTCCGTTTCTGTCCGGCGTCCCGGGCGGCCGTCACGGTCCGGTAAAGATCGTTGTGCCTGGTAGCACCGTGTGATCAGGTGGCGGGACCGGTGACCCGAGTCCGGCGAGGAGGATCGGTGACGTTCTTCCTCTCGCGGTTGTTCGCGCGCTGGTTGCCGAACCGGGGCTGGCTCCTGCCGGTCGCCGTGGTGGTGGTCGTGTTCGCGACGAGCTGGCCGCTGATGGCGCTCGCCGAGCCGGCCGGCAGCGAGCTGGTCCGGCCCGCCAACTTCTGGTGGTACTTCGTCGTCACCACGACCACGGTCGGGTACGGCGACTTCTCGCCCGAGACGCTCGCCGGGCACTTCGTGGGCGCGTACGTCATCGCCGGCGGGCTCGCCACGCTCACGACGGTGTTCACGAAGCTCGCTTCGGTGCTGGAACAGGCGAAGGGACGGCGGATGCAGGGGACGGAGGCGGTGCGGGGGACCGGGCACACGGTGCTGGTCGGGTACGCGGCCGGGCGGACCGAGCGGATCGTGGCCCAGCTGCTGGCCGACGGCGTGACCGGGCTGGTGCTCTGCGCGGAGGTGCCGGTGCACCCGATGCCGGAGCAGCCGGTGGAGTTCGTCCGCGGTGAGCCGACGGCCGCCGAGGTGCTGGCCCGGGCGGGCGTGCCGCACGCGGCCGCCGTCCTGGTCGACATGGCCGACGACAACGAGGCGCTGGCCGTCGCGGTCACGGTGGACCACGCCAGCCCGGTGTCGCACGTCGTGGTCACCCTGCGCGACCTCGAGCGGGCGGAGCTGCTGCGGTACGTGGACCCGCGGATCCGCTGCGTGCAGTGGCACACGCCCCGGATGGTGACCGAGGAGCTGACGTCGCCGGGGATCGCGGAGGTGTACGCCGAGCTGATGACGGCCGGGGGCGCGGACACGTTCTCGGTGACGCTGCCGGAGTCGCTCGGCCGGCTGCCGGCGTCGCGGTGCCGCATCGCGCTCGGGCGCGCGTACGGCGCGACGGTGCTGGCCGCGCGCACGGGGGAGGACCTGGTGGTGAACCCGGGCTGGGACGCCGAGCTGGCGGCGGGGGCGGTGCTGTACTACGTCGGCCCCCGGCGGCTGACGGGCGGGGAAGTCGAGACGGCTTTGCGGGATCGCAGGCCGTGATTTATTCGCTTTGTCCGATTTCTGGGGGCTGATGGTGGCTGGTTCGGGCTCGGAGTTGCATACTGCGACCATGGCGCGAGGGAAAGCGGAGGTCGCGCGGTGAGTCCCCGGGAGGGGCCGTCCCGCCCGAAGTTCGGCAGGATCGACCCGTTCTGCCTGATGGCGGTGCTGCCCGTGCTGCTGGTGGCCGGCATCATCGGGTCGCTGGTCAACGTGGCTCTGGGGCTGGGCTGCGCGGTGTTCGCGGCGCTGATCGTGCTGTTCGACTCGTGGGCGAACCGGCCGTCCCGGGCACCGGCGCGGGAGCCCGAGCCGGAGCGGCGCGAGCGCCCGCCGCGCCCGGCCGCGGCTCGCCCCCCAGTACGGCGCCAGGGGCCGCCCCCGCCGCGACCGCAGGTTCCGCGAGGACAACAGCCACCACGGGCGCGGCAGGCACCGCGTGAGACTCCGTATCGCTGAGCGGCTGGCTCAGGCCTTCTGGTGCTCCGCCATGTACCGCGAGTACCAGACCGGCCATTCCGCGTCGTACTCCCCGGTCTCTTTCTCGTGCTCGCCGTGCGCGGCCGCGGCTTCGCGCAGTGCCCGCTCCAGCTCCTCCGCCGAGCCGTACGTCACGCCGTCGACGCGTCCGGGGAACCGGGTCGTGATCTCCTGCAGCAGCCAGGTGTTGCCGTCCGGGTCGCTGAACGACGCGAACGACGAGTACGTGCCGCGATCGGGGTGGGCGCCCGGCGCGAACGCGCCCGTCTCGTCGCGGTGGAACACCTCGCTGACGTCGACGCCGTGGCCGGCGAGCTCCGCCCTGGCCGCCTCGACGTCCTCGACGACGAGGTAGGTGCTCCGGACCGAGCCGGGGGCGGCGTCGGTGAGGCCGGTGCCGAAGTGGACCGACGTCGCCGACCCCGGCGGGGTCAGCTGCACGATCCGCGAGGCGCCGAAGTCGATGTCGGCGTCCTCGCGCCAGCCGAGGGCCTCGTAGAACCGCTTGGTCCGGTCGGCGTCGGCGACGGGCAGCACCACGACCTCGAGCTTCATGTCCATGATCGGAACTCCTCTCGTGCGTCGCGGCGCGGTTCGCCGCTCGACGACAACAATGCCCGCTGCGAGCCCCGGCGCGGAGGGACCGCACCGGGGCGCCGGGTCACTGGCAGGCTTCGCAGTCCGGGTCGTCGATGCGGCAGGCCGCGCCGTCGGTGAGCGGGAAGTCGAAGTCGTCGAGCGTGGGCACCACCGGGGTGGTGGACGTTTCTTCCGGCGTGGTCGTGGCGGACATGGCCCTCCCTAGGGATTCGTACGGTTCCTACTCCTCTGTAGCGCCCGGGATCGACGCGCATTCCGTGACGCAGGGCACACCCGGTCTGGTAGCTTCCCGGCATGCGCCTCGCCTTCGCCCGGACGCTCGCGGTCATCGCATCCCTCCTCGCGTTTTCCCTGGTCACCCCAGCTGCGAACGCGTCACCGCAGCCCGCTTGCGAGTGCTCGACCCCCTCGATCGACCGGTTTCAGCAGTGGCTGGCCAGCGGTGAGGGCACCACCGTCCCGGCCACCGGAACCCTGCTTGTCCGCGAAGGCCACGGATACGCGGCGAAGGTGTCGTTCCTCAACGCCGAGTGGCACGTGGCCGTCGTGTGGCTCGGCAACCAGTTCGAGGCCCAGGCCGACCTCTCCCGCTCGGCCGGCTTCTGGCTGACCTACCGCGCGACCGACGACCTCTACGTCCAGCTGCGCCCGGCGTCCCACTGGAGCGGCGGCGACAAGTGGCTCACGCTGGTGCCCTCGACCCGCGGGAGGCTCGTCACGAAGTTCTTCAGCTTCAACCCCCGCGCGTGGACGTCGCTGCCCGAGCTGGGCACACCGGCGTACTCGTTCGCTTCGGCGTTGACGGAGGCCCGCGGCCTGGTCTTCGTCGGCAAGACGCCGAACGAGCTCGAGTTCCGCGGCCTGCGCGTCGACGGCTACCGGCCGCCCTGCCTCTGAGCACGGCTTTCCGTATTTTGACGGATGCCCGCGGCTCGCGGGCCTCGTGATACTCGGGGCCCGCGAGACGGCAGGAGAACGACCATGAACGACACATTCGACGTCCCCGACGCGGGGACCGATCCCCGCATCGAGCGACGCGTCCGCGAGTTCCTCGCGGAGCTCAACAAGAACCCCGACCCGTTCTGGCTCCTGCCCGGCCCGCAGGTGCGCGCCACGCTCGGCGGCCTGCAGGCGTCCGTCGACGTCGACCTCGGCGGGGTCGACGTCGAGGAGCGCGACGTCGAGGTCGACGGCACGCGCGTGAAGATCTACGTCCAGCGCCCCGCCGGTTCGACCGGGACGCTGCCGGTCATCCTCTTCCTGCACGGCGGGGTGTGGATCGCCGGCGACTTCGCCAACCACCAGCGCCTCACGCGCGACCTCGTCGTCGAGACCGGGTACGCGGTGGTCTTCGTCGAGTACACGCCGATCCCCGACGCGGTCTTCCCGACACAGCTCGAGGAGTGTTTCGCCGCCCTCAAGTGGGTTGCGCGCGAAGGGGCCTCCGAACGCCTCGACGCGGCACGCCTGGCCGTCGCGGGCAACAGCGTCGGCGGCAACCTCAGCGCCGCGCTCACGCTCTACAGCCGCGACCACGACGGCCCGCCGATCCGGGCGCAGCTGCTGCTGTACCCGGCCACCGACGCGCGGGTCGACACCGAGTCGTACCGCGAGTTCGCCGACGGCCGCTTCCTGCCGCTGGACTTCATGAAGTTCGGGTGGGACACCTACGCCCCCGACGAGACCACCCGCGACAACCCGTATGCGTCACCGCTGCGGGCGAGCGTGGAGCGACTGCGCGGCCTGCCGCCGGCGATCATCCACACCTCGGGCAACGACGTGCTCCGCGACGAAGGTGTCGCGTATGGACACAAGCTCGACGAGGCCGGCGTCGACGTCGTCTCGGTCCAGTACGTCGGGCAGATCCACGACATGGCCCTGCTGAACCCGATCCACGACCTGCCCTCGGTGCGCGCCGAGCTGCGGCACGCGGCAGCGGATCTGAAGCACCTGCTTCGCTGATCCTTCCTCGGTAGGCTCGGCTACGGCCCCGAAGGCCGGAGCCGTGGCGAGGAAGTGATCGACGTGCCCGCACTGCCGGCGGAGGTGACGAGTTTCGTCGGACGCCGGCGGGAGCTGAGCGAGACGCGCAGGCTCCTGTCGGCCGGGCGGCTGGTCACCCTCACCGGCACCGGCGGGGTCGGCAAGACCCGGCTGGCGGTGAGGGCCGCCGCGCAGGTGCACCGCATGGTCCCGGACGGGGCGTGGCTGATCGAGCTGGCCACGGTGCGCGACCCGGACCTGGTCGCCCCGACTGTCGGTGCCGCGCTCGGGCTGCGCGACACCGGCGGCGACCCGGTCGCCGGGCTCACGGCGTTCCTGCGGGACAAGCGGCTGCTGCTCGTCCTCGACAACTGCGAGCACCTGGGACGATCGTGCGCCGAGCTGGTCCACGAGCTGCTGACGGCCGCCCCGGGCCTGCGGATCCTGACCACCAGCCGGCACGTGCTCGGGGTCGAAGGGGAGCACGTGTTCCCCGTCCCGCCGCTGGCCGTCCCCGAGGTCCGCGACTTCGAAAGCGCGGCGGGGCTGGACGTCGTCGCGCTGTTCGCCGACCGGGCCGCGGCCGTGTCGGCCGGGTTCGCCGTGGACCGCGCGAACTGGCCGCAGGTGGTGCAGGTCTGCCGCCGGCTGGACGGCATCCCGCTCGCCGTCGAGCTCGCCGCCGGGTGGCTGCGGGTGCTCGGCGTCGACGAGCTGCTCGACCGGCTCGACGACTTCTTCGCCCTGCTCGCGCGCGGCAGCACGGTCGCGCCGGCCCGGCACCGGACGCTCGCCGGTGCGGTCGCCTGGAGCTACGACCTCTGCACACCGGCCGAACGGCGGCTGTGGACGCGGCTGCCGGTGTTCGCCGGTGGCTTCGACCTCGCCGCCGTCGAGGCCGTGTGCGACGCCGGCGAGCACGTGGGCGTGCTCGACCTGGTGGCGGGGCTGGTCGACAGCTCCGTCGTCCAGGTCGCCTCCGCGGACGGCGTCCCGCGCTTCCACCTGCTGGAGCCGGTGCGGCAGTACGCGCTGGCGAAGCTGCGCGAGTCCGGTGAGGAGGACCTCGTGCGGCAGCGCCACCGGGACCACTACCTGGCCGTCGCCGGGCAGGCCGAGCACGGCTGGCGGCACGGGCCGGACCAGGCCGGGGCGGCCGCGCGCCTGCGGCGTGAGGGCCCGAACATCCGGGTCGCGCTCGAGTACTGCCTGAGCACGCCGGGCCAGGAGGCGGCGGGGTTGCGCCTGGGGGTCTCGTGCCGGCTCCAGTGGCTCTTCTTCGGGCAGGTCACCGAGGGCAGACGCTGGCTCGAACGCGCCCTGGCCCTGAATCCCGGGCCGAGCCGGGACCGCGTCCGGGCACTGTGGATCGTCGCCTCGGCCCGCTGTTTCATGGGCGAGGCCGCGTCGGCGGTCGAGCTGGCCGAGGAGGTCGAAGCGTGGGCACGGGCTCACGACGACGAAAGCGAGCTCGCGCACGCCCAGCTCGTGCTCGGCGGGTGCCACTTCTTCTCCGGCGACGTCGGGCGGGCGGCGACCCTGTTCCGCGCGGCCGCCGACCGGCTGGAGGCGGCCGGTGAACGCAGCAGCATGCTGTTCCAGTGCCTTTCTTCGCTCGCCCAGTCGTTCGCGTGGCGCGGAGACCTCGAGGAAGCGCTCGCCACTGCGGACCGGGGGCTGGCGCTGAGCGATCGCACGGGCGAGCAGTTTTCGCGCACCACGCTGCGGTACGTCCGCGGCCTGACGCTGTGGCGGCTCGGCCGGCCCGCCGAAGCCTCGCGAGAGCTCGTCTCCGCGTTGCGGCACGCCCGCCCCTTCACCGACGTGCTCGGCGTTGTGAAGTCGGTGGAGGTGCTCGCGTGGGCGACGGCGGACCTGCGGCGCCCCGAACGCGCCGCGGAACTGCTCGGCGTCGCGCACGCGGTGTGGCCGCTGCTCGGTGCCGCACCGCTGTTCGGGTTCCCGCAGCTGATCGAAGCCCACGAAGAGTGCGTCGCCGAGGTCGTCCGTGCATTGGGCGCGGCCCGCTACGACACGGCCTTCGCCCACGGCGCCTCGGCCGCCGGCGACCTCGTCCAGGCGGTCGACGCTGCCCTCGGCGAAGCGCAGCCGCAGCCGCCGGCCCACCCGCCGGAGCTGAGCGAGCGGGAGTACGAGGTGGCCCGGCTCGTCGCCGAGGGACTGACCAACAAGGACATCGCGCTCCGCTTGGTGATCAGCCGCCGCACGGCCGAGTCGCACGTGGCGCACATCCTCGCGAAGCTGGGGTTCGGCTCCCGGGCCCAGATCGCCACCTGGCTGGCCCGCCGCGGGACGAGCGGCTGAGCCGCGGCGAACCCGTCAGCCGTGGGCGGAGATGGCTTCCTCGGCCGTCGGATAGGTCGGGAAGAAGTCCGCCAGCCCCGTCAGCGCGAAGGTTCGCGTGAGCCGGGTGGGCACCGCGACCAGAGCGACCTTCGCGTCGGCCGCCTCGGCCACGTTCCGGGCCGCGATGAGCGCGGAAATCCCGCTGGAGTCGCAAAAAGTCACGCCCGCCAGGTCCACCACCAGCAGCTGCCCGGCCCCCAGCGTGAGCTCGGCGATGCCGGCGCGGAGCCGGGGCGCGGTGGCCACGTCGAGCTCGCCGCGGACGGTCAGGATCGGGCCCGTGCCCGCCGCGTCGGTCGAAGTCGAGAACGGGTTCGTCATGGCTGGTCGCCTCCGGGCAGCGGGATGCTGAACGCCAGCAGGGCGGTGTCGTCCTCGACGCCGTCGCCGAAGCCGGCCAGCAGGTCGGTGACCGCCTCGATCACCGACGGGGCGGTGGTTGGGGCCAGGCCGGTCAAGTCGTCGCGCAGCTGTTCTTCGCTGTAGCGCGTGCGGCCGTGCGTGCGGGCTTCGGTCAGCCCGTCGGTGTAGAGCAGCACCGTGTCCCCGGCCGCCAAGCGCACGTCCACCGCGGCGAAGCGCGCGCCGGGCAGGGCGCCGACCAGCTGGCCGCCCGGGATCGGCAGGAACGACGCCGTCCCGTCGGCCCGGATCAGCAACGCCGGCGGGTGGCCGCCGCCGGCCAGGGTGACCGTCGCGCTGTCGCCGTGCGGGCGGATGCGGCCGTGGATGACGGTGCAGTAGCGCGGGTCCGTGCCGTGGAACTCCTGGTTGAGCACTGTGTTGAGGGTGCCGAGCGCGACGGTCGGGTCCGGGTCGTGCACCGCGGCCGCCCGCAGCGTGTAGCGCGCCAGCGACGTCACCACCGCGGCGGCGGCCCCCTTGCCCGAGACGTCGCCGAGGAAGAAACCCCACGTGTCGCCGGTGATCGGGAACAGGTCGTAGAAGTCGCCGCCCACCTGGTCGGCCGACGCGGGGTGGTAGTAGGCCGCCACCCGCATCCCGGGCACCTCGGCCAGGGCGGGCGGCAGCAGCGTCTGCTGCAGCGTCCTCGCCAGCCGCTGCACCCGGTCGCGTTCGCGCTCGGCCTCGTCGCGCGCCCGCAGCAGCTCCTGTTCGTAGGCGCGCCGGTCGCGCGCGTCGAACACCGTGGTGCGGATCAGCTGCGCCTCGCCGTCGGAGCCGGCCTTGACCGTCGAGGTCACCAGCACCGGCAGCCGGGCGCCGCCCGCCGTCTTCATCTCGAAGGCGACGCCGCCGAGTTCGCCCTGCATGCGCAGCAACGGCGCGAAGTGCGTCTCGTGGTACAGCCGGCCGCCGACGGTGAGCAGGTCGGAGAACCGGCGCCGCCCGACGATCTCCTCGCGTTCGTGGCCCAGCCAGCCGAGCAGTGTCGCGTTGATCTTCGCGATCGTGCCGTCCAGCAGCGTCGAGAGGTATCCGCAGGGCGCATTCTCGTAGAGGTCTTCCACGCTGTCCTCCAGCAACGCCGAAAACGCCGGATCGGCGTTCTCCCGGTCGCCCGCGCACATCATGGGCCGCTCACGAACGCCGTGATCGCGGCTGTGGTGGCTTCGGGCGCGCTCAGCTGCGGGCAGTGCCCGATCGCGTCGAGCGTCACCAGCCGGCTGCCCGCGATCTCCTCGTGGGTGAACCGCCCGACCTCCGGGGGCGCGATGGCGTCGTTGGCGCACTCGAGGACCAGCGTCGGCACGGAGACCTTCGCCAGGTCGGCGCGGTTGTCGGAGAGGAACGTCGCGCGCGCGAAGACGCGGGCGATCGCGGGATCGGTCCGGCAGAAGCTGTTCGTCAGCTCCTCGCCCAGCTCCGGGCGGTCCGGGTTGCCCATGATCACCGGCGCCATCGCGGCCGACCAGCCCAGGTAGTTCGACTCCAGCGCCTCGAGGAGCTCGTCGATGTCCTCGCGGCTGAACCCGCCGCGGTAGTCCTCGTCGTCGATGTAGCACGGGGACGGCGTGAGCAGCACCAGCTTCGCGAATCGGTCCGGCTCGCGGTTGGCGGCCAGCACGGCGATCATCGCGCTGACCGAGTGCCCCACGAGCACGACGTCCCGCAGGTCCAGTTCGTGGCACAGGGCCAGGACGTCGTCGGCGTAACCGTCGAGAGTGCCGTAGCGCTCCGGGGTCCAGGCCGACAGGTCCGAGCGCCCGGCGCCGGTGTGGTCGAACAGCACCACGCGGTACCGCGCGGCCAAGCCGGGAACGACGAGGCGCCACAGGTTCTGGTCGCAGCCGAAACCGTGGGCCAGCAGGACGGTGGGCCCGTCTTCACGGCCGGTCACGACCACGTTGTTCCTGGTGCGCATGCTCACCGGGCACATCCTGCCACCCGGGCCCCCGCCGCGTGGGCCGAGCCGCGCCTTGTTTGGGAACCGCCGGAAAGGGGTATCAAGCCCAGGTTTCGAAGGGGTGTGAGAACGATCCCGACGCGTGAGTTCGGCACCGGCACGGACCAGCCGGCCAAGGTCCGGAAGTGGGCCCTGGACCTGCTGAGCGGCCTGGCGCCGGAAAGCCTGGCCGACGCGGTGCTGGTGCTCGACGAACTGGTCTCGAACGTGCTCCGCCACGGCCGGACCCCGGCCCGGGTGCGGCTCGTCCGGAAGGCCGGTCACCTGCGGTTCGAGGTCACCGACGCCAGCCCGCGCCCGGCCCGCCCGCGGCCGCCGGACGTCGACGGCGGGCGCGGACTGATGATGATCGGCGCCTGCAGCCGGCGGTGGGGACAGTGGCAGCACGACGGCGGCAAGACCGTCTGGGCCGAACTGGCCGTGGGCTGACACGTTCCGGTGACGTCGCGAAATGCACGGTTCCCGGCTCGCGGCTAGGGTCCCGCCATGGCTCTGAGCATCCGCAACCAGCTCGACGGGACGGTCTCCGCCGTCACGCCGGGCGAGGTGATGGCAACCGTCAAGACACGCCTGTCCGGCGGGCAGGAGATCACCGCCGCCGTCACCCGGGAGGCGGTCGAGGACCTCGGTCTCGCCGAGGGGACGGCCGTGCGCGCGCTGGTCAAGTCGACCGAGGTGTCGCTGGCGACCGGGCCGGTGACCGGCATCAGCATCCGCAACCAGCTGGCCGGCCACGTCACCGCCGTCGCGACCGGCGGTGCGATGGCGACGGTCAAGGTCGCCGTGGACGGCGCCGAGCTCACCGCGTCGATCACCCGGGAAGCCGTCGCCGAGCTGGGGCTCGAACCGGGCACCCCGGTGGTCGCGCTGCTCAAGTCGACCGAGGTCTCCCTGGCGACCGGCTGACGGCCCGAAATCACCGCTTCTGCGGCTTCCCGCAGCGAATCGTTCCGTATTTGCGACCGAGTCGTGCCTGATCGGTGGATGTGCGCGGCTCCGGGTGCGACTTAGCGTGGAGCGATGGAGCCTTACACCCCGCCCCCGGAAGGGCGGCTGCTCGTCACGGGGACGGGGTGCGCTTCTCGGCTGATCGACGTCGGTGAGCTGCGGGCCCGTTCGCAGGTCCGGCTCGACGTCGAGTACGTGACGCGGCGCAAGCGGGAGCGGCACGAGGTGCACGGCGTGCACCTCCACGACGTCCTCACCGAAGGGCCGCTGCCCCTGGACCCGCGGCACAAGATGTCCGGGCTGACCGTCGTCGTGGTCGCCGTCGCCGAGGACGGCTTCCGGGTGGTGCTGTCCCTGGCGGAGATCGACCCCGAGTTCGGCCACTGCGCCGCCCTGCTGGCGACCCGGTACAACGGCGAGGTCCTGCCGCGCCCGACGCTCGTGATGCCGAGCGACCTGCGGGCCAGCCGCTACGTGCGCGGGCTCGCCGAGCTCTGCCTGGTCAGCGTGGACCCGGTGAAGGCCAGCAGCGCTTCGGCGGTCCGCGGCGGAGCTTCCAGCATGGGGGAGTGACCGACGCCGGGCAGCGGCACGACCCGCGTGCCCGGCACGGCGCGGTAGGCCGCGAGGGAACTCGAGGGCTGCCAGCGCCGGTCGTCTTCGCCGAAGAGCGCCAGCACCGGTGTGCCCAGCGCCGTCAGCCGCTCCGGGATCGGTTGGCGCGCAAGGTATTCGACGGCTCCACGCTGGGTCGCGGTGAACGAGGTGAAGGTCATCTCGCGCACGTCGGCCACGAGTGCCGCGGGCGCCTCGTAGTCACCGGGGCCGAAAGCGGATGTCATGGCCTGGCGGATCTCCTCGTCGGTCAGCTGCGCCCACTGCCCGGCTTCGAACGCGATCTGCGGGCCGATGTAGGTGTCGAGGCTCGGCCCGGTGTCGACGAGCACGAGCGCGGTCACCAGCGCGGGCCGCTCCTCGGCGAGGGCGGTGGCGACCAAGCCGCCGCTGGAGTGACCGACGACCACGGCGTGCTCGACACCGAGCCGGTCCAGCTCCTCGCCGGCCCGGCGGGCCTGCTCGGGGACGCCGTACCCGGCGTCGTCGGGCTTGGCCGACCGCCCGTGCCCGAGCAGGTCGACCCGGACCACGCGGTGGGCGCCGGTCAACAGGGGGAGCAGCGCGTCCCACGAGCGGGTCGAGGAGGCGGACCCGTGGATCAGGAGGAGGACCGGCGCGTCGCGCGGGCCGTCGTCGGTCAGGTGGAGGTTCGTCATGCGCCGACCCTGGCCGCCCGGGATGCCGGTGGATTGGACGAATGTTCCGCGTAGCTTGGGAACCATGGGGCCCGAGGAACCACTGTGGGACGTCGCGGTCCCGGCGTCGCCCGGCCGGCTGCCCGGCGCCGCGATGGCCGGGTTCTCCGACCGCGGCCGCACCCCGGCCGGCCTCCGGCTGATCCCGCCCCCGGCGGTGACGCTGGCCCTGGTGTTCGGTCCCGGCACCGTCGTCCTGTCCGGCGCGGCCGGGCGGGGGAGTGTCGTCGCCGGGCTCGGGTTCGGCACGACCCGGGTGACGCAGGCGGCGGACTTCGCCTGCGTCCAGGTGCGCCTGCCGCCGATGATCGCGGGCGCCGTCCTCGGCGTCCGCCCGGCCGAGCTGGACGGCGGGTTCATAGCCCTGGACGACCTGTGGGGCCGGGACGCGGCCCGGCTCGCCGAGCGGCTGAGCGAGACGCCGTCGTGGGAGGAGCGGTTCGCGCTGACGGACGCGGTGCTCGCCCGCCGTCTCGACGCGGGACCGGCGGCCGACCCGGAGGTCGCGTGGGCGTGGGGGCGCATGGTCCGCACCCGCGGCCGGGTCCGCGTCGAGCGGCTCGCCGATGACGTCGGGTGGAGCCGCAAGCGCCTGTGGTCCCGGTTCCGGGCGCAGATCGGCCTGCCGCCCAAACGCGCGGCGCGGCTGGTGCGCTTCGACCACGCCGTCCACCGGCTGGTGGCGGGCCAGGACGCCGCCTTCGTCGCCGCCGACGCGGGCTACGCCGACCAGTCCCACTTGCACCGCGAAGTCCGGGCGTTCACGGGGATCACGCCGGCCGTGGTGGCGGGCGAGCCTTTCCTGACCATCGACGGCCTCGCGTGGCCTTCTCCGGCGCGGGGCTGAGGCCGCGTCCGTCGCAAGTGGACAGACCACGGACCACGACTGGTCCGCTTCGCTGTCCGGTTACTGTGCGCGGGGCGAATTGTCCGGTACCTATCTTTTGTCCTGTCCGACGAAAGTCGGTACCGCCGGTTCCGGCCGCGGATCACCCTCGGGCGCACCGGAACACCGGTCACCCCACCGCGACCGGCGTGGCCATCCCTCGCGCCGGTTCCCCGTGAAAGCGAGTACCGGCATGCGCACGAAACACTTGCTCGCCCGCTCCGCCACCACCTTGGTGGCCGCCGGCGCGGTCGCCGCCTTCCTGACGAGCCCGGCCACCGCCGTCACCATCGACGGCTACTCACCCGACGTGCAGCGCGACGCGGTCGCCTCCCTCTCGGCGGAGGCCGGGATCAGCGAGTCCGCCGCCGTCGCGCTGCTGCGGACGCAGGCGGCCAGTGTCGAGACCCTGCACCAGGTCACCGGCGCGCTCGGCGCCCGGGCCGTCGACGGCTACCTCGACGCGGCCGCGAAACCCGTGGTGAACGTGCTCGACCAGGCGGCCGCCGACCAGGTCACCGCGGCCGGTGGGCAGGCCCGGCTGGTCAAGCACTCGAGCTCCGCGCTGGCGGGCGCGCAGAACGCCCTGCAGGCGCTGCCCGCGGTCGCGCACACGTCGATCGGCCTCGACCCGAAGACCAACCAGGTCGTGGTGACCGTGGCGGACGCGGCGCGCGGCTCCGACGCCCTGCTGAAGGCCGCTTCCGCACTCGGCGACCGCGTCCGGGTGGAGCGCGTCACGGGCGAGATGCACACCACGATCTACAACGGCGAAGCCATCACCGGCGGCGGCACCCGCTGTTCGGCCGGCTTCAACACCAACCGCGGCGGCGTGAACTACCTCGTCGACGCCGGCCACTGCACGCGCGCGGTGTCGACGTGGAACGTCGGCCCGTCGCAGGGTTCGAGCTTCCCGGGCAACGACTACGGGCTGATCCGCAACAACACCGGCAGCGCGCCGGGCGCGGTCACCCTGTGGAACGGCTCCACGCAGCGGATCAGCTCGGCCGGCACCGCGACGGTCGGCCAGCGGATCAGCAAGAGCGGCAGCACCACGCACCTGACGTCGGGCTCGGTCACGCGGACGAACGTGACCGTGAACTACGCCGAAGGCTCGGTGTCCCAGCTGATCCAGACCAACGCGCTGGTCAACCCGGGCGACTCGGGCGGCTGCCTGTTCGCCGGCAGCGTCGGCCTGGGCATCACGTCGGGCAAGGGCAGCGGGACGTCGTTCTTCCAGCCGGTCGGCGAGGCCTTGAGCGCGTACGGCGTCAGCCTCAACTAGTCGCGGCGGCTCCGGCCGAAGGCCATCCGGTAGATCACCAGGATGATCAGCGCGCCGAGGACCGCGAGGCCCCAGGTGCGGAGGTCGAAGAAGGTGCCGAGGTCGGTGTGGAACAGGGTCTTGCCGACCCAGCCGCCGACGAACGCGCCGCCGATGCCGAGCAGGATCGTGATGATGCAGCCGCCGGGGTCCTTGCCCGGCATGAGGACCTTCGCGATCACGCCCGCGATGAGCCCGAGCACGATCCAGCTGATGACGCCCACGGTGCCTCCGTCCGCCTGTCTTCCTTGACGGCACAGGATGGCAGGCGGACGGCACCCCGGCGCGATGAGCCACGCCGACGTGACGGGCGTCTCAGCGTTTTTTTGTCGGACCCCCCGGGTAGCTTCGGGGCATGGTGCTGTCCAAGGAGGAACGCGAAGAATTCCTGGCTCAACCCCACGTCGGTGCGCTTTCGGTGGTGGAGCGGCCCGATCGGGCGCCGCTCACGGTGCCGATCTGGTACCAGTACACGCCGGGCGGCGAGCTGTGGATCCGCACGGCGCCGGGGTCGCGGAAGGCCCGGGCGATCGAGGTGGCCGGCCGCTTCAGCTTGCTGGTGCAGCGGACCGAGCCGACGGTCCGCTACGTCTCGGTGGAGGGCCCGGTGACCAGGACCGAGCCGGACGACGACGAGCGGGCGCGAGAGATGGCGGCGCGCTACCTCCCGGCGGGCAAGGTCGACGAGTTCGTCGCCTTCGAGCGGAAGGAGCTCGGCGAGCACCCGGCCCTCTTCATGCGCCCGGAGCACTGGCTGTCGGCCGACCTGGGTCCGGGCTGACCGAGGCGCCGCCGCAGCCGGTCCGCGACGGTACGCCGGGCAACTGCTCCATCCAGGTGACTACCTGTAATGGACCGATCGCTCTCGGCGTCTGACTTCTCGGTGACCCCGACGAAGCGGAGGCCGTGGATGAAGGTCGATCTGTTCAACGAAATCCAGAACCCGCGGCCGTGGCCCGAAGGGCATGAACAGCTGCGGTTCCGGCAGGCCATCGAACAGGCCGTCCTGGCCGACGAACTGGGCTACGGGTGCTGGTGGCAGGTCGAGCACCACGGTGCGGGGGAGTTCAGCCTCTCCTCGGCTCCCGAGCTGATGCTGGCGGCGCTTTCCCAGCGCACCAGCCGGATCCGGCTCGGGCACTCCGCGGTGCTCGCGCCGGGGCGGTTCAACCACCCGATCCGCGTCGCCGAGCGGGCGGCGACGCTCGACCACCTCAGTGGCGGCCGGGTGGAGCTGGGCCTGACCCGGTCGACGATCCCGGAGTGGCGGCTGTTCGGCATCGAGCCGGAGGACGCGCGCGCCCAGACGCAGCAGGCGTTCGAGATGGTGCCGAAGATGTGGACGTCCGAACGGTTCTCCCACGAGAGCGCCGACTACCGCGTCGACGACGTCGCGATCGGGCCGAAGCCGCTGCAGCGGCCGCACCCGCCGCTCTGGCAGGCGGCGGCGAGCCCGGCCTCGTTCGAAGAGGCCGGCCGCCGCGGGGTGGGCGTGTTGGGCACGACCATGTGGGAGTCGCTGGAGCGGGCGAGCCGCCTGATCGGCCTGTACCGGGCGGCGGCCGCGGAATGCACGTCGCCGGTCGGGGCGTTCGTCAACGACCAGGTCGCGTTCTTCACGTTCGTCCACTGCGCGGACACGGACGAGGAAGCGATGCGCAACGGCGCGGCGGCGGCCGCGGCCTGGTACACGGTGACGGCGTTGACGTTCTTCGAAGCGGCGACGGAGTTCGTCCGCGCGAACGCCCGCAACGAAGAGCTGATGAAGTCCCCGGGCCTCACGGGCGACTTCCTCCGCGGCGAGGCGGCGAACGCACCATCGGAGGCGAACCTGTTGATCGCCCGGATCCTCCAGGGCGAGCAGGTGGCCGACGACGAGGTGTTCGAGGTGCTGAGCGCGCAGGACTCGCTGATCGTGGGCAGCCCGGAGACGTGCCGTAAGAAGCTGCGCGCGTACGCGGACCTGGGCATCGACCGGATGATGTGCCTCCAGCAGATCGGCGGCATCCCGCACGAGAAGGTGCTGAAGAGCATCCGCCTGATCGGGGAGCTGATCCCGGACCTGGCGTGACGACGGTGGGGCGCCGGGAAACCGGCGCCCCACCGCTCAGGCCGTGAAGCCGCCGTCCACCGGGACGACTACTCCGCTCAGGTGACTCGCCCGGTCGCTCAGCAGGAACGCCGCCGTCGAGCCGACTTCCGCGCCCGTGCCCGCCTTGCGCAACGGGGTTGCCGCGATGCGGGCCTCCACGCCGCCCGGGATCGTGCGGCGCAGCTCGTCCAGCATCGGGGTCTCCGTCGGGCCCGGGGCGAGCACGTTGACCCGGATGCCCAGCGGCCCGAAGTCGTGGGCGGCCGTGCGGGTCAGGCCGATCACCGCGTGCTTCGTCGCCTGGTACGCGCCCATGCCCGGGCTTCCCCGCAGGCCGCCGATGCTGCTCACGTTCACGATCGAGCCGGATCCCTGGCGCTCCATCACGGCGACCTCCGCGCGCAGGCACAGCCACGTGCCCTTCACGTTCACCGCCATGATCCGGTCGAAGTCCGCTTCGGACACCGAGTCGAGCCGTCCGCCGCCGCCCATGGCCGCGTTGTTGAACGCTCCGTCCAGACGACCGAACCGCGTGACCGTCGCCGAGACGAACTCCTCCACGTCGGACGCCGATGCGACATCACCAGTCGTGTAGGCGACGTCGTAGTCGCCGAGCTCGGCCGCCAGTTTCGCCAGGGGTTCTTCGTGCCGGGCCACCAGCATCACCGAAGCGCCGTCCTCGGCGAACACGCGCGCCGCGTCCGCGCCGATGCCCGAACTGGCCCCGACGACCAGGACGACCTTTCCGGTCAGCAGGCTCATGCCTCTCCTCCTCGCAGGGCCAGCATCGCGCGGGCGTCGGCCGGTGTGGCGATGGGCTTGCCGAGATCCTCCACCACCGCCCGGATCTTGCGCACCTGCTGGTCGTTGCTCTCGGCCAGCTTTCCCTTTCCGATCCACAGGCTGTCTTCCAGGCCGACCCGGACGTGCCCGCCGAGCCACGCGCTGTGCGTGCCGAAGCCCAGCTGGTCGCGGCCGGCGGCGAACGCCGAAAACGCGTAGTCGTCGCCGAAGAGCTTGTCCGCGATCCGCACCATGTGCTCCAGGTTCGCGTGGTCGGCGCCGATCCCGCCGAGGACGCCGAACACGCCCTGGATCAGCAACGGCGGTTTCGCCAGCCCGAGCTCGACGAAGTACGCCAGCGAGTACAGGTGCCCGATGTCGTAGCACTCGTACTCGAACCGCGTCCCGGACTCACCGAGCGTCCGCAGCGTGTGCTCGATCTTGTCGAACGTGTTCACAAAAGGCTTCGAGTACGTGTTGAGCACGTACGGCTTTTCCCAGTCGTGCTTCCACTCCGTCACCTTGTCGGCGATGCCGGAGTAGACGAAGTTCATCGACCCCATGTTCATCGACGCGAGCTCCGGCCGCAGCCGGTAGGCGGCCGCGAGCCGTTCGTCCATCGTCATCGAGGACGCGCCGCCGGTGGTGATGTTGATGACGGCGTCGGTCTCCGCGGTGATCCGCCCGACGATCTTCTCGAACACGTCCGGATCGGGCGTCGGCCGCCCGTCCGGCTCCCGGGCGTGCAGGTGCACGATGGCCGACCCGGCCTCGATGGCCGCCAAGGCAGCGTCGGCGACCTCGTCGGCGGACAACGGCAAGTACGGGCTCTGCGACGGGATGTTCACCGATCCCGTGATCGCGGTGGTGATGATGACCTTTTCGGCCGTGCGCATCAGTCCTCCTGTAGTGCGAGCGCCCGGTAGGCGTCCAGCTTGGCGTCGTCCAGCGGCCCGACCAGGCTCAAGGCCACCTGCGTCGCACCCGCGTCGTACTGCGCCCGCACCGCCTCGCGCACCTGCGACGGCGTGCCGCACGCGACGAGCGCGTCGACCAGCCGGTCGGACCCCGGCGGCGCGAGGTCAGCGTCGGTGAAGCCGAGCCGCGTCAGCTTCGCGAGCTGGTGGGGCAGCGTCAGGTAGTAGGCGAGACGGCGGCGCGCGACCTCCCGCGCCGCCGCCCGCGAGCGACCCACCACTGCCCACTGGACGACCGACAGGAACAGGTCCGGCCCGACCGTCTCGCGCGCCCAGCGGGTGTGCTCCGGCGTGACGAGGAACGTGAGCAGGCCGTCGGCGCGCTCGGCGGCGAGCCGCGTGATCCCCGCCGAGTACGCGCCGAGGACCCGCGGCACCCCGGGCGCGACCTTGTCGACGCCGTCGAGGTAGTCGCGCAGGAACGGGAGCGGTCCGACCCCGCGTTCGCGGACCGCTCCGCTGACCCCGAGCCCCAGCACGTAGCGCCCGGGGTAGCCGGCGGCGAGGTCGCGGGCCGCCGACGCCGCCGACTTCGGCACGCGTTCGAGGGCCCGCGCGACGCCGTTGCCGACGACCAAAGCCGACGTCGACGCCAGGACCAGCGCCGCCGTCGTGAACGCCTCGCGCCCGGCGACCTCGGGGATCCAGACCATGCGGTGGCCGTACTCCTCGAGCGCCCGCGCGAACCGCACGACACCGGCGTGGTCCAGGTCGTCCAGCTCGGCGACCGACAACGCGGTGCGCGGCAGGGACAGCGTCATGCGGTCGCGTCCCGGAACGCCCGGACCAGGCCGCGGGCGGCCTCGGCCAGCATCGTCGTGTCGTTGCTGAGCAGGACGAAGTCGCAGCCGTCCCGCACCGCCTGCGCGGCCTTCTCCGGCACCCCGCCGAACGCCAGGCCGCAGCGCTTCCCGGCGGCGTGCGCGGCCGCGATCGCCGAGGCGATCAGGTCGAGCACGTCCGGGGACGCCGGCGTCGAGCCCATCGACATCGACAGGTCCGCCGCGCCGACGAACACCGCGTCCACGGTGTCCAGGGCCAGCATCTCGGGGGCGGCCTTGATCGCCTCGACGCTCTCCAGCTGCGGGATGCACAGAACGTCGTCGTTGCCCGTCGCCAGGTATTCGGCGTTCGGCTTCAACCCCCACGTCCCGGCCCGGCTGGTGCCGCCGGCGCCGCGGACGCCGTGCGGCGGGAACCGGCACGCCCGCCCGACGGCCGCTGCCTCCTCGACCGTGTCCACATGGGGCACGAGGATGCCCATGGCGCCCGCGTCGAGGATCTTCTGGATCGTCGACGGCGTCTTGTCCGGCACCCGGACGATCGGCGTCATGCCGAGCGCCGCCGCGGTGTTGATCAGCCGGTACGCCGTCACCAGGTCGAGGGGCGCGTGCTCGAGGTCGACGACCACGAAGTCGAACCCGGCGAACGCCATGATCTCGGCCGGCTCGCCCGACGCGATCTTCAGCCAGGTGCCCAGGGGAGTGGTCTCGCGGGCGAAGAGCCCGCCACCGGTGCGCCCGCTCACGGCATCGGGTAGTCGTCGGCGTTGAGAACCCAGCCGGGTTTCTCCGAGAAGTCCACGCGCGGTGGGCTGAAGATGTCGATCAGCTGGTTCACGCCCGGGTCGCTCGCTTCGGACGTGTGTACGGTCGGCGGCGGGATGACCGTCACCGACGGGCTCCCGATCCGCACGTGCTCGTCCTCGCGCCAGGTGGTGCTGTCGGGCAGCCACGGCGTGCGGATGTGGTGGACGTACTCGCCCTGGACGGCCAGCGAAAGCTGCTCGAAGTCGTCGTGGTGGTGCGGGGACAGCTTCCGCGCGTCGCGCGGCCCGTCCTGCAGCGGCAGGAAGTTCACCATGAACGAGCGGGTGCGGAAGATCCGCCCGAACCGCTTCGGGTCGTCCGGGACGTCGGACAGGGGGTAGAAGCGAACCCGCGCTTCGGCGGGTGCCGGCCAGCGTTCCAGCAGCGTGACGCGGGGGTGGTCCTCGGCGTACGCGTCGGCGTTGGCGACGCGCTCCCGCCACGCGGGTTCGGTCGCCTCGACCAGCCGGACCAGCGGTCCGTCGCCGTGGACGCTGATCCGCGAAGCCCCCGGCGGGACGACCACGAGCCCGGGTTCGTCGATGCGGATGGCGCCCTCGCCGGTCAGCACCGTGAAGGCGGGGGAGGCGCCGGTGACGACGATCGCCAGTTCGCCCTCCAGGGTGCCGTTGTCGAGGTCGTCGCCGTCGCGGGCGTCGGTGTGGATGAGGATGACGTTCTGTGCGCGCACCACCGGGGTCGCGCGCAGGTCGAGGTACTGGGCGGCGGTGATCGCGGCGCCGCTGTCGGGCCGGGCCGCGGTGGCCAGCGCCGAACGGGGATCGTCCTTTTCGTACACGACGGGTGTCCTTTCAGGCGTCGAGGTTCAGCAGGTACGTCGGGTTGTCGCGGACCATCCGCCGCAGGTCCTTCTCCGGCAGGCCGAGGTCGAGCAGCGCCTCGCCGACGCGCAGCCACGCGTCGACCGGCTTCGGGTTGGCCTTCTGGCCGAAGTCCGACGCCAGCACCGTGTGCTCCGGGCCGAGCGCTTCGATCCAGGTCAGCAGCTGCTTCGGGTCCCACTTCTGGGTGCCTTCGGGGTCGTACATCCCGACCTCGTGCTCGATGAACGCGCCGAGCTCGATCAGCTCACGGCACACGGCCGGGTCGGCGCCGATGACGAAGTCCGGGTGGCTGACGACCATCCGTTTCATGCCGCGCTCGTGCGCTTCCTGGAACAGCGTCCGGATGTACTCCGGGTACATGTGGCCGCCGTTGAGGACGGCCTGCTGGTCCTTGATCTCGTCGAGGATCTCGATCGCCTCGGGCTTGAGGGCGCCTTCGCCGTCGACGATGTCGATGCGCTCCAGCGTCAGTGGGACGGTGGTGGTCGGGAAGGCGCCGTCCTCGGGGTGGCAGTCGATGTGCCGGCCGGAGGAGATGGTCGGGAACCAGACGACCTTGCCGCCCATGCGCAGGGTCATGCGCACGGCGTGGACGTTGAGCCCGCCGACCGTGCTGTTCAGCGCGATCCCGCCGAACGCCTGCGCCGCGACGCCTGCGAAGCGCCCCTTCATCGCGAGGACGTCCATCTGGGTGTTGTGGTGGTGGGACTTGGCGACCATGGCGCGCATCCCGATCCGGGCGCCGTCCTCGGCGGCCTCGACGTGGTCGAACCGCCGGGGGAACGGGCTGGGGCCGGAGTGGACGTGCATGTCGACCAGGCCGTCCAGGACGGAGGCGATGGCGGGGCGCGGGCTCATGAGCGGCCTTTCCGTTCGCATTATGAAGTCAAAGTTCACTATAAGACCGCGTGTCAACCCTGTGACCGCTCTTGTGCAACCGCCAGCCCGTATTTAGAGTGACTTCCGTTCACTTGGTGAACATTGAGTTCGGAGCTTCGAGCCGACCCCCGGAGGACGCCGATGTCCACACCGCCCAGCGCCGCAGCGGCGGCCGCCCGTCCCGGTACCCCGCACGGCCCGGACGCGACCAAGGTGCGCGCCGCGGTCCGCGGCGGGACGCTCGCCTACTTCGTCGACCAGTTCGACATCTACCTGCCGATCGTCGTGCTGGCCCCGGCGACGGCGTACTTCCAGGCGGCCAACCTCAGCGCGAGCACGACGGCGCTGCTGGCGTCCCTGGTGTTCGCGTCGACGCTGATCGGCCGCCCGCTCGGCGCCATCATCTTCGGCCACTTCGCCGACACGGTCGGGCGCAAGCGCACGACGCTCGTCGCGGTCGGCGGCTTCGGCATCATCACGCTGCTGACCGCGTGCCTGCCCGGGCACGAGACGATCGGGACGTGGTCGGTCGGCATCCTCATCGCGCTGCGGTTCGTCGACGGCATCTTCCTCGGCGGCGAGTACACGACGGCGGTGCCGCTGGCGATGGAGTGGAGCCCGAAGCACAAACGCGGCCTCTACGCCTCGATCATCACGTCGACCTCGCCCGCCGCGTACGCGGTCATCGCCGCCATCACGCTGCTGATGCTGCAGCTGCTGCCGTCGGTCGGCCTGCACAGCGCGTACGTCCAGTGGGGCTGGCGGATCCCGTTCTTCGTCGGCGCGCTGCTGGCGGCCGTGCTGTTCCGCTACTACCAGAAGCAGGTGCACGAGCCGCCGGCCGAGTTGACCGGCGAGAAGCACAAGCTCCCGTTCGTGCGGCTGGTGAAGAAGTACCCGCGGGCGCTGGGCCAGGTGTTCATCCTGATGACCGGCACGTGGCTCGCGACCAACATGGAAGCCGCTGTGACGCCCGCGCAGCTGAAGTCGCACCTCTTGCTCTCCAGCAAAGAGGTCACCATGACCATGCTCGTCATCAACGCGGCCGCCGCGCTGTCCTACCCGCTGTTCGGGGTGCTGTCCCAGCGCATCGGCCGAAGGCGGTTCTACATCGGCTACGGCCTGTCGATGGTCGTGGTCGGCGCGGGTTCCTACACGCTGCTGATGGCCTCGAACGGCGGCTTCGGCGCGGCGCTCGGCTTCGGCGTGCTCATCGGGGTGTTCACCGTCGGCACGTTCGGCCCGATCGCGGCGTACCTGACCGAGCGGTTCCCGGCGAGCATCCGGTCGACCGGCTACGGCGTCGGCTACAGCCTCGCGCTGATCGCCCCGGCGTTCTACCAGTTCTACCTGCAGCGGTTCGACGGCTTCATGCCCGCGCACCTCGCCCCGGGCGTCCTGATCGTTCTCGCCGGCCTGCTGATCAGCCTCGGCGGCTTCCTCGGCCCGGAGACGAAGGACGTCGACATGGCCGACGACAGCACGATTCCGGCGCTGTCCTAAATGGAATTAGGCGGGCTGGTCGCCGCCAACCCGGTGTGGGTCGGCTCGTCCGAGCTGACCATGACCCTCGACGGCATCGTCGCCTGCGTGGACGCGGGCGCCGGTGCCGTCGTGGCGAAGTCGGTGAACGAGAGCGTCGCGGCCCGCCGTCAGCTGGACATCGCCGACTACGCCTTCGTCTCCGGTGACCGGCAGGTGCGCCCGCCGGGCTCGGCGTACCTCGGTGACGGCCTGCTGAACCGCTCCGGGCTCGCGCAGGTGGACCTCGACGATTGGCTCGAGACCCTGGCCACGGGCTTCTCCCACGGCGCGGCACGGGGTTGCCCGGTCGTCGGCAGCATCACCCTCGGCGACCCGGCCGCCGCCGCGCGCATCGGACGCGCGCTGGCTTCGGTGGTCCCGGCGGTCGAGCTGAACATCGGTGCGCCCCACGGACGTGAGGCCCGCGCGGTGCGGCAACTGACCGAAGTGGACGGTGTGCGCGAGGCGGTCCGGACCGTCCGCGAGGCCGTCGACGTCCCATTGTTCGTGAAGCTGCCGGGCCAGGCGTCGGACGTCGTCGCGCTGGCTCGTGCGGCCCGCTCGGCCGGCGCGGACGCCGTCGGCCTGGTCGGCCGGTACCCGGGCTTCCTGCCCGATCTCGACGGCGGCGCGGTGCTCGGGTCGTGGGGTGCGTGGAGCTCGCCCGGGTGTCTTCCGATGAGCCTTTACTGGGTGAGCAAGGCTTTCCGGCAGCTCGACGTGCCCATCGTCGGCACCAACGGCGCCCGCACCGCGACGGACGTGCTGCGGTTCCTCGCGTCGGGCGCGCGAGCGGTCGAAGTCGTCACGGCATTGTGGATCGGCGGGCCCGCCGTGCTCCGGGAGCTGGTGGACGGCGTTTCGGGGGTCGGCGACGACTTCGTCGGCAGCGCGCTCGCCGGAACGCGCGAGTACGCGGACGTTCCCGCGTCGCTCTCGCCCGCGTGGCTGCCCTACACCGCCCGCTGGACGTCGTCGGGCCGGTAGTGCCCGCCGAGCTCGGCGGTGAGCTCACGCGCGGTGTCGACCACGACCCGCAGCTCGGGTGTGTCGTCGCCCATCGACAGCGTGTTGTCCGGGCCCACGATCGCGATCGTGGCGCAGATGCCGTACTCGTCGAAGACCGGCGCGGCCACCGCGACGATGCCGGGCGTGCTCATGGCCGAGCAGTGCCCGGCCGCGCGCACCCGGTCGACGTCGGCGCGCAGCTCGTCGCGCGCCGTGCCCGACAGGGTGCCGATCAGGCGTTCCATCGACAGCTGGTCGGCGTGGTAGGCGAGGAAGACCTTGCTCTGCGCGGTGTCCAGCGGCAGGTGGCTGCCGACCCGCACGGACACGATGACGATGGTCGACGGGTTCTCCTCGACCCGCGAGACCACCGGGCCGGTGAGCCCCCACAGGCTGAGCACGACGCTGGTCTGCGTGGCGCGCGAGAGCGCCTGCATGTGCCGCGGCGCGAGGTTGACGACGCGGCGGTGGCCGATGGCGAACGCGCCGAGCTGCAGCAGCAGCCCGCCGGGCACGTAACCGCCGTCGGCGCTGCGTTCCAGCAGGCCGGCCGCGACGAGCGACGTGCAGTACCGGTACGCCGTGGTGCGGTTGAGGCCGAGCCGCTCGGCGACCTGGGCGGCGGTGACGTCGGGCGTCGCCGGGTCGAACAGCGAGAGGATCTGGCTGACCCGGCTCACCGCCTGGATGTCCGCCTGGTCGGCGCGGGTGTCCGGGGACCGCGTCGGTTTGGTCACGGGGAGCCTCCGCCGGAGTCTGGAATCGCTGTTCACTTCGTGAACACGGACATCAGGCTACCGGACCGGGCGGCACTCCTTGACCCATCGGATCAATGTCCTCCGAAAGTCGGGTCCGTGGGTTGTCCACGCCATTCGTTGTCATCTGGTCAGGTCTAGACATCCGATGGATGGCCGACCTAGTCTGGCGATCGTCCACCCCGTCTCGCCGCCGCCGGGTGCGTGGCCGCGGTCCGTCACGAGGAGAGTCATGACGTTTCGCGGTCTGGTCCTCGCTGCCGCCGTCGTTTCCAGCACGCTGGTGGCGGTTCCGGCCGCCGTGGCCGACGGGTGCGACGGGCCGATCCGGCCGGCCACCATCATGACCGTCCGCGCCTGCGACAGCCCGGACCGCGTCGTCGCGAAGGCCGCGGCCGTCGTCCCGCGGAAGGGGCAGCTGGCCTGGCAGCAGCGGCCGGTCACCGCGTTCACCCACTTCGGGATGAACACCTTCACCGACCGCGAATGGGGCTCCGGCGCCGAGAAGGAATCCACCTTCGCGCCGCCAGCCGTCGACACCGCCCAGTGGATGCGATCCCTCAAGGCCGCCGGGGTCACGCAGGTGATGCTGACCGCCAAGCACCACGACGGCTTCGTCCTCTACCCGACGCGCTACACCAACCACTCGGTGGTCGCGAGCCCGTGGTGGCTGACCCCCGGGTGCACCGACCCGGCCCGGGACACGGCGGAAGCCGCGCGGGCCCAGGACCCGTCCGCCTACTGGCAGACGCGGAACACCCGCTGTGCCAACCCCCGCGGCGACATCCTGCGCGACTACGTCGACTCCGCCCGCGCGGCCGGGCTCAAGGTCGGCGTCTACCTGTCGCCCGCCGACGGCGCGGAGCTGCCCAAGACGTTCTTCGCCGACGAGGTGCAGCGCATCGAAGCCAAGGTCGCCGCCGGGCAGTCGCTGAGTATCGAAGAACAGGCCACTTACGACGACCGCGCGAGCGCCCCGCAGGGCCAAGGCCGCTACGGGACGAACAGCGCGGTCACCCGCCGGACCATCCCGACGCTCGTGCCGCACGACGACCGCGCCGCCGCGCTCGCTCTTGGCAAGCTGCCGAAGTTCGCCGTCGACGAGGACGACTACAACGCCTACTACCTCAACCAGATCTACGAGCTGTTCACCCAGTACGGCCCGATCGACGAGCTGTGGCTGGACGGCGCGAACCCTTGGCGCGACCACGGGATCAGCGAGACCTACGACTTCACGACGTGGTTCGAGATGATCCACGCGCTGTCCCCGGACACCGTCACCTTCGCCGGCCCGGCGGGCGTGCGCTGGGTCGGCAACGAGGCCGGGCAGGCGCGCGAGACCGAGTGGAGTGCGCTCCCCACCACCGGGGACCCTCGGACCGCACACAACGAGGAGCTGTTCCTCGGCGGCGCGACCGCCGCGGACCTCGGGTCCCGCCAGGTGCTGGCCGACCCGTCGGTGCGGTACCTGCAGTGGGCCCCCGCGGAGTCCGACGTCTCCCTCCGGCCCGGCTGGTTCTACCACCCCGACGAGCAGCCGAAGTCCGCCGCGCAGCTCGTCGACGTCTACCGCCGGACGGTCGGGCGGAACTCGTCGCTGCTGCTCAACGTCCCACCCGGCCCGGACGGCCGCATCGCGCCCGCCGACACCGCCGCGCTGGCCGGGTTCGGTCAGGCGATCGCCCGGACGGAAGGCCGCAACCTGGCCGTCGGCGCTCCCCGGGCGGTCACGGACTCGTCGGTCACCACGGCGGAACCCCTGGACCGCCCGCTCGACGTCCGGCTGCCCCGGCCGGTCACGTTCGACCAGATCCGGCTCGGCGAGGACATCACGCGCGGCCAGCACGTGGAAGGCGCGCTCGTGCAGGCCGAGATCGGCGGCACCTGGCAGACCCTCGCCACGGTGACCACGATCGGGTACAGCCGCCTGGTCACGCTGCCCATGCCGGTGACCGCCAGGCACCTGCGCGTCGTCGTCACGCAGTCCCGCGCCACGCCGTACTTGGCCACCTTCGCGCTGTACCGCACCGCCGCCTGAAAGGGAATCATGACCCGCCGCCGAGCCCTGTTCGCTGCCGTCGTCACGGTGGCCGCCACCCTCACCACCACCGGACCCGCTGCCGCGAGTGGCGCGCTACCCGTCGTTTCGCCCACCCCGCAGCAGATCACCCGGACGTCCGCGGATGTGTCGCTGCCGTCGTCGGTCGCGCTCGTCACCGACGCCACCACCGACCCGGCGGCGAAGGACCTGCTGACCTCGCTGTTGCATGACCACGGTGTCCGGACCGGCGGCCACGGGTTGCCCGTCCGGCTCGGCAGTGCCGGGACGAGCGTGCCCGAGCAGGCCGAGGGGTACGCGCTGAGCGTGTCCCGGGCCGGAATCACGATCGGCGGCCGCGACGGCGCCGGGCAGTACTACGGCGTGCAGACGCTGCGGCAGCTGTTCGTCCACTCGGGACACGGCTGGGCGGTGAGCGGCGCGGCCGTGCGCGACTGGCCGAACATGGCCCTGCGCGGGTCGATCGAGGGCTTCTACGGTCCACCGTGGACGACCGCGGACCGGCTGCGGCAGCTCGCGTTCCTCGGCGAGGTCAAGGCGAACACCTACATCTACAGCGCCAAGGACGACACCTACCTGCGCGCGAAGTGGCGTGACCCGTACCCGGCCGACGAGCTGGCCACCCTGGGGCAGCTGGTGCGGTCGGCCGCGGCTCACCACGTCGAGTTCACGTACGCACTCTCGCCCGGCGTCTCGGTCTGCTTCTCTTCGCCGGCCGACGTCGCGGCGGTCGAAGCGAAGTTCCAGGCCGTCTACGACCTCGGCGTCCGGTCGTTCTCGCTGCCGTTCGACGACATCTCGTACACGAAGTGGAACTGCGACGCCGACCAGGCGGCCTTCGGGGCGCCTGGGCAGGCGGCGGCCGGCACGGCGCAGGTCTCGCTGCTCAACACGATCACCGAGCAGTTCGGGCGGACCCACGACGGCGTCCGTCCCCTGCAGACGGTGCCGACGGAGTACAGCGACCTGAAGGACTCGCCGTACAAGACCGAGCTGCGCGAGCACCTCGACCCGTCGGTGGTGGTGCAGTGGACCGGGACCGACGTCGTCCCGCCGAGCGTGACCACCGACGAGGCCGCGCAGGTGTCGGCGGTGTACGGGCGCAAGGTGTTCCTCTGGGACAACTACCCGGTGAACGACTACGAGCAGTCGGCCGGGCGCCTGCTGCTCGCGCCCTACGCGCAGCGGGAGGCCGGGCTTTCGCGGTACCTCAACGGGATCGTCGCCAACCCGATGAACCAGGAGGCGGCCAGCGAGGTCGCCGAGTTCGGCGCGGCGGACTTCGCGTGGAACGACGCGGGCTACTCGCCTTCGCGGTCGTGGCCGCAGGCGCTGGCCCGCCTGGCGGGCGGTGACCCGCGGGCGTCGGCCGCGCTGGAGGTCTTCGCGGACCTCGAACACCTCGCGCCGACGTTCGGCCCGACGCCGTGGCAGCCGCAGGCACCGGTGCTGGCCGCTCGGGCCGCCGAGTTCTGGCAGGGCGGCCACCACGCTTGGTCCGACCTGCGTGCGTACGCGGTCCGGATCCGCGACGCGGCGGGCGTGATCCGCGGCGGCCGGGTGCAGAGCGCGTTCGTCGCCGAGGCCGGGCCGTGGCTGGACGCGACGGCGCTGTGGGGCGACGCGCTGGTGACCCGGCTCGACGCGTTCGCGGCGTCTTCGCGGGGCGACCACGCTCGTGCTTCGCGGCTCACCGCCCGTGCGGACGACCTGGTCACCCGGGCGCAGGCGGTCAAGACCGGCAACACGAACCGGTGGGGTGTCCGGCAGGCGCTCGTCGGCGACGGCGTCCTGGACACCTTGCTCGTCCAGCTTCGGGAGCAGTCATGAACTCGGTGAGCAGGCGGAGCTTCCTCGGCGGAGCGGCGGCGATCACGGCGGGCGCGGTGCTGGCCGGCCCGGCGGGAGCGGCGGGCCGACGGGGTCTCTCGGTTTCCGGTGAGCGGTTCCTGCTGGACGGGAAGCCGTTCCAGATCGTGTCGGGTGCGGTCCACTACTTCCGCATCCACCCGGACCAGTGGCGCGACCGGCTGGTGCGGCTGAAGGCGCTGGGGCTCAACACGATCGAGACGTACGTGGCGTGGAACTTCCACCAGCCTGCCCGCGGCCGCGCCGACTTCAGCGGCTGGCGCGACCTGCCGGCGTTCGTCCGGCTCGCGGGCAACCTCGGGTTCCAGGTGATCGTCCGGCCCAGCCCGTACATCTGCGCGGAGTGGGAGTTCGGCGGCCTCCCGGCGTGGCTGCTGGCCGACCGGAACATGGAGCTGCGCTGCGCGGACCCGGCGTACCTCGAGGCCGTCGACGCTTGGTACGACCAGCTGATCCCGCGCCTGGTGCCCCTGGAGGCCCAGCACGGTGGCCCGATCGTGGCGGTGCAGATCGAGA
The DNA here is from genome assembly GCF_040650695.1 of Amycolatopsis sp. NPDC048633. Classification (NCBI taxonomy): domain Bacteria; kingdom Bacillati; phylum Actinomycetota; class Actinomycetes; order Pseudonocardiales; family Pseudonocardiaceae; genus Amycolatopsis; species Amycolatopsis sp. NPDC048633. Next base: position 246,504 of record NZ_JBEZHS010000002.1, read on the forward strand.
ACGAGTACGGCAGCTACGGCAACGACACGAGCTACCTCGCCCACCTGCGCGACGGCTTGCGTGCTCGCGGCCTGACCAGCCTGCTGTTCGCCGCCGACGGCGCGTCGGACTTCTTCATGCGCTTCGGCTCGCTGCCGGGCACCCTGGAGGTCGGCACCGGCGACGGCGACCCGGCGCCCAGCGTGGCGGCGATCAAGAAGTTCCAGCCGGGCAAGCCGGTGATGATGGCCGAGTACTGGGACGGCTGGTTCGACCACTGGGGCGAGAAGCACGGCACGCGTGACCCTCAGCAGATGGCGTCCTACGTGGACGCGTTACTGGCGACGGGCGCATCGGTGAACCTGTACATGGCTTGCGGGGGCACGAACTTCGGCTTCACTTCGGGCGCGAACACGTCAGGTACGACGTACCAGCCGACGGTGACCAGCTACGACTACGACTCGCCGGTGGGCGAGGCGGGCGACCTGGGCGCGAAGTTCACGGCAATGCGCGCGGTGTTGACGAAGTACACGGGCGTACCACCGGGCCCGATCCCCAGCCGTTCGGCGCGCTTGCCCGGACAGACGGTGACGCCCTCAGGTGCGGTATCGCTGCTGGACTCGCTGCCGCTGTTGTCTTCGCCGGTCCGGTCCGCCCAGCCGGTACCGATGGAGCGCGTCGGCCAGGCGACGGGCTTGATCCATTACCGCACAACGATCCAGGGCCCGCATTCGGGACCGCTGAGCATCCACGGCCTGGCGGACCGAGCATCGGTGTTCGTGGACGGTTCGCCTTTGGGCGTCCTCGACCGCAACGAGCCATCGGGGACGTTGAACCTGTCGCTCACGAAGCCATCGACGCAGCTGGACATCCTGGTCGACGCGATGGGCCGGGTGAACTACGGCCCGTACCTGGCCGACCGCAAGGGCATCGACGGCTGGGTGGCGATGAGCACCCAGCAGAAGCTCTTCGGCTGGGAGATCCGCCCCCTGCCCCTGGACGACCTTTCCCGGCTGCGATTCTCGTCCGCGGCGGTGTCCGGACCGGCGTTCCACCGGGCGACGGTTTCCGTGGTGAGTCCTGAAGATGGCTTTGTCGCGCTGCCGGGGTGGGAGAAGGGGATCGTGTGGTTGAACGGCTTCAACCTGGGCCGGTATTGGAAGGTCGGGCCCCAGCGGACGTTGTATGCACCGAAGCCGTTGTGGCGCCGGGGGGTGAATGAGCTCGTGGTCTTGGAGCTGCACCAGCCCGGGGCGACGATCGAGGTTCGCCCGGAGGCCGACTTGGGGTAGTGGGCGCGCGTGCCTCGGTGGCGGATCGAGATCGGTTCGACGGGCGACCTGGGTCAGCGCGTGGGTGTAGGCCCGTAGCCGGTGGCTGCGGGCCTTTCCCATGCTCAGGCTGCGAAGGGCAGCGGTTGGTGGAGGTTGTTGCGCCTGGGTTTTCGGCGCCTGTCCAGGAACACCGGTGGCAAGAACTCAGGTAGGCCGTCTGCGGCGATGCGGACTTGCCAGCCGGAGCGGTGCAGTAGCCGGTGGTGGTGGGCGCACATCAGGACCAGGTTGCCCAGCTCGGTGGGGCCACCGTCGGCCCAGTGGCGGATGTGGTGACCTTGGCAGTGGCGGGGTGGGCGGTGGCAGCCGGGGAAGGCGCAGCCGCGGTCGCGCAGGTACAGCGCCCGGCGGAGCGGGGTCGAGATCAGGCGGCGCTGGTGGCCGAGGTCGAGGGGTTCGCTCTTGGTGCCCAGGACCGCGGGGATGAGCATGCAGTCGCAGGCGTGGATCCGGGCTTCGGCGGCTGAGATGGTGCCAAGGTCGCCGAGAGTGGCCCGGCCGGCGCCGGTCTCGGGTGTGGTGGGGGTGTCGCCGAGCGGGCCCGTGCCGATGCCTGACTTCAAGTCTTCCAACGAAACCGCGATCATCACGTGGGCTCGCTCGCCAGCCTGCATCGGCAACTCTGGGGAATTCAGCGCGAGGTCGATGGCGTCGGATAAGGCGTCGCCGTAGCGTTCCTGTGGCGAACGGAGATCCGGGCCCTCGTCGGTCGTGCGGCGTTGCGCCAGGGAGTCCAGCAGAGCGCTGGTGCGGGTGCCGGTCTCGTCGTCGAAACGGCCGTTCAGCTCCCAGACTCCGGATCTTTTGCGCCGCAACGACAGTTCTCGGCGGGGGGTGGCCGGTTCAGTCTCGTCGGGTTCGGCGCCGTCGGGATCGAGGTGAGCCACGATGCGGGCACCCAACGCGGCGACCTGCTTGTGGCCAGCGCCTTCGGCGAAGGTCAGCAAATCGCGTTCGGCGTCGTCGCGATGTTCAGGCGGGACCTGGACGAGCGCGCCGACGATGGTGTCGATCATCGGCGTGCTCAACCGGCCATCCAAGGCAACAAGGCCGGTGGCGGGAGCAACGGCGGGGATCGGAGTGCCGTCGAGGTTCTGGCCGGACGTAAGGGATCGGGCTCGTTTGACCACGGTCTCGGCGGCAGACTTGGGAACATCAGCGAGATGCTCGAAAAGTCGAGCGACAGACCGGTATCCGAACAACTCCATCACACCGCGGGACTCGATTTCCACGAGCAGAGAACCGATCTCAGCCTCGGCAGACCGCACCACAGTGAGCAGCGCGGAGATGCGATCGGCCAAGGCCACCGCATCCGCTTTCCACACCGTTTCGCTGTCCACGCATCAAGATTACCGGCAGTCGAACGCACGATCATCACACGACAGGGTGATCCACTATAAGTTCGGCAGGGACACCGTAGCGTGGGGAATCGGCGCTCCCGCACCGAGCGGGAAGCAAGAACACGAAGCGCCGATTTCCCACGCAATGGCGAAGCCGCATCTTTAGAACTCGGTGAGACCCACGTGCACAAAGGCCAACAGAGAACCAGGCCCAACAAGCAGAGAGATCCCCATCCCGCCAAAGAAAGGATCATCCTGCCGAACCATCTTCACGAAAAGCCCAACAGCACAAGCAACAACGCCAGCAAGAAGAGCGAGAACAACAGAAGACATCAAGAGAGAAGTCCTTCGGGCAGCAGCGATCACGACACCGGGAACCCGGCGCCGGAGAAAGAAAGCTCAGCTCACGAAGGACGGAGGCCCACGGGTCGACCGAGAGGTCGGCACCTCGACGACGGGAGATGCTTCCCGCGGACGCTCACCAAGCGACCACAGCGAAACAGCAAAGAATCCCACCGAAGAAGGACCGACAGCCCAAGGGATCGAAGCAGGCGGACGCGGCACCGCATGCCGCCCGGAGACAACGAAGTCCGACTGTGAAGTCGCCACCGCCGGACCGTCGGCGACACTCGCCGCCGGAAGGAATACCGGTGCCCCGGAGAGGAACAGCAGGACAGCAAGCAGCAACCCGAGGCGGTGCTTCCGCCTCGGGTCGCGCTGCTGTTCGCTGTGTCCGATGAGGCCAGGCTACCTCAGCCGCCGCCGTAGGTGGCCTGGGTGACCGCGAAGACGTTGCGGCTGCCCACGCCCTCCTGCAATGACCACAGCAGGTCGGCGGCTGTGTCGTCTTCCCAGTAGGAGAGGCTTTCGCCGCTGCCCACCCAGGCGAACGTCGACGGGCCGGCGGACGGTGTCCAGTAGTACAGCTGTTTGTTGCCGGACGAGTTGAACCACCAGCGCCCGTTGTGCGACGCCAGCCCGTTGAGCTTGTACCAGGGCAGCTGCAAAGCCTGGCTCGCCGTCGTCGTCGCGGCGAAGGTGCCGGACGAGGCGAACGGGTAGCGGATCGCGCGCGGTGCGCGGTTCGGGTAGTCCGTGCAGCCGGACGGGCACGTGTATTCCGTCATCACGATCGACTTGCTCACGCGGTCGAGGGAGATCGACGACCACGCGAGGTTCGTGCCCGACGTCGTCTTCGAGGTGATCGTGCCGACCTGCGGCAGGACGTACGCGTAGTTGTGCGCGTAGTACGTGCTGCCGGTCTGGTGCCCGATCTGGCCGGCCGTGCCACCCGTGTTCGTCTTGAGGATCTTCCGCATGTCGAAGACCCGCATGCCGTGCCCGGTGTCGGCGACGTACAGGTAGTCGCCGTACCAGGAGACGCCGCCGGCGTGGACCGGGATGTCCTTGAAGTCCGGTGCCGCCGCCGTGCCGGTCGGCTCGACGAGCAGGACCTTGCGGTACTTGTTCGGGTAGGTGGCGTCCCAGTCGACCAGGGTGATCCGGCTGCGGGCCTGGCCGCCGTCGCAGCCGTCCTTGGTGTACCAGCTGACCACGACGAGCTGGTGCCCGTCGTAGTTGCCGCTGTTGGCCGTGCCGACCGCGTCACGGCTGGTCGTGATGCCCTGCGGGTAGTTCGTGCAGTCGGAGTTGTCGCCGCTGTCGAACCGGAAGCCCGTGGACAGCCCGGCGACGGAGAACGACGACGGCAACGCCGTGCGGTCGTGGTTGGCGTTGTCCATGACCGTGTGGACGGCCGCGGTGCCCAGCGTGGACACCAAAGCGGTGTTGACGGCGTCGAACTGGTTGTAGTTCGCCGCCAGGGTGTACTGCGAAGCGGGCAGGGTGGTCGGCCCGGCCGCGGCGAGGGCCGCGGGCGGGGTGACGACCAGACCTGCGAGGACGCCCGCCGCGACGGCGGCTTTGCCCAATCTGTGGCGCAATGACATCTGACCCCCAGTAGTCCGATCAATGCCCGGGACACACTAGAACCGGGCGGGGTGAATGAGCAACAGCTTCTTGGCGAACAGGGGAAGATCTTTTCCGCGACGTCCCGGCGATCACCAGCTCGACGGGACGTAGGCCCAGCCGAGGTAGTCGGAGCGCTGCGCGTACGTGCTCGTCTGGTACACCGACGGGCCCGTGCTGATCGCGACCCCGCCGCCGAGCGCGAGCATGATGTGCCCGTTGCTGGTCGTGCTGGTGAAGAACACCGCGGTGCCGGCCGGGGCGACGGAGCCCGTGTGGATGCGGCCGTTGGCCTTCTGCCACTGGTAGTGCGTGGTGGCCGAGGCGAACCGGCCGCTGGTGCCGAAGGCGCGTTCGACGAAGAGCTCGCACTGGTTGTTCCAGTCCGTGTGGCCCAGGCGCGCCTTGGCGAACGCGATCGCGCTGTCGGCGCGCGCGTCCGCGGGGCTGGTCGAACCACCCGGCTTGAGGCCGTCGGTGTCGCAGTGCGGGACTCCGCCGACGAACCCGTCGGTCCCGGTCTTGATCAGGGCGTCCGGCACCCACAGGTTGTCGGTGGTGAAGTCCCAGATCTCGTCCGACGCGGTGGCCTGGCAGACCACCGGCACCGACGCGCCGGTCAGGTACTTGTTCGCGACGCTGCCCGCCGCGTCGGCCGCGTCACCCTTCTTCGCGCGGCCGTTGATGTCCGCCTTCGCCGGGTACGCGTGCGGCGTGGTGCACTTCGGCGCGACCATCGACGTCGAGCCGGTCTTGACGTAGGCGTCCGGGACCCACAGCCCGTCGGTGGTCAGGTCCCAGATGCTGCTGCCGCCGTACTCCGGGCCGGTGTCCTGGCACGCCAGCGTCACCGAGGTACCCGACGGGTACATGTTCGCGATGCGCTGCTTGCCCACCGCGACGTCCGGGTCCTTGACGGTCCGACCGTCCACTGTGGTCGTGACGGGGTAGGCCGACGCGGCCTGGGCCGCGGGCGCGGCCAGCCCGGTGATCGCGACGGCCAGGCCGATGCCGGCCACCGTCGCCTTGAGTGTGGTTCTCACTTGTCCTCCAGAACGATTCCGTGGGGCGAATCGTCGGTGGACGCCGTACAAGAGCCGTACAAGGGCGCCGGGCCGCCTAGTACTTTCCGCCTATCCCGGAGTCCCCGAAGAGCGGATGTGCGGGGACGCGCGATCGGCGAATCTCGGATGCGAAAGACCGACGTGAGGAGAAGCCCCATGCATCCGGCCGCCCTGATCGAAGGCCACGAACAGACCTGGTCGTGGCTCGTGCTCGGCCTGACCGGCGCCGTCCTGCTGGCGTTCGTCGTGCTGTTCCTGGCCGCCCTGGTCAGCATCCTCGGCTCACGGCTGACCGGCGGCATGAAGCTCGTCTGGGTGATCTTCGCCTTCTGTGCGCCGTTCCTGGGCAGCCTGCTGTGGTTCGCGTTCGGCCGTCGTGACGCCTACGAGCCGGTGCGCCGATGATCGTCGCGGAAGGGCTCGCGAAGACCTACCGCGGCGGCGCCGGCGTCGAAGACCTGTCCTTCACCGTGCGGCCCGGCGTGGTGACCGGCTTCCTGGGCCCCAACGGCGCCGGGAAGTCGACGACCATCCGGCTGATGCTCGGCCTGACCCGCGGCCGCGGCCGCACCACCTTCGGCGGCCGGACCTACGCGGAGGTCCCCGGTCCACTCAGGACGGTCGGGGTGCTCACCGACGCCGCGGCGGTGCACCCCGCGCGCCCGGCCGCCGCGCACCTGCGGATGGTCGCCGCGGGCGGGGGCCTGCCGGCGCGGCGCGTGCGGGAGGTCCTCGCGACCGTCGGCCTCGAGTCCGTCGCGGGCAGGCCCGCCGGCCGGTTCAGCCTCGGCATGAAGCAGCGGCTGGGCCTGGCCACGGCGCTGCTCGGCGACCCGGAGTACCTGATCCTCGACGAGCCGGCGACCGGGCTCGACCCGGAAGGCGTGCGGTGGATCCGCGACCTCCTGCGGCGGCTGGCGGGGGAGGGGCGCACGATCCTCGCGTCTTCGCACCTGCTGGCCGAGATGTCGCTGCTCGCCGACGACCTGATCGTCATCGGTGCGGGCCGGCTCGTCTCGGCCGGGCCCCTGGGCGAGTTCCTCCGGCGGCACGCGCGCGCCGACGTCGTGGCCCGCGTCGACCGGCCCAGCGTGCTGATGGTCGCCCTCGCCCGCGACGGGTTGCGCGTGCGCCAGGAAGCCGCGGCCGAGCTGGTCGTCGACACCGCCGACCCCGAACGGGTGGCGGCGATCGCCGTCCGCGCGGGGGTCGGCGTGCGGGAGCTGTTCGTGCGGCAGAGCGGGTTGGAGGACGCCTTCCTCGCCGCGACCGCGGCCGCGGTCCGGCACCGGGGAGAACTCCCGTGAAGAACGCACTGGCCTACGAGTGGGTGCGGGCCCGCTCGTTGAGGTCGACGTGGCTGCTGCTGGTCGGGGCCGGCGTCCTGCAGTTCGCGTCCGGCCTGTACTGGGGCCTCAAGCGTGACCTCGGCGACCTCGACGCGTTCACCTCGGCGTTCGGCCTCGTCGACCGGCTGGGGGCGCTGCTGGTCGCGGCCGTCGGCGTCGCCGCGTTCGGGCTCGACCACCAGCACGGCACCCTCGCGACCACCCGGCTGGTGCTGCGCTCGCCGGCCCGGATCGTCGCGGCGCGGGCGGGGGTCACCGCCGGCCTCGGGCTGCTGGGCGGCGTCCTGATGGTGGTGCTGACCGCCGCCGGGGTGCTGACCGGCGGGGGCGCCCTGCCTGCCGGCGCGGGGGCGGCAGGCAGGGCGGTGGGCGGAGTGCTCGCGCTGACCGTCCTGTCCGGACTCGCCGGGGTGGCGCTCGGCGGGCTGCTGCGGCACACCGGGCTCGCCGTCGGGGTGTTCGCGGCGTGGACGTTCGTCGCGGAGACGACCCTCGCCGCGCTCACCCGCGTTCCGGTGGCCGCGCTGCCGTTCAGCGGCACGGCGTTGTCCGCCCTCCTGGGGACCGCGGTGTTCGCGGCGCTGGTGGTGCTGGCCTTGGGCGCGACGACGTTCACCCTGGCTCGCCGTGACGGCTGATCCGGCGCGCCCTAACCTGAACACGATGAAGCGCTGGCTGAGCTGGTGGGACGGCCGGGTCGTGCTGCTCGCGCTCGACGTCGCGGTGGCCGCGGCCGTGATCGTGGTGACCTTGACCGGCGGCGACCCGCGTGACCCGCACCCGGCGCTCTACGTGCCCGCGGTGGTCGTCTCGGGGCTCGCCCTGCTGGCGCGGCGCCGGTGGCCGTTCCTCGTGCTGCTGGTCGCGGTGGCGTGCATGCCGGCCGGGGTGACGCTGCTGCCGCTGATGGTGGCGCAGTACTCGGTCGCGGCCCGGCACGGCGTGAGCGTCGTGACCGGGCTCGCGGTCGTCGCCGCCGGGATCGCCGGGAACGTCCTGCCGGTGCTGCGGGACCCGCCGAGCTTCACGCTCTTCGTGATCGTGCTGGGCTTCTTCGTGCTCGGCCCGGCGCTGGCCGGGCTGTGGATGCACCAGCGCGCCGCGCTGCTGGGCGTGCTGCGGGAACGCGCCGAAGAAGCCGAGCGCACCCGGACGCTGCTGGCCGACCAGGCCGTCTTCGCCGAACGACGGCGGATCGCGCGTGAGATGCACGACGTCGTCGCCCACCGGGTGACCGCGGTCGCGCTGCAAGCCGGCGCGCTGTCGCTGCGGGCGCCGGACGAGAAGACCGAGCAGGCCGCTGAAACCATCCGGGCCACCAGCGCGGTGGCGCTCGACGAGCTGCGCGCTGTCCTGCGGGTGCTGCGCGACGACGCCCCGGACACGGATCCGGGCGTGCTCGCGTCACTGGAAGAGCTGGTTGCGCAGGTCGCGGCGACCGGGGCGCGCGTCGAGCTGTCGCTGCCGGACCCGCTGCCCGGGGTGCCGGACCAGGTCGGCCGGGCCGTCTACCGGGTGGTGCAGGAGTCGCTGACCAACGCGGGCAAGCACGCGCCGCACACGGCGGTCGACGTCCGGCTGGCCGTCACCGGCGAGCGGCTGGCGGTCGAGGTGACGAACCGGCTGACCCCGCACGGCAGCGCCGTCCCGGGGTCCGGCTACGGCTTGGTGGGCATGCGCGAACGCGTCGAGCTGGCCGGGGGCGAGCTGCGCACCGGCCCGACGGGCGACGGCCGGTTCCGGGTGCTGGCGCAGTTTCCGGTAGGGGAGGGCGAGTGACGGTCAAGGTCGTGCTGCTGGAGGACGAGGAGCTGGTCCGCAGCGGGATCCGGATGATCCTCGAGTCGGCGGACGACGTCGAGGTGGTCGCGGAGGACACGAACGGCGCGCGGGCGGTCGAGCTGACCGACCGGTTCCGGCCGGACGTGGTGCTGACGGACGTCCAGATGCCGAAGGTGGACGGCATCGAGGTGGTCAAGCGGCTGGCCGCGCACCCGGCGGCGGCGGCGGTGGTGGTGCTGACGACGTTCGACGTCGACGAGTACGTGTACGCGGCTTTGCGTCACGGAGCGGCGGGCTTCCTGCTGAAGGACACGCCGCCGCGCGAGCTGGTCAACGCGGTCCGGGTGGCGGCCCGCGGCGAGGCGATGCTCTCCCCGAAGATCACGAAGCGGCTGTTGACGGACTTCGCTTCCGGCGGCGGGAGTTCGCGGGCCCGGGTCCGGTTGGCTTCGCTGACGCCTCGCGAGCATGACGTGGCTGTCCACATCGGACGCGGGCTGAGCAACGCGGAGATCGCTCGCGCTCTCGTGGTGAGCGAGTCGACGGTGAAGGTCCACATCGGACACATCATGGCCAAGCTGGAGGCGGCGAACCGCACTCAGGTGGCGATCCTGGTCCACGACGCCGGCCTGAGCTAGCGCGTCACCCGGCGTTCGAGGATCTTCAAGGACTGTTCGCACCAGCGGAGGTTCTCCCGCTCGAACGACAGCCCGCGCATCAGCGTCAGGTACGGCCCCACCCGCTCGGCCTCCGCGAGGTAGTCGTCCTCGAAACGGCCGTCCAGCAGGCCCGCCCGGAGGCGCTCGTAGCGGGCGATCTTCGCCTCCGCCCGGGTCATGCGCTCCGTCAGCGCCCGGCGGACCGCCGCGTCGTCGCCCGCGTCGACCGCCTGGACCTGGATCAGCAGCTCGTCGCGGATCACGCCCGGGCGCGGCGGGCGCGCCGTGAAGTCGTGGAGGGCCTGAGCGCCCGCCTCCGTCAGGGAGAACAGCCTCTTGTCCGGCCGTTTCTCCTGGTGGACGAGCCGGGCGCGGACCAGGCCGTCCGCTGCCATCCGGTCCAGTTCGCGGTAGAGCTGCTGGGGCGTCGCCGGCCAGAAGTTCGCCACCGACGCGTCGAACCCCTTCGCCAGGTCGTAGCCCGACGCCTCGCCCTCCAGCAGCGCCGCCATCAGCGCGTTGCGCAGCGAAATACTCAACTAGTTGAGTGCTTCCCGCTGGATCTGCTCGAACTGGGCCGCCATCGCTTCCGACAGCGCCTGCGCGGCCGACAGCGGCCGGACCATCACGGTGAACTCGTCGATCAGCCCGTCGTCGTCGAAGTGCAGGAAGTCGCAGCCCTCGACGCGCGCGTCGCCGATCCGGGCCTCGAAGACGAGCGCGTGGTCCCGGCCTTCGCCGCCGCTCAGCTCGCGCACGTAACGGAAGTCTTCGAACACCCGCAGCACGCCGCGCAGGATCGCGGCCGTGATGGCCTTGCCCGGGTACGGCTTGAACGCCACCGGGCTGCGGAACACCACGTTCTCCGCCAGTGCTGCGGCCATGGCGTCGGGATCACGGGCCTCGACGGCCTTCCGGAAGCTGGTCATGCCTCACCTCACCTACTCAACAAGTTGAGCAGGAGCGTACCCCGCCCGTGACCGCTCGGCGACCCACAGCCTCACCACGGCTCCGGCGCAGGCCCGGCCGCCACCTTGGTTCAGGCCGGATCAGCCGGGTGAGCTCGGTCGGCTTGGGCGCCCTCGTCGCGGCGTGCGCGGCAAGAGCGCGGTCACGACGTCGACCGGGGAGACCGTCGCCCTGCGGGCCGTGACCGACGCGGACCTGCACGCTCACCGCGTCTACCACCCAAGCAGGGCGCGAAGCTGCGGCTCGCCCTGCAGGTGCGGGACAGCGATACGTGCAAGCCGATCCTCCACGCGGTGGTCGAGTTCCGGCACTGCGACGCGTCTGGCCTGTACTCCGGCGCGGAAGCGGCGTCCGGGGGAGGGGGCGGGACCCCCACCCACCGGCGTCCCGCCGCCCGGCGGGACGCCGATCTCGCCCAACCGACGACAAGCGGTACCTGCGCGGCGCCCAGGTCACCAACCGGCGCGGCACCGTCGAGTTCACCACGATCCGGCCGGGCTGGTACGTCCAGCGCGGAGGTCCGCACGGGTGGCGCCGGGCCACCCGTGCGGCGCGGTCACGACCGGGCCAGCCAGTCGGCGAGCTTGGTCTCCGCGAGCTTCGCGCCCGGCCCGGGCAGGAGCTCCTCCGGTCCCGGCACCGCGCCGAAGTACGGCGCTTCCGGGTCGGTGACGACCTCGCGCGGGTCGTCGCGCGCGGTCAGCACGGTGCGCACCCACTCGTCGAGGCCGAAGACCTCCGGGCCCGCGATCTCGGTGAGGCCGCCGACCGGCTGCCCGGCCGCGGTGCGCGCGACGGCGGCGGACACCTCGGCTGCCGCCATCGGCTGGACGCCGGCGGCCGGCAGCCGCACGACGCCGTCGGTGGTCGACGTGTCGGCGATCCCGCCGGCGAACTCGAAGAACTGCGTCGCCCGCACGATCGAGAACGGCAGGCCCGACTCGGTGATCAGCTTCTCCTGCGCGACCTTGGCGCGGAAGTACCCGACGTCCGGCTGCCGGTCCGTGCCCACCACCGACAGCGCGACGTAGTGCGTGACGCCCGCTTCCTTCGCCGCCGCGACGAGGTTACCGGTCGAGGTGCGGAAGAAGCTCATGACGTCGTCGTCGGCGAACGACGGCGAGTTCGACACGTCGATCAGGACGTCCGCGCCCAGCAGCACCTCCTTCAGCCCTTCGCCGGTCAGGGTGTTCACGCCGGTGCTGGGGGCGGCGGCGACCGCCTCGTGGCCGTGCCCGGCCAGCCGAGCGACCACGTTCGTGCCGATCAGGCCGGTTCCGCCGATGACGACGACCTTCATGTGACTTCCCTTCGCTGAGCGCGCCCGGAATGGCTGCGCACCCACTACGACAAGACGGCCGGTGGATTCGTGACAACGCCTCGCCGGCGGTACGCTCCCGCCCGTATCCGCCGCCCCGAAGGGATCCGCACCGCATGCCGGACCTCGACGACGCGGCCGCCGTCTTCGCGGATGTGCGGCCACGGCTCTTCGGCATCGCCTACCGCATGCTGGGCAGCGTCGCCGACGCGGAGGACCTGCTCCAGGAGGTGTGGCTGCGCTGGCAGGCCAGTGACCGGGCCGCGGTGCGCACCCCGGCGGCCTACCTCGCCACGACGACCACCCGGCTGGCGATCAACGCGACCAAGACGGCCTACGCGCGCCACGAGACGTACGTCGGCCCGTGGCTGCCGGAGCCCGTGGACACCTCCGCCGATCCGCAGCTGGGCGCCGAGCGGGGTGCCGCGCTGGAGCTCGCGGTGCTGCTCCTGCTGGAGAAGCTGACGCCGACCGAACGTGCGGCCTACGTGCTGCGCGAAGCATTCGACTACCCGTACGTCCAGATCGCCGAGATCGTGCGGACGACGGAGGTCTCGGCCCGTCAGCTCGTCAGCCGCGCGCGCAAGCACCTCGCCGCGGAACGGCGCACGCCGGCCGCGCCGCCCGAACAACGCCGGCTCCTGACCGCGTTCGTGACCGCGGCCCAGGAAGGCGACTTGTCGACATTGGAGGAGCTGTTCGCGGCCGACGTGATCAGCTACTCCGACGGCGGCGGTGCGGCCCGCGCGTCGCGCATCCCGGTGCACGGCGCGACAACGGTGGCGAAGTACGTCCGCGCGTTCCGCGACCGCTTCTGGGTGGGCGTGACGCTGACCCCGGCGTTCGTCAACGGCGCGCACGCCCTGCTGCTTTCCCGTGACGGCGAGGTGTTCACGGTGCTGACGGTGACCGCCTCGGCCGAGGGCATCGACCAGGTGCTCTGGATGATGAACCCCGGCAAGCTCAAGGCGGTCGCCGCCGTATAACGCCCTACACGCTCGCTCGCTTGGGCTCGTACTGGGCCCGCAGTGCCTTCTTGTCCGGCTTCCCCAGCCCCGTCATCGGCAGCGACGCCGCCACGATCACCTGCTTCGGGACGTGCACCGGGCCCTTCCGCTCCCGCACGGCCGCCTGGATCTCGCCCGTCAGCTTCTCGATCGCGGCGTCGTCGGCGGCCGCGTCGGAGCGCAGGACCACCACTGCCGTGACCGCTTCGCCCCACTTTTCGTCCGGGGTGCCGATCACGCCCACCTGGGCGATCGCCGGGTGCTCGGCCACCACGTCCTCCACCTCACGGGGGAACACGTTGAACCCGCCCGTGACGATCATGTCCTTCACCCGGTCGACGATGAACCAGAAGCCGTCCTCGTCTTCGCGGGCGACGTCGCCCGTGTGGAGCCAGCCGTCGCGGAACGTCTCCGCCGTCACCTCCGGGAGGTTCCAGTAGCCGGCCGCCAGCAGGGGGCCGGCCACGCAGATCTCGCCGGGCTCGCCGGGGGCGACCGGGTTGCCCTCGGCGTCGAGCAACGCCGTGCGCAGGAACGCCGACGGTCGCCCGCACGAGGACAGCCGCGCGTCGTCGTGGTCGCCCTTGGCGAGGTAGCTGATCGCCATCGGGGCTTCGGACTGGCCGTAGTACTGCGCGAAGATCGGCCCGAAGCGGTCGATCGCCTCGCGCAGCCGGACCGGGTTGATCGACGCGGCGCCGTAGTACACCGTCTGCAGCGACGACAGGTCGCGCGTGCGCGAGTCGGGGTGGTCCATCAGGGCGTAGAGCATCGTCGGCACCAGCATGGTGGCCGAGATCCGCTCCTCCTCGATGATCCGCAGGACGTCGGCGGGGTCGAACTTCGGCACGACGATCAGAGAGCCGCCCTTCAGCAGCGTCGGCGCGAAGAACGCCGCGCCGGCGTGGGAAAGCGGCGTGCAGATGAGGAACTTCGGCGCCTCGGGCCACTCCCACTCGGCGAGCTGGATCTGGGTCATCGTCGCCATCGCCTGCGCGGTGCCCATGACACCCTTGGGCTTGCCGGTCGTCCCGCCGGTGTAGGTGATCGAGACGACCTGGTCCGGCGGCAGGTCGGCGGGCTTCAGCGGGCCCGGCTCGAACTTCGCGGCGGTCTCGGTCAGGTCCTTGCCGACGTGGGCGAGCTGCTCGGGCACCGGCCCGATGGTGAGCACCTGGGTGAGCCCCGGCACCTTCTCGAGCAGGCCGAGCGCGCGCTCGACGAACATCGGCACCGGGTCGATGATCAGCGTGGTGATGCCGGCGTCGCCGAGGATGTAGGCGTGGTCGTCGAGCGAGCCCAGCGGGTGCAGCGCCGACCGCCGCGACCCCTGCATCTGGCCGGCCGCGATGATCAGCAGGACCTCCGGTCGGTTCAGCGACAGCAGCGCCACCGCCGCGCCCGTGCCGGCCCCGAGCTCCTCGAACGCCTGCGCGTACTGGCTGACCTGCTCGGCGGTCCCGCCCCCGGTCATCGTGGTCTCGCCCAGCACCATCACCGGCGCGTCCCGGTGGCGCTTCAGGGCGGAGACGACCAGATGCCCGAGGTGGTTCGGATACCGCATCGCCTGCTCGTCCATCCCGGTCCCTTCCACGGCGTAAGACTAGAACACGTTACTGTTTTCGGCACTATACCCGCACGGGGCAAGGGGTGTCCGTCTCCTGTTTCGGTGGAACAGGTTTCATCGCCGGAATCCTCCCCTTAGCCCGCCCGACGGGCGCCGCTGGGCTGAGCGGAGCCACTTCCTTGTGTCCCGGTGGCCGGGGCCGCTACGTTCGGTGATCGGCAGCCGATAGCGGGGGACACCGTGGCGACGAGGTCGGTGCGCATCCAGGTGCTGGGTTCGGTGCGCGCGTGGCGTGACGGCGCGGAGCTCGAGCTCGGCCCGCCCGGCCGCCGCGCGGTGCTCGGGTTGCTCGCGCTCGCGGGTGGCGACGCCGTCGCCCGGCGCGAACTGGTGGACACGCTCTGGGGCGACCGGCCGCCGCCGAGTGCGGTGAACGTGGTCCAGACCCACGTGAAGCACTTGCGCCACCTGCTCGAACCCGGCCGCGCACCGCGGTCCGGCAGCGGGGTGCTGCCGCACATCGGCGGCGGTTACGCGGTGCGCCGGGATGCCGTCGACGTCGACCTGTGGCAGTTCCGCGGGTTCATCGCCGACGCGAACGACGCCCACCGTGAAGCCGACACTGCCCGCGTCGCGGCTTCGCTCGGTGAAGCGCTGCAGCTGTGGCGGGGACGTCCGCTGGCCGATCTCCCTTCGCTGGCCGCGCATCCGAAGGTCATCTCCCTCGTGGCGGAGCGCCGGGAAGCGTTTTCCCGGTACGCCGGCGCGATGATCGCCGCCGGCGCGGCGGCCGAGGTCCTGCCCTCGATCGCGGAGGCCGCCGCCGAGCAGCCCCTCGACGAAGCCGCGCAGGCTCTGCTGATCCGCGCCCACCACGCCCTCGGGCAGCGGGGCGAGGCGTTCCGGCTCTACCGGCGGACGCGCGCCCGGCTCGTCGAGGAGCTCGGCATCGACCCCGGACCGGAGCTCCTGTCCGCCCACGCCGCGTTGCTGCACGACGACGTCGCCCCGGCCACAGAGCCGGCTGAAAGCAGGCCTGCGCAGCGGATCCCGAAGCAGCTGCCCGCCGAGCCCGGGGGGTTCACCGGCCGCACGGCAGAGCTGTCCTTTTTGGACAGCGTGCTGGCCGCGGGCGGGGCGATCGCCGCGATCTCCGGCACCGCCGGGGTGGGCAAGACGGCGCTGGCCGTGCGGTGGGCCCACCGCGTGCGCGACCGCTTCCCCGACGGGCAGCTCTACGCGAACCTGCGCGGGCACGCCCCCGGCGCTCCCGCGCCGCCGATCGAAACCCTCGCCCAGTTCCTCGCCGCGCTGGGGATCCCGCCCGAACGCGTGCCCGCCGACGGGGAAACCGCCGCGGCCCTCTACCGGACCCTGACGACCGACCGGAAGATCCTGGTGCTGCTGGACAACGCCGCCGGTCCGGCACACGTCCGGCCGCTGCTGCCGGCCGGGCCCGGGTGCCTGGTGGTGGTGACCGGCCGCGACCGCATGACGGGCCTGGTCGCCGTGCACGGCGCGCGCCGGCTCACGCTCGACGTGCTGAACCCCGAAGACGCCGTCGAGCTGCTGGGCGGCGTCCTCGGCCACGACCGGGTGCGCGAGGAGCCGGAAGCGGCCGTCGAGTTCGCGAAGCTGTGCGTCCACCTCCCGCTCGCGCTGCGGATCGCCGCGGCCAACCTGGCCGACCGGCCCGGTCTCGGCATCGAGGACTACGTCGCGGAACTGCGCGAGGGGAACCTCCTGGCCGCGCTCGCGGTGCAGGGTGACGAGCAGACCGCCGTGCGGACCGCGTTCGACCTGTCGCACGCGGCGCTGCCCGCCGACGCCCAGCGGCTGTTCCGGTTGCTGAGCCTGGTTCCCGGGGCCGACGCCGGCGCCGAGGCCGCCGCCGCCCTCGCCGGCACCGAGCCGGCACGGGCGGGCGCGCTGCTGGAGAAGCTCGCCGGCGCGCACCTCGTCGAGCACCACAGCCCGGGCCGCTACCGATTCCACGACCTCCTCCGCCGCTACGCCGCCGAGCAGGCCGAGCTGGACCGCGACGGCGCGCTGGCCCGCCTGTACGACTGGTACCTGGGCACGGTGGACGGCGCGGCCCGCCTGCTCTACCCGCACATGCTGCGGCTACCGGTCCCCGAGTCCGGCAGCCGGTTCACCGGGCTCGGCGAGGCGTCGAACTGGCTGGACGCCGAACGCGGCAACCTCGTCGCGGCCGTCCGGCACGCGGCGGAGGCCGGGCCGCGGCCGATGGCGTGGCTGCTCGCGGACGCGCTCCGGGGGTACTTCTGGATGTGCATGCGCCGGGTCGAATGGACCGCGGCCGCCGAGGCCGGGCTGGCCGCCGCCGAGGCCGACGGAGACGCGCGGGCGCGGGCCGTCTCCCGGCTCAGCCTCGCCGACCTGCACTTCCGCCAGGGCCGGTACCGGCCGGCCGTGCGGCACTACACCGCCGCGTTGCAGCTGGCCCGGCGGGCGGGCTGGGCCGAGGCGCAGGCCGCCGTGCTCGGCAACCTCGGGTGCGTCTACTGGCAGTCCGGGCAGCTCACCGCGGCCGCGTCCCGGTTCGAGCGCGGGCTGGCCCTGAGCCGCCGGATCGGCCAGGTCGCGGGGGAGGCCGTCGCGTTCGCCAACCTCGGGCTCGTCCACTGGGAGATGGGCCGGCTGGCGGAAGCGGCCGAGCACCACGCCGAGGCGCTGCAGCGGTTCCGCCGCATCGGGTCCCGCTACGGCGAAGCGATCAACCTCGCCAACCTCGGGCAGACGCAGCGAGCGCGCGGGCAGCCCGCCGAGGCGGCCGAGCTGCTCGCCCGGTCGCTGCGGCTGCAGCGCGAAGCGGGAAACCGCGGCGGCGAAGCCGAAACCCGCAGCCGGCTGGCCGCGGCGCACAGCGACCTGGGCCGTCGCGACGAGGCTCTCGAGGGCGCCCGCGCGGGCCTGGCCCTGGCCCGCGAAGCCGGCGACCCGCGGACCGAGGCGGAGGCGCTGGCCACCCTCGGGGCCGTGCTCCACCGCACCGGTGACCGGGCGGCCGCGCTCCGCCGGTACGGCCAGGCCCTCGACCTGATCCGCGAAACCGGCGACCGCTACCCGGAGGCCGACGCCCTGATCGGCCTGGCGGCGGCCGCCGCCGACCCGGCCCCGGCGCGTCACGCCCTCGCCCTGGCCGAGCGGGCGGGCTACCGGGCCCTGCGGGGCCAGGCCTTGACAGTGCTGGCCGGCATCCTGCTGGCACGGGGCGATCCCGGCGCCGCCGCCGGCCACGCCCGCCGCGCGCTGGCGGTCCACCGCGAGACCGGCCACGGCACCGCGGAAGCGCTCGCGGTGCTGAAGCGGTGCCGCGAATGACTCATTCGGGACCTCCGAAGCCGCGAATGAGTCATTCGCGACTCCGCGCGCGGCCGGCTAGGGGTGGATGCCGGTGGCGTCGATCGTGTAGGTCCCGTTCGGGTGGAGGGTGACGATCGCCCACGGGGTCACGCCCTTGGCCCCGATGTCGCCGGGGCAGGAGAACTCGCTCAGGTTGAACGCCGTGCGGGCCTTGCCGTCCGGGGACTTCGTCACCGACTCCTCGACGCTGCCCACCCAGCTGCAGACCGGGGCGATCACCTGGTGCGAGACCACTGGGTCGACCGAGACGATCTCCGATCCCTCGGCGCACCAGGACACCTGGTAGGTGTAGCTCCAGACGTCTTCGAGGGCGAGTTCGATCGGTTCGATGGTCCAGCAGGCCTTTTCCGCGGCGCCGGCCGTGGCGCCCGTGGCGAACGGGATGGTGGCGAGCAGTGCCGCGGTGGCGGCCGTGAGCGTGCCCAGTCTGCGTCCGATGGTCATCGCGTACCCCCTGGTTTTCCGTTGTGGTCCCAATGTCCTGGCTCGGGCAAGGGCCCGCAAGACGCCGTTCCGCCCAGTCCAGCCGACGTCCAACGGATGTCCAGTTCGTCCGAATAGCTTCCTCTCGCCCACAGAAGCTCCAGGAGGGGAACCACGATGAAGGCACGGATCAAGAGAGGGATCGCCGCCGCGGCCGCGGTCCTGTCGGCCGCGACCGGCGTCTCGGTCGCCACGGCGGGCGACAGCGTGGCGCAGGCCGCGGGGCTGCAGACGTTCGGCATCACCGCCGACGGCACGCTGATGGCCATGTTCACCACCGACCGCCCGCAGGTGCTCGACTGGGTCCGGGTGGTCACCGGGCTCAGCGGCGACACGTCGCTGATCGGCATCGACATCCGCCCCCAGAACAACACGATGTACGGCGTCGGCAACTACGGCGGCATCTACACCATCACCACGCCGCCGGTGACGCCGGACGTCGTCGTCAAGAAGGTCTCCCAGCTCGGCGTCCCGCTCTACGGCACCAACTTCGGCGTCGACTTCAACCCGGCCGCCGACCGGCTGCGGGTGGTCAGCGACAACGGCCAGAACCTGCGGCACAACCTCAACGACGGCACGACGACCGAGGACACCACCCTCACCACCCCGCCGCTGACCGGACCGGCCCGCGGCGTCACGGCGTCGGCGTACACGAACAACGACCTGAACGCCGACACCGCGACGACGCTGTTCGGCGTCAACACGACGACGGACCAGGTCGTCATCCAGTCGCCGGCCAACAACGGCACGCTGGCCCCGACCGGCGCCCTCGGCGTGGACGCGACCCCGAACGCGGGTCTCGACATCTACAGCGACCTGGTCAACGGCAAGACGGTCTCGGCGTCGGCGTTCGCGACGATCATCCCGTCCGGCGGCTCGGCCACGCTGTACAGCGTGAACCTGCTGACCGGCGCGACGAGTGCGGTGGGCCAGCTCCCGCTGGCCATCACTGACCTCGCCATCGCCCTCGACACCAACTGACGGGAGGTCGCGAATGACTCATTCGGGACCACGGAGGTCCCGAATGAGTCATTCGCGGCAGCGGCCTAGGGGACCGGCGCTGCTTGTGCGCGGGCGACGGCTTCGTCGCGGTCGGCGGGGAGGAGGTAGCCGGCCCGCAGCGCCCGGTCCGCCGCGGCGGTGAACTTCGCGACGTACGTGGCGTGGTCCGGGTAGAGCTGCCGGATCCGGGCCGCTGACAACGGTGTCGTCGTGCCCAGCAGCAGGCACGCACCGGGCACGTTGCCGCCGCTGTTGTTCGGGGCGTACGCGGCCACCGGCGCGTCGAAGTCGGGCAGCCGGACGCCGCCGAGGGCGTTCTGGTCGGCGTCGCGGCGGATGAACAGGCCCAGCAGCAAGGAGATCGGCGTCGCGACCGGCGGGGCCGCGCCGCCGCGGGCCCAGCGGTCCAGGTACGCGAACGCCGCGTTCTCCGCGTACCGGAACGTCATGCTGTTCACCGGCTTGTCGCACGTCGTGGGCGCGCCGTCGTTGATCGACCGGTCCCGGGCGTTGGCCGCGTCGTAGAGATCGAGCCCGTACCGGTCGGCGTGCGCCGTGCCCGCGACCTCCCAGGTCCGCACCCGGGCGGTGTCCTGCCGGACCGAAGCCGACGCCACGACGTCCGTCTCCGACTGCAGCACGAACACCGGGACACCGAGGTCGGTGCGGATGCGGGCGGAAAGCGGACCGATGACGCCGTCGCCGATCGGGGCCGCCAGTGCGGCCCGGCCGTGGATCATCAGGCCGTCGTAGCCGCCGCGCACCGGTTGAACAGCGTTCGCATAAGTGGTCAGCCGCAGTGCGGACTGCGAGTGCCCGGTGCCGAGCACGACCGCCGGCGTACGACCGCCGAGCAGCTCCGGATGCGTCCGGACCGCCTGTGCCGCCTGCGAAAACACGTCGTACGACAGGGTGTCGGAGCTGATGTCCACGGAGCTGTACCGGCCGGGGTCGAGGCTCTTCAGCTTGTCGGCCCCGGCTTTCTGCGTCGTCACGCCGACGTAGGCGTGGCCCTCCCGCAAGAAATGCTCGTAAGACTGGGAGAAGTCGACCGGGATGTCGACGCCGAAGCTGACGTTGAGCCACTCGACCACGACCGTGCCGGTGAACCGCGCGGGATCACTCGGCTGTACCACGACCATCCGTGTGGTGTAGGGGTTTCCGGTGGTCGCGACGTGCGTGGCCCAGCGGCCGTCGTCGGTCCACAGGCCGTCCTGGGCGTAGGTATCGGCCTGCCCGGACAGAAGATACTCCTCCTCGACGTACCCCCGGCCGGCGAGGTCGAGGATGCCTTGGGCGCCGCTGACCGGCCATCCTTTGCCCGCGGTCGCGGGGATCGCCGTCACCGCCGGCGCGGGGGCGGCCTCGGCCACCCCGGTGAGCAGAACGGCCGGGAGCAGCAAGGTCAGCAGAAGACACCGGACTCTGCGCATGGGGGAGACCCTCCTGGTGGCGGACGTCGACCGTCCACATCGGACACGGATGCGGTGGCCACCGCCCTTCGTCTCTACCCGTCCGGTAACGCCACGGCAACGACGGGTCGCCGGGCCGGGACGAAACCGGGCCGGAGTGCTCAGTCACCTGACAAGACACGGGTCCGGGACACTCACCGCGGAAGAAAAAGGGCTTTCTGAGCCGAAACCTTGCGCCCGGCCTCTCGTTGGACGACTATCGCGTGACGTTCTGCACGTGCAAGCGCACGAGCAAGGGGGAGGTGCGGGTGACCGAGGTGGCACCGGCGGTGGCCGGGACGAAGGATGTCCCGAGCGACGCGGTCTTGATCCAAGCGGTGCGCGGCGGGGACATCGCCGCGTACGGCCAGCTCTACGACCGGCATCTGGTCGCGGCCCGCCGGGTGGCGGCCGCGATCGCGTCGGACGCGGCGGAGCGGGACGACCTCATCGCCGAAGGATTCACCCGCGTACTACGGATTCTGCGCACGGGCGAGGGTCCGGACGAGGAATTCCGGCCTTATCTGCTGACGACCATCCGGAACACGATGGTCAGCTGGCGCCGGCGCGACTCGGCGGTTTCGCTCGTCGCCGAGGTGCCGGATGTCCTGCCGAGCGAGGGCAGCGACGAACCCGTGGACAGCCGGCTGCACGGCACCGTCGCCGCGGGCGCGTTCGCGACCTTGCCCAAGCGGTGGCGGGAGGTGCTGTGGCGGACCGAGATCGAGGGCGAGTCGCCGGCCCGGATCGCCGAGGACTTCGGGATGACGCCGAACGGCGTCGCCGCGCTGGCCTACCGCGCGCGGGAAGGGCTGCGGCAGGCGTACCTGGACCAGCACGTCCCGGACACGACCCGGCGGCGCAACTGCCGGCTCGTCTCCGGCCAGCTCGCCCGCTGGGTGCGCGACGGCGTCGGGGACCACAAGGCGCACCGGATCACGACCCACCTGGACCGCTGCGCGGACTGCCGCAAGCTGGCCACCGGTCTCCGGGAAATCAACGAAGAACTGCCCGTCGCCGTCGCCCCGCTGATCCTGGGCCTCCCGGTCGTGGCCCACTGGCTGACCACCACCGGCTCCCTCGCCTCGTCCGGGGCGGCCGCGAGCACCGGGGCTTCCGTGCTCTCGTGGGCCACGGCGGCGAAAGTGGCCGCCGCGAGCGCGGCGCTGGTCACGACGGTGACCATCGGCGCGAGCACGTCCGACGTCGCGCCACCGCCCCCGGCGCCCGGTGCCGAAGGCTCGACCACGCAGCCGGTGGGAACCCAGCCCGCGGCGGGCGTCCCGGCCGGCGACCCTCGTTCGACGTCCGGGGCGCAGGTCACCTCGGCTTCGTCCAACCCGGAGTCGTCCGCGGAAGAGGCGGCGGACGAGGAACAGGCCGGGACGACCGGAGCCGACGGCACGGCCGTGAACGACAAGCAGGCGAAGAAAGACGCCAAGCAGGCCGCGAAAGAGTCGAAGCAAGCGGCGAAAGAGTCGAAGCAGGCCGCCAAGGAGTCGAAGAAGGCGGAGAAGACCAAGCAGCCCAAGGAATGACCCGGCCCCGCGGCGGGGCCGGGTCATCCGGTCAGCAGGGTTGCAGCAGCCAGCAGAGCCGGTACTTCGCCTGGTAGGTCGCGGAAGTCGCCGGGGCGACGAGGTTCTGCGCCCGCGCCCCGCCGTGCGCCCAGCTCGTGAAGGCGTACTTCAGGTTGAGCGGCGGCAGGTTCTGCGGGCTGTCCGCACTGATCGAGTTGGTGGAGCCGGCGATCACCGTCCGCGAGAACGGGGTGCGCTGCTGCGTCCCGCCGACCGTGAGCAGCGCCTGGTTCGGGTTCGACGTGAAGTTCAGCGTCACCGTCTTCGGTTGCAGGTCGATGGTCTTCGAGCCGGTCCGGCCGGTCGAGTCCGTCGCGGTCAAGGTGAGCTGCAGGTACGACGGGTACTCGTGGTCCGGCGCGACGAACGTGCCCGACGCGACGCCCGGGAAGTCCTGGACGTTGTGCGTGTGGCAGGTGCCGTTGGCCGCGCAGTGCCGGATCGCGAGCCGCCAGGACAGTGCCGATGGCGGCAGTGTGCCGTCCTGGGCGTCGATCGCGCGGCCGGAGAACGCCACGGTCTGGCCCACCGACCACGTCAGCGAGGCGGCGGGGGCGTCGATGACCGGCACCGGGTCCAGGCCGGCCGGTGTCCCGACGGTCACCCGGACCGTCGTGGTGGCCGTCGCGCCGTGGGAGTCCGTCACCCGCAGCCCGGCGTCGACCGCGGCCGCCGTGGTGTAGGTCCAGGTGGGGCGGGCGGCCGCCGAGTCGTCGTACGCGCCGTCGGCGTCGAGGTCCCAGGCGTAGGACAGCACGTCGCCGGCGTCCGGGTCGGTGGACCCGGTGCCGTCGAACTGGACGGCCAGCGGGGCCGGCCCGCTCGACGGCGTCGCCGTGGCCGAAGCGACCGGCGGCCGGTTGGTGCCGCCCGGGTAGCTCACGCGACGCAGTTCGCCGCTGCCCAGCGCGACGTAGAAGAGATCACCGCCGGGGCCGGTCAGCACCTGCACGGGTGCGTTCACGCCGGTCACGAACGGGACGAGGCTGCTCGGGCTGGGCTGGCCGCCCGCCGTCTGCATCGCCCAGATGCACCCGCGCGAGGAGTCGGCGAAGAACAGGGCGCCGGCGTACGCGGCGGGGTAGTTGCTGCCGGACTCGAAGGCGATCCCGCTGATCGACGAACCGCCGGTGGGACACGGATCGCCCGCCACAACCTTGGCGTTGTGGTTGTAGGCGTAGAAGGGCGCGGTCTGCCCGCCGGCGGCGTACAGGGATTCGCAGCGGTCGAGGTTGGCGCCGTCGTAGCCGGCTTGCCGGGTGGTGCCTTCGAAGCAGGGCCAGCCGAAGTTCTCCGCCACCGCGTCGCCGGCGTTCGGGACGCGGTTGATCTCCTCCCAGGTGTTCCAGCCGACGTCGCCGGCCCACAGCTCGCCGGTCCCGGGCCGGAACCCGAACCGGAACTGGTTGCGCGCGCCGTACGCGATCACCCGCCGGGCGTTGGCGTCGGAACTGCTCGCGAAGGGGTTGCCGGGCAGGCCTTCCCCGGTGTCGGGGTCGAGGCGCAGGAGCGTGCCGTTGAGCAGCACCGGCTGGCCGGCCGCGCGGCGCGGCGACTGCGACCGCAGCGCGCCGCCTTCGGCGTTCGGCGGGGCGAGGTTCGTGCCTGCCGGCGAAGGCGGGTCGGCGCAGGGGTTTCCGACCTGGCCGTAGTCGGCGAAGTTGAAGCTGGCGCCGTCCCCGCCGCCCGCGTACAGGGCGCCGTCCGGGCCGAAGGCCAGCGAGCCGACCGAGTGGCTGGGGAACTGCTGGCACCAGCCGGTCACGAGGGGCTTCTCGCTGACGGCGGTGCCGGCCGGGCCCATGGTGAGCTGCGAGATCCGGCCGGTGACGACGCAGCCCTGGTCGGTCGCGCCGGGCGGGGTCGGGCAGGTGTCGCCCCACCGCGGCGCGGTGCCGCCGGGCAGGGCGTCGAGGGTGTAGGAGACGTAGACGTACGGCCGGGCGGGGAACGCGGGGTCGACGGCCAGGCCGAGCAGGCCGCGGTCCCAGAAGTCCTGGGTCGGGGTCCGCAGGTCGGCGAACACGGTCGCGGTCGGGTCGGCGAGGGAGTCGAAGACCTTGACCAGGCCGCTCTTCTCGGCGACGAAGACCCGCCCGTCGGGCGCGAACGCCGCGGCGGTCGGCGAGGTCAGGCCGCCGATCGCGACGGTGTCGGCGAACCCGGCGGGCACGGCCGCGGCAGGTGCGGCGACGGCCACCGCGAGGGCGCCGGCAAGCGACCCGGCGACGGCCACAGCCAAGGTACGTCTGGATCTTCGGGAGAACAGGGGACGACGGAAAAGCAGCATGGGAACTCCTGGTGCGCGGGGACCGGGACCGTCCCGTATGGCGCCGGAAGTCCGATAGTTGTTACATCCGGACGGAAAATGCACACGAACCGCTCAGTCCCGGCGGGGGCGGTGGACCGGACGTCCTGAACGACTCGTTCATGACGTCGGGCGAGGTGAAAGGGTCGTTCATGACGTCGCCGCGGCCGCCCGCCCGCCCTGCGCCGCTCAGTCGCGGTCGAGCCACTCCGCGAGCAGGGCGCGCTCGGCGCCGGTGAGCTTCGCCAGCTCCGGAGAGGCGTCGGGCGGGGCTGGGGCGTCGGTGAGGATCCGGCCCAGGACAGCCTCGAACATCGCCTCGGCGAGGCCCAGGCCCCGGTCCTGCGGGGGCCGGGCCAGCAGGGTGAGCACGGCGCCGGTGCCGGCGGCATGGACCAGCTCGACCGCGAGAGGTTCGGGTACGCGCAGCCGGCCGGTCTCGGCGATGCGGTGCACCCGGGCGCGCAGGACCGCCAGTCCCGCCTCGGCCGCCGGGGACGTCCGACCCGGCGTCACGAGCAGGCCGAACAGTGCCGTGTTGGCCAGGCCGAAGCCGATGTGGGCGTCCCACCCGGCGCGAAGGTCGGCGACCGGGTCGCCGCCGTCCGCGGCCGTCTTCCCGGTGACGTAAGCGGTGAACACGTGCTCGGCGACGGCGTCGAGCAGCGCGTCCTTGTCCTCGAAGAACCGGTAGAGCGCCGGCGCCTGCAGGCCGGCGGCGTGGGCGACCGCGCGGATGGTGAGCGCGGCCGCGCCTTCGTCGTCCAAGAGCCGCGCGGCGGTCTCGACGATGTGCGCCCGCGTTTCGCTCCGGCTCTTCGTCATGGTTCCGATGATAACTCACTATTGCTATCGATGGTGCTAACGTAGTTACTATCAGTGTTAGTCAACCGAGAGGGACAACCATGATCGTGATCACCGGCGGCACCGGCAAGCTCGGCTCCCAGGTCGTCGAGCAACTGCTTCGGCGCGTCCCGGCCGGGCAGGTCGGCGTCAGTGTCCGCGAGCCCGGCCGGGCGAGCGGCCTCGCCGAGCGCGGCGTACGCGTGCGACGCGGAGACTTCGCCGACCCGGAGTCGCTCGCCGACGCGTTCGAAGGCGCGACGCAGGTTCTCGTCGTCTCGACGGACGCCACCGGCGAAGCGGCTCTGCGGCAGCACATCGCGGCGATCGACGCCGCGCGGGACGCCGGCGTCAAGCGCGTTCTCTACACGAGCCACCAGGCCGCGGCCGACGACTCGCTCTTCGCGCCGATGCCCGACCACGCCGCGACCGAGCGCCACCTCGCGGCGGCCGGCCCGGCGTTCACCGCGCTGCGCAACGGTTTCTACGCCGCCACGGTCCCGCTGCTGCTCGGTCAGGTGCGGGAGACCGGTGAGCTGGTCGCGCCGGCCGACGGGCCCGTGTCGTGGACCGCGCACGCCGACCTCGCCGAAGCCGCGGCGGTCATCCTCGCCGACGAGGGCCGGTTCGACGGGCCGACGCCGCCGCTGACCGCTCCCGTCGCGCTCGACCTGGCGGACGTCGCGCGCCTCCTCGGCGAACTCACCGGCCGGACGATCCGCCGGGTGGTCGCCGACGACGACGAGTGGGTGGCGGGCCTGACCGGGCACGGTGTTCCCCCGAGCCAGGCCGCGATGCTGCTCGGCATGTTCCACGCTTCGCGCCGGGGCGAGTTCGCCGCCACCGGCCCTGACCTCGAAGAACTGCTCGGACGGCCCGCGACACCGCTGCGGGGCATCCTCGGCTGATCACTATGAACGGGGTGTATAAACTCCGGCTATACACCCCATGTACAGTTCGAGCATGTCGATCGGACAAACCCTGCTCGGGCTGCTGGAAAACGGCCCCCGGCACGGCTACGACCTCAAACGCGCCTACGACGACCGGTTCGGGCACGACCGCCGAGTCCACTACGGCCAGGTCTATTCGACCCTGGCCCGGCTGCTCAAGCAGGGGCTCGTCGAGGCCGACGGCATCGAGGCCGGCGGTGGCCCCGAGCGGAAGCGCTACGCGATCACCGAGGCCGGGGTCGCCGACGTCGGCAAGTGGCTGGCGACCCCGGAGAAGCCGGAGGCCTACCTGCACAACACGCTCTACACCAAGGTGGTGCTGGCCCTGCTCTCCGGCCGCCCGGCCGTCGACGTCCTCGACGTCCAGCGCTCGGCCCACCTCGACGCCATGCGCGAGCTGACCCGCCGCAAGACCCAGGGCGACCTCGTCGACCAGCTGGTCTGCGACCACGCGCTGTTCCACCTGGAGGCCGACCTCCGCTGGCTGGAACTGACCGCGGCCCGGCTCGACCAGCTGGCGAAGGAGATCGCGTGAGCACCGAGGGGAACGTCCTGCTGGAGGCCGACGGAGTCCGGAAGGCGTACGGGCCCACGGACGCGCTGACGTCCGCGAGCCTGCGGGTGCGCGCGGGCGAGGTCGTGGCCCTGATGGGCCCGTCCGGGGCGGGGAAGTCGACGCTGCTGCACTGCCTGGCCGGGATCGTCCGGCCGGACGACGGCACCATCCGCTACCGCGGCGCCGACCTCGCCCTGCTGACCGACCGCGCGCGCTCGGCGTTGCGCCGCACCGACTTCGGCTTCGTCTTCCAGTTCGGCCGGCTCGTCCCGGAGCTCACCTGCCTGGAGAACGTGGCCCTGCCGCTGCGGCTGAACGGCGAGCGCGGCCGGGTGGCGGCGCGGCGGTCCCGCGAAATGCTGGCGGAGCTCGGCCTCGCCGACGTGGCGGGCAAGCGGCCGGGCGAGGTGTCGGGCGGGCAGGGCCAGCGCGTGGCGGTGGCCCGCGCGCTCGTGACCGGCCCGCGCGTCGTCTTCGCCGACGAGCCGACGGGTGCCCTGGACTCGCTCAACGGCGAGCAGGTGATGCAGCTGCTGACGACCGCGGCCCGCGAGCGGGACGCGGCGGTCGTCCTGGTGACGCACGAACCCCGCGTCGCGGCGTACTCCGACCGCGAGGTCGTCGTGCGCGACGGGCGGACGCGGGAGCTCGAGGTGACGCGGTGATCCGGCGCTGGGCCGCCGACCTCGCGCTCGGGATGCGCCTCGCGCTGGGCGGCGGCGGGGCGCGGACCGCCCTGGTGCGGCTCACGCTGACGGCGGTCGGCGTCGGCCTCGGCGTCGCCGTCCTGCTCACCGCGACGTCGGTGCCGCACCTGCTCGCCGCCCGGGACGACCGGGCGAGCGCGCGTTTCCCCGCCGCGGCCGCGGCCGTCGACGGCGTCGACCCGGTCTTCGTGGCCCGCCGGAACGACGAGTTCCGCGGGCGCGGCCTGCAGGGCTACCTCGTGCAGCCGACCGGGCCACGTCCGCCCGCCGTGCCGGGCGTCGACCGGCTGCCGGGCCCGGGGGAGGCGGTGCTTTCGCCGGCGCTGGCGGACTTGCTGCGGTCGCCCGAAGGCGAGCTGCTGCGTCCGCGCTTCTCCGAGCGGGTGGTCGGGACGGTCGGCGACACCGGGTTGACCGGCCCGAACGAGTTCTTGTTCTACGTCGGCTCCACCACCGTCGCGCAGCAGCCGGACGCCGTCTCGGTGAGCCGCTTCGGGGGCGAGAGCTCCCACCGCCCCCTGTCGGCGCTCGAGCTGCTGCTGGTCGTGGTCGGCGCGACGACCTGCCTTGTGCCGGTGTTCGTCTTCGTCGTCACGAGCACCCGGCTCGCGGCGGCGGCCCGGGACCGGCGGCTCGCCGCGCTGCGCCTGGTCGGCGCGGACCGGGGCCAGGTGCACCGGATCGCGGCCGGCGAGGCGTTGCTCGGGTCGTTCGCCGGCCTGCTCGCCGGACTCGCGCTGTTCCAGCTCATCCGCGTGCTCGTCCCGGCGATCACCGTGGACGCCTTCCGCGGCGGCCTCTTCGGCACCGACGTCGTCCCCGACTGGCGGCTCGGCGTCCCGGCCCTGCTGGCGCTGCCGGTGCTGGCGTGCGCGGCGGCCATGGTCGCGCTGCGGCCGATCGTCATCGAGCCGCTGGGTGTCGAACGGCGGGGGACGCGGACCCGGCGGAAACTGGCCTGGCGCCTGTTTCCCGCGGTCACCGGCGGCGTACTGCTGCTCACCGGCCTGGGCGGCGGCGGCGCCGACAACCCGTCCGTGGTCGTCGGGGTGGTTCTCGTCCTCGCGGCCGTACCCCTCGTGCTGCCGTGGGTGGTCGAACGGGTCGCGGGGCTGCTCGGGGGCGGTTCGCCGGCCTGGCTGCTGGCCGTCCGCCGGCTCCAGCTGGACAGCGCGACGGCGGCGCGCCTCGTCAGCGGGGTCGCCGTGGTGCTGGCCGGATCCATTGCGCTGCAAGGAGTCTACGCCCGGACCGAGAGCGAACGTCCTGCCCCGCGGGACATCCGGGTGCTCGCGAGCTACTACGCCACGAGCGTCGCCGACGGCGAGGCGTTCACCGCCGCCTTCCACGCGCTGCCCGGGCTGGGTGCCGTGCCGGTGCGGACCGGTGCCATGATCGAGACCGCGACGGGCGAACGCACCTCGGTCGTCGTCGAGAGCTGCCCGCGGCTGCGGGACCTCGCCGGGATCGCGAACTGCCGCGACGGCGACGTCTACGCCGCGACAACGCGGAGCAGCTTCGTGCCCGAGCCGGGGGATCACGTGTGGTTTTCCGAGGTCCGCCGCGCCCACCGGGCCGGCTTTCCACAGTGGACGGTGCCGGCGGTGCACCGCGTGCCGGTCCACGGGGAGGACGCGCCGGAGCTGCTCGTCACCCCGGGCGCGCTGGCGACGGCGTCGGGCGTCGGGCTGACGGTGTCCGCGACGCTGCCCGACGCCGGCCCGGATCTGGTGGAGCGCGTCCGGAACGTGGTGGGCTGGAACGGATCCGTGGACTCGCTGGGCACCGGGCGGGACGGTACCTCCGCGCTGATCACCCGGGTGTTGCAGGTCGGCTCGGTGCTGGTGCTGCTGTTCGTCGCGGGCAGCCTGCTGGTCGCCGCGTGGGAACAGCTGCGGGAACGGCGGCGCAGCCTCGCCGCGCTGGCGGCCAACGGCGTCGGCCGCGGCGTGCTCGCCCGGTCACTGGTGTGGCAGCTGGCGATCCCGGTGGCCGTGGCGGTGGTCGTCGCCGTGCCGGCCGGGCTCGCCCTCGACTGGCTGGTGCTCGAGTTCGTGGTGCACCGCCCGATGACGGCCGACGTGCCGGTGATCGCGCTCCTGACGGCGACCGCGATCGCCGCGGTACTGTTCGTCACGGCGCTGACACTGCCCGCGTTGTGGCGGACGACGAACCTGGAGAATCTGCGCGAAGAATGACCCGGGACGGGGGCGAGTCCGGTTGTTTCCGGGCCCGTCCCCACCCGTCAAGTCTTTTCGGCAGCCCGATTTCGCCCGAAAAGGCGCCCTTTTCGCCGTTGTGGGGCTATCCGCTTTCCGCGATCGTGAATACGTCGATATCCGCCGTCGCACGATTCAGGGGCAAGCCGATGCGCACCATGTATGACGCCGTCACGGCGCGGAACATCCTGAAGAAGGACGGCCGGCCCGCGCTGGTGGCCGGGTACATCGACCGGATCAAGCTCGCGCCGTGGAGCGCCGCCGACTGGGCGCTCTTCCCGGACGCCCTGAAGGTGGAGATCGTCAAGAAGGCGTCGACCAATGACGGGCACGTCCTGGACGTCGAGCCGGGCGACGCCACGCCGGAAGAGGCGCCGGGCTGGGCGAAGCGGCGGCGTGCGTCGGGGTTCGCGTTCCCGGTCATCTACTGCAACCGGTCGACCTGGCCGAAGGTGAAGGCGGCGTTCAAGGCGCAGCGCGTCGAGCCGCCGCTGTACTGGATCGCCACGGCCACCGGCCGGCCCGAAATACCCGAAGGCGCCATCGCCGCGCAGTACCTGCTCGACGTCGCGCCCGGCATCGACATCTCCGTCGTGGCCGACTTCTGGCCCGGCGTGGATTCACCGGGATCCGGAAAACTGACCGCCGAACCGGAAGTGGAACTCATGGAACGCATCACCGTCACCCCGCCCAACGCCGGGCAGAACACGGTCCGGCTCAACCTGTCCGGCAGTGCCGGCGCCGCTCTCGTCGTCCGGCCGCAGATCAACGGCCAGGGCGTGTCGAAGCCGATGTGGGTCGGCAACATCTTCGCGTGGGGCTCGGACAAGGCGGGCGTCGGCAACAACCCCAAGTCCAACCCGAACTACGACGACCGGCTGACGTCCCACCGCCGCTTCGCCCTGCCGGGCGCGGTGTGGGCCGACGTCGAGTACAGCGCCGCCGAGCCGTTCGAGATCGACGTCGTCGGCTGAGCTCAGGCGGTCAGCCAGTTGCTGCAGACGAACACCGGCTTCTTCGCGCAGACGCGGAAGATGCTCACCGGGTTGGCCGAGGTGCCCGGAACCTTCGCGCTGCACCCGGAACTGCTGCCGTTGGCGTCGTCCACGTAGCCGCCTCCGCCGCTGCGGAGCAGGAACTGGGTGCGGAAGCCGTAGCCGTCGCCGGAGGTGTCGCAGGCGTAGACGCGGGTGTGGCTGTTGGTCACGCCGCCGTAGCCGCAGCGGAACTGCCCCTGGTACTGGCAGCCTGAGACCTCGGCGATGGCGTCGTGCGCCGACGCTTCGGGTGCTGTGGCGACCGCGCCCCCGAGGGCGAGGAACACCGCGGCGGCGACGGTGGGCAGTTTTCGGTTCGGCATGGTTCCTCCTGGTGGCTCCGGGTGTGTGCGGTGCAGTCACTCCGGAGGTACGGAACCGGTTGGCGGTCGCCGGGGACGTCACCCGAACGGCGCAGTGCCGCTCAGGCTTCGGCCGTGAGGTGGTTGCGGAGGAAGGCGATCCCGGCGTCGGTGACGTGCTGGAGCTTGCGTTCGCCGTAGAAGTGGCCCGCGCCTTCGATGCGGACGAGGTCGGCGTCGGCGCCGGCCCGCCAGTAGGCCGCGACCAGTGCTTCGCTGTGGGCGATCGGGATTCCGGCGTCGTCGGTGCCGTGGGCCAGCAGCAGCGGGGCCGCGGTCGCCGACGCGTGGAGCAGCGGGCTCGCCGTCGGGCCGGGCAGCCAGTCGTGCGGGTCGTGGCCGCTGCTGTGCAACGGCGAACCCGCCGGCGGCGGCGGGATCCGCGTGAAGTCCGTCGGCGGGCTCCAAGCGACCGCCGCGCCGACGTGACTCGGCGGGCCGGTGATCCCGAGGTCGCCTTCGAAGCCGGCGTCGTCCGCCGTCACCGCGAGCATCGCGGCCAGGTAACCGCCCGCCGAGTGTCCCCACGCCGCGACGCGGCCGGCGTCGAGCTCCAGTTCCCCGGCGTGGTGGCGCACCCAGCGCACCGCGGCCTTCACGTCGTGGACCTGCGCGGGGAACGGCGCTTCGCGCCCATGCCGGTACTGCGCCCGCGCGACGGCGAACCCGGCCGCCACGAGCCGGTCCGTCACCCGGTCGCCCAGCAGGCTGTGCTTGTGCGACCCGCCCGCCGGCGCGCCGCCGTAGAGGTAGACCACCACGGGGTGGCCGCCGGCGCGCGCCTGCCCGGCCGGCACGACGAGGTCCAGCAGCAGCGGCCGGTAGCCGGCGAGGGTCGCCACGAGCGCGTCCCGATAGGACACTCGCGTCCCGGTCCGTTCGGCCCGGGGCAGGGTCAGCGGGGCACGGGAAGTGAGCACGCGACCACTATCGGGGCATTCCGGTCATCGCGGCCAGCCGTACCAGGATGCGGGAGCCAAGCCGCGCGTACCCAGAGGGTCGGCTCGCGTACCTGAAGGGTCGGATAGCGAGCCGACCGCCTGGGTACGCGAGCCGACCGTCCAGGTACGCGAGCCGACTGCCTGGGTACGTGAGCCGACTGACTGGCGTCTCCGCGTGATCGGGTTGCTGCTCTCCGTGTCTTGTTGACATGCCCCGCTCACCGGTGTCAGTATCGGGATTAATCCGATTGGAAACGTTTCCACCTTCGCCATCCGCACCTGGAAACGTTTCCAAGAACGCACAACGAGGTAGCCGATGACGTCAACACGGGCCACGCTGCTCCAGGTCGCCGAGCGCGCCGGGGTGTCACTGGCCTCGACCTCCCGGGCGCTGCACGGCACCGGGGCCAGCCCGGCGATGGTCGAGCGGGTCCGCACCGCCGCCGCCGAGCTCGGCTACAGCGCCGATGCCATCGGGCGGTCGCTGCGGCTGAAGAAGACCTTTCAGGTGGCCTTCGCCGTCGCCGACATCGGCAACCCCGTCTACGTCGAGATGATGCGGGCCATCCACGAAGTCCTCGCCCCGCACGGCTACCGGGTCGTCGTGATGAGCACCGGGGACACCGCGACGTCGACCACCGAGCTCGTCCGCAGCCTCAACAGCGGGTTCGTCGACGGCATGGTCGTCAGCCCGCTGCGCACCGACGACCGGCTGATCCGCGAGATCCAGCAGGCCCCCGTCCCGGTCGTGGTGATCGGGCGGGCGCTGGACGACCGGGGCATCAGCTCGGTCTCCACCGACTCCGCGGGCGGGATCGGCGCGGCCGTCCGCCACCTGCACGCCCTCGGCCGCCGCCGGGTCGGCTTCCTCAACGGCCCGCTCGACACGACGCCCGGCGCCGCGCGCCAGCGGGGGTTCGACGCCGTGGCCGGGGAAATCGCCTTCGACCGGGCCGACCAGGAGGTCGCCGGTGACTTCACCGTCACCGCCGGGCTCGAGGCCGCCCGCCGGCTCCTCGCCCGCGGCAAGCTCGACGCGCTCGTCGCGGCGAACGACCTGCTCGCCATCGGCGCCATCCGGGCGGTGCGGGAACTCGGTCTCTCGGTACCGGAGGACGTCGCCGTCACCGGCATGGACGACACCGAGATCGGCCGGGTCTTCCAGCCGAGCCTGACCAGCGTGTCCCTCGGGTCCACCGAGCGCGGGCGCGCGGCGGCCCGGATCATGCTCCGGCTCGCCGACGACCCGGACCACGCGGCCCAGCAGATCACCGTCGGCCCGGAGCTGATGGTGCGCGAATCGACCGGGGGTGTGCGATGACCGCGACGCTGACCCGTCCGGCTCCCGCGAACAGGAAGAAGAAGCCCGCGCTGGCCCGCTCCCGGCGGCGCGAAGCGATCGGGCTGGTGCTGCCGTCGCTGATCCCGATCCTCGTGCTGAGCGTCGCGCCGCTGGTCGTCGGGATCTTCCTGGCCTTCACCGACGCACGCCTGGTGCGCCACCCGGACTACGGCTTCGCCGGCGTCGACAACTTCACGAAGCTCGCCGGCAACGACCTGTTCTGGGACTCGCTGCGGATCGGCATGATCTGGACCGTCGGCGTCACGGTGCTTCAGCTGGCCGCCGCGATGGGCCTGGCGCTGCTGCTCAACTCGGGCCTCCGGCTGCAGGGCCTGACGCGGGTGCTCGCGCTCGTGCCGTGGGCGATGCCGCCGGTCGTCGTGGCGATCATGTGGCAGATGATCTACTCGGCCAACGGCGGCCCGCTCAACGCCTTCCTCGGCAGCGTCGGCCTGCCCAGCGACATCAACTGGCTCGGCGACTTCTCGGTCGCGCTGCCCGCGGTGATCGTCGTCGGCGTCTGGGTCGGCATGCCGCAGACGACGGTGACGCTGCTGGCCGGCCTGCAGCAGATCCCTGCCGAGCTGCAGGAAGCCGCCGCGATGGACGGCGCCGGCGCGTGGCGGCGGTTCACGGCGGTGACCTGGCCGAGCCTGCGCCCGATCGTCACGTCGATCACCTCGCTGAACTTCATCTGGAACTTCAACTCGTTCTCGCTGGTCTACGTGCTCACCGCGGGTGGCCCGGGCGGCAAGACGATGGTCCCGGTGCTGTTCATCTACCTCGAAGCCTTCAAGAACCGCGAGATCGGCTACGCCGCCGCGATGGGCCTGGTGCTCGTCGTCGTGGTCGTGCTCATCCTCGCCGTCTACCTGCGGTCGCAGTTCCGCGACGACCGCGCCGTGAAGGGGCGCTGATGAGGACCCTGGTACGCCCGGCGCAATACGTCGCCCTCGCGCTGTACATCCTGTTCCTCGGCTTCCCGTTGCTGTGGCTGATTTCCGCGTCGGTGAAGTCGTCCGGCGAGCTCAATTCGCTGACGGTGAGCCTGCTGCCGAGCGAATGGCACTGGGACAACTACACCCAGGCGCTGGAAAAGCAGGGCCTGGTCCGGTCCGCCGCGAACAGCCTGATCGTCGCGCTCGCTTCGACCGCGTTGTCGGTCGTCATCGCCGTGCCCGCGTCCTACGTGCTCGCGCGGCTCAAGGGCAAGGTGCGCGCCGCCGGCGTCGGCTGGATCCTGGTGAGCCAGGTGTTCCCGGTGGTGCTGATCATCCTGCCGCTGTACCTCATCCTGCGGACGCTCGGCCTGGCCGACAACCTCGCCGGCCTGACGCTGGTGCACACGACGTACATGCTGCCGTTCGCGCTCTGGATGCTGCAGGGGTACGTCGCCGCGATCCCGGTCGAGCTGGAAGAAGCCGGGGCGATGGACGGCGCGAGCCGGCTGACCGTGCTGCGCACGATCGTCTTCCCGCTGCTCGCCCCCGGGGTCGTCGCGACGGCGATGTTCAGCTTCGTCTCGTCGTGGAACGAGTTCTTCTTCGCGCTGGTCCTGCTGCAGTCGCCGGAGAACTACACGCTGCCCATCACGCTCAACATGTTCGTCGGCGGCGAGGGCAAAGTCGCCCTCGGCCCGCTCGCCGCGGGCGCCGTGCTCGCCGCCATCCCCAGCATCGTCTTCTTCAGCATCCTGCGCAGGAAGCTCACCAGCGGCCTGATGGCGGGGGCGGTGAAGGGATGAACCCCACCAAGAATCACTCGAAAGGTCGGTCGATGAAGACACGACGCATGATTGCCGCCACCGCACTGACGGCCGTCGGCCTGCTGCTCACCGCCTGCGGAGGCGGCGGAAGCGGCGACAGCGGGGACGGGCCGGTCACCCTGACCTTCCAGTCCCTGTCCGACCAGCCCGCCGCCATCGCCGCGACGCAGAAGATCGTCGGCGACTGGAACCAGGCCCACCCGGACGTGCAGGTCAAGATCGTCCAGGCGGGCTGGGACGGCGTCTACGACAAGCTGATCACCCAGTTCAACGCGGGCACCGCGCCGGACATCGTGCACTACGAGGCGGCCGGCATCGCGCCCTTCGCCACCGACGGCTACCTCGCGGACCTGACGCAGTACCTGCCGGAGCAGAAGCGCGCGGACATCCCGAAGGGCGTCCTGGACTCGGTGACGGTCGACGGCAAGGTGATCGCCGCGCCCACCGAGCTGCAGTCCTATGTGGTCTTCGCGAACAAGACCCAGCTGCAGCAGGCGGGCGTCACGATCCCGACCGGCGCCACGATGACCTGGGACCAGCTGCGCGACATCGCCAAGGCGACCACGAAGGACGGCAAGTTCGGCCTCGGCTGGGGCCTGTCGAGCCCGACAGCGGCGTTCGTCGCGCTGGCCCCCGGCTTCGGCGGGAAGTACTTCGAGGGCACGGGTGACAAGGCGAACGTGACCATCGGGCCGGGCGAGCAGGCACTGCCGCAGCTCGTCGACGCGATGGCGCACCAGGACCACTCGATCCTGCCGGTCACGCTGACGCAGTCGGGCACCAAGGCGCTCGCCCCGTTCTACGCCGGCCAGATCGCCATGACCGTCCAGGGTTCCTACCAGGCGGCCAACATCGCGAAGGACGCGCCGAAGGGCTTCGACTGGGTCGTGCTGCCCCCGCTGGCCGGCTCGGCCGGGCCCGCGCAGGCCGCCAACCCGCAGACGCTGTCGGTCAACAAGGACTCCGGCCACGTCAAGGAGGCCGCGGAGTTCGTCGACTTCTTCACCGGCACCGAAAACCTGGCCGCGATCAACGAGGCCGACGCGCTGATCCCGCCGACGACGTCGGCGCGGCAGGCGCTCACCACCAAGCTCGGCGCCAAGAACGGCTGGAACGCGATCCTCGCCTCCGGCCAGTACCTCACCTCGGCGCCGTACCTGTTCGCCGGCAAGTACGCACAGTGGAAGGACACCGTCGCGACCCCGGCGTACCAGCAGTTCCTCGGACAGAAGATCGACGCCGCCGGCCTCGCGAAGCAGCTCGAGGACGGCTGGAAGAGCGTCAGCAAGTGACAGGAGCGGATTCTTGACCTGGCTGGAAGACCGGGCCGTCGCGGTGATCACCGGTGCGGCTGTCGGGGACGCCCTGGGCGGCGCCACCGAAGGGTGGACCCCCGAACAGATCGAAGAGCGGCACGGCGGCCGGGTGACCGGCGTCGTCGGGCCGTGGTACCCCGACTGGCGGACGGCGCGCCCGATCGCGCCGTACCACAAGGGCGACGGGCACATCACCGACGACACCCTCATGACGCGGGCGCTCGTCGAGGTGTACGCGAAGCGGCGCGCGCACCTCGACGCGTACGCGATGGCCGAGGACCTGGTGCCGCTCATGATCGGCGAGCCGCGCTGGGTGCCGGAGCTGGAGTCGACCGCGTTGCTGCTGCAGCGGGTCTTCCTGGCCGAGAAGTGGATCGTCGCGAGACTTCACTACGGACACGTCGACCCGCGCGAAGCCGGCGTGGGCAACGTGGTCAACTGCGGCGCGGCGATGTACGTCGCCCCGGTGGGCGTCGTCAACGCGGGTGACCCGCGGGCGGCGTACGCCGAGGCGATCGACCTCACCGGCGCGCACCAGTCGAGCTACGGCCGCGAGGCGGCGGGCGTGCTGGCCGCGATGGTGGCGGCCGCCGTCGCCCCGGGCGCGTCGCTCGACGACGTCGTCGCGGCGGCGTTGGACGTGGCCCACGACGGGACCGCGGCGGCCCTGCGAGCCGTCGTCGAAGAGTTCGGTGGCCGGACCGTCCCCCCGGCCACCGACGACGAAGAACGGGCGCTGGCCGCGCTCGTCCGGGAGACGGTCGCGCCGTTCGACTCGGTGGGGCCGCACTACCGGGAGATGTCGATGGACGCGCGGCGCCCGTCGCGGACGAAGTCCATCGAGGAGCTGCCCGCCGCGCTGGCGTTCGTCCTCGCGCACCGGGGCGACTTCCGCGGCGCGGTGCTCGCCGCCGTGAACTACGGCCGCGACGCCGACTCGATCGCCGTCATGGCGGCGGCGATCTGCGCGGGTCTCGGCGGGACGGCCGTCGTGCCGGCCGCGTGGGTCGACGAGATCGGCGACGCCAGCCGGATGGACCTGCGCGAGACCGGGCACCTGCTGGCCTCGGCGGCCGCGGACATCCTCAAGGCCGACCGCGAGCGGGCCGCGGCCCGGGCCGCTTTCCTCGAGGAGCCGGCGTGAGGCTGACCTGGGCCCAGCCCGAGGACCTGCTCCCGCACGAGCTGGTGCAGTCCCTCGCGGAGGGCAAGGACGTCGCCGCGGTGCGGGCGCGGTGGGTCGCGGCGGGTGGTTCCGCGACGCCTGCCGTGAGCGGCGCCGGTCCCGAGGCGCGTTCGCTGCGATCGCTCGCGCGGGAGCTGCTGGACGAGCTCGACGCGCCGGTCGAGGAGCCTTCGTGGTCCTCTTTGGACCTGCCTGCGACGCCTTCGCTGCCTCGCGGATCCCGCGGGCGTGAGCTGGGCGCGTGGACCGGCCGGGCCGCCGGGTGCCTGCTGGGCAAGCCCGTGGAGAAGATCCCGCGGGAGGGCATCGAGGAGATCCTCCGGGCGACCGGCCGCTGGCCTCTCGCCGGGTGGTTCACCGCGGTGGGGCTGCCCGCCGACGTCGCGGCGCGGTGGCCGTGGAACCGACGTTCCGCGCCGACGTCGCTGGAAGAGAACATCGACGGGATGCCCGAGGACGACGACCTCAACTACCCGATGCTGGCGTTGTCGCTCTTGGAGTCGCGGGGTTTCGCTTTCACGACGGAGGACGTCGCGCAGCTGTGGCTGGACAACCTGCCGGCCGGGCGGGTGTTCACGGCGGAACGCGCGGCGTACCGGAACCTGCTCGACGCCCGAACGGACACCGCGACCTACCGGAACCCGTTCCGGGAGTGGATCGGCGCGCTGATCCGCGCGGACGTGTTCGGCTGGGTGTCCCCGGGCGACGTGCGTTCGGCGGCGCGGCTGGCGCGGACCGACGCCCGCCTGAGCCACACGCGCAACGGCGTGTACGGCGCGATGTGGGCGGCGGCGCTCGCCTCGGCGGCGATGGTGTGCGACACGGTGGACGAGGTCCTCGACGCGGCATCGGCGGTGGTTCCGTTGTCGAGCGACCTCGCGGCGGCGATTCGTTTCGGCCGTTCGGCGGCGGCGGAAGGCGATGTCCGAAGTGGACTCGACCGGCTGCACGCGGCCTACGGGCACCTGCACTGGGTGCACGTGCTCAACAACGCGGCGGTGATCGCGTACGCGCTCGCCGCGGGTGGCGGCGAGTTCGGGCCGAGCGTGTCGATCGCGGTGACGGCCGGCTGGGACACGGATTCGGCGGCCGCGACGGTCGGCGGAGTGGTCGGCGCGCTGAGCGGGGTGGACGGCATCGGCGAGTACTGGACCAAACCCCTGGACGGCCGGATCGCGACTTCGCTGCCTGGTGGCGAGCGGCGGATCGAGGACCTCGCGGCGCGCACGGCGGCGCTGGCGGAGGTGGGGGCATGACCGGCAGCTCTCCCGGCCAAGCTTTGCCTGGCCGCCCGAATCCCACCGGGCGAGTTGTCGTAGTCGGCTCGGCCAACGTCGACCTCGCCGTCGATGTTGCGCGGCCGCCGAAAGCCGGGGAAACCGTTCTCGGGGGCCGGCTGCGGCGCAGTCCCGGGGGCAAAGGGGCGAACCAGGCCGTCGCCGCCGCTTATGCCGGGGGTGCCGACACCACCTTCGTCGGCGCTCTCGGCGAAGACGAGGCCGCCGACCTCCTGCTCGTCTCCCTCGGCGGTGCCGGGGTCCGGACCGACCTGGTCGAACGGGCCGACGCCCCCACCGGGACCGCCTTCATCACCGTCGCCCCGGACGGCGAGAACGCCATCGTCGTCGCGCCCGGTGCGAATGAGCACGTGCAGGTCGGTGCCGCCCAGGCCGAGCGGATCGCCGAAGCCGACGTCGTGCTCGCCCAGCTGGAAATCCCGCTCGACGTCGTGGCGGCCGCCGCCGCGGCCAGGAAGCCCGGAGCGCGGATGATCCTCAACGCCGCGCCGTCGCGGGAGCTGCCGGATTCGCTGTGGGACGTCCTCGACCTGCTCGTCGTCAACGAGCACGAGGCCGCCGACCTCGCCGGCGAGCCCGAAAAGCTGCTCGAGCGCGTACCCGCCGTCGTGGTCACCCTCGGCGGCGAAGGCTGTGTTGTCCTCCGAAGGGACCACGAACCCGTGCGGATCCCCGGCATTCCCGTCGACGTCGTCGACACCACCGGCGCCGGCGACACGTTCTGCGGCGTCCTCGCGGCGGCACTGGCGCGGGGACAGGACCTCCCCGAAGCCGCCCGGCGAGCGACCGTGGCCGGCGCGCTCGCCGTCACCCGGCCCGGCGCACAGGCCGCCGTCCCCACCGAAGCCGAGGTCGCAGGAAAGACATCATGACCTACACGTTCGACCCGCTCGTCCCGCGGCCGATCGACCGGCCCACCGAGGTCCGCGGTCCGCTGCCCGACCTCGACGACGCGAAGATCTTCGCCGCACCCGCGGGCCCGGCCGACCGGCCGGCGTGGCGCGCGAAACTCCTCGAATGGCGCGAAGACGCGCGAAGCCGTCATGGCTACACCGGCGCCGCCTACGAACGCCCGGGAGCGGCCTGGGCGCAGACCTGTCGCACGGTCGCCCAGGTGTGGCTCTGGGACGAGCTGCTCTACTCCTTCGACGAGCACCGGTTCACCCCCGAGCGCTTCCTCGCCGACGCCCAAGTGCGCTTCGGCGGCCTCGACGCCGTCGTCCTCTGGCACGCCTACCCGGTGATCGGTCTCGACGACCGCAACCAGTGGGACTTCTACCGCGACGTCCCCGGCCTCACCGGCCTGATCGAGACCCTGCACGACCGGGGACTGCACGTCTTCGTCGACTACAACCCCTGGGACGTCGGCACCCGCCGCGGCGACGACGACCTCACCGAGCTGGCGGCACTGGTCGCGGACCTCGGAGCCGACGGCGTCTTCCTCGACACGCTCAAGAAGGCCGAGCCGGACTTCGTCGAGCGGCTCGAAGCCGCCCGGCCCGGCATCGTCCTCGAAGGCGAGTCCAAGCTGCCGGTCGAGCGGATCGAGGACCACGCCGCGTCGTGGGCCCAGTTCTTCGCCGACTCGCCCGTGCCCGGCGTCCTGCGCGCCCACTGGTACGAGCGCCGGCACATGCAGCACCACGTCCGCCGCTGGCACCGCGACCACAGCGAGGAACTGCAGTCGGCGTGGCTCAACGGCGTCGGCGTCATGGTGTGGGAGGTCGTCTTCGGCGTGTGGGTCGGCTGGTCGCCCCGCGACGCCGCCACCGTGCGCCGGATGGTCACCCTCCAGCGTGCCGCGAAAGACCTGCTGCTGAACGGCGAGTGGACGCCCCTGGCCGACCTGGATCCGGCGGCCGAAGCCGCTGGCGTCTACGCGTCCAAGTGGGACCTTGACGGCAAAACCCTGTGGACCCTCGTCAACCGCGGCGACACCGACTACCACGGCCCGCTGCCCGGCACCGACCTCCTGGGCGGAGTGCCGGCCCGGGGGATCGGCGCCTCGGTGGAAGGGTGGCTGCCGGATCTTCCGGAGCTGCCGCACGACCCGGACTCCCGCTTCCCGCACCGGCTCGCGACCCGGGTCAGTCCACAAAGGACCACCGGCAAGCCCGACGACGACGCGGTCGTCGTCCCGGCCGGGCCGTACGTGCTGACCGTGCGGTACCGCGCCCGCGAGACCGGCATGTACCAGGGAGCGCCCTATGTGGACGAATGGAAGCCGCTCGCGCCCCGCCTGCACGACGCGCGCACGCTGCAGCGGGAGGGTGAGCTGGCCACCGCCGTCGCGATCGGCGCCACCGAGGTGACCACTGCGCAGTACGCGGAGTTCCTGACCGCCACCGGCTACGAGCCGAAACCGAAGCACCTGGGCGCGCCCGACGAACCCGTCACCTACGTCGACCTCGACGACGCGCGGGCGTACTGCGCGTGGCGCGGCGGCCGCCTGCCCACCGAGGACGAATGGCAGCTGGCCGGCGAAAGCCTGAACCGGGGCACTCCGGCCGTGTGGAACTGGACCGAGAGCGAGCACTCCGACGGCCGGACACGCTTCGTGATGCTCAAGGGCGGCAGCGACTACGCGGCCGAAGGTTCCGAGTGGTACGTCGAAGGCGGCGTGAAAACCCCGGACTACACCGTCAAGCTCCTGCTGCCCGGTCTGGGTCTCGCACGGAGCGCGACGGTCGGTTTCCGCTGCGCGTGGGAGGTGCCGGCGTGACGGTCTCTCGCGATTCCTCGACCGGCGCGCTGGCCAGGCTGCGCGTCGTCGACGCGTCCACGCTCTTCGCCGGCCCGATGGCCGCGATGCACCTGGGCGACATGGGTGCCGACGTGATCAAGGTCGAGCACCCGCGCAAACCCGACCCCTCGCGCACCCACGGCGCCGCGAAGGACGGCGTCAACCTGTGGTGGAAGACCCTGGGCCGCAACAAGCGCACGGTCACCGCCGACCTCGGCAGCGAAGGCGGCCGCGAGGTGTTCCTCGCCCTGGCCGCCACGGCGGACGTCGTCATCGAGAACTTCCGCCCCGGCACGCTCGAACGCTGGCACCTCGGGTACGACGAGCTGGCGAGCCGGAACCCGAAGCTCGTGCTCGCCCGCGTCACCGGCTTCGGGCAGCTCGGCCCCTACCGGAGCCGGCCGGGTTTCGGCACCCTCGCCGAGGCGATGAGCGGCTTCGCGGCGACGACGGGGGAACCGGACGGGCCGCCGACGCTCCCGCCGTTCGGGCTCGCCGACGGCGTCGCGTCCCTGGCCACGGCCTACGCGATCATGGTCGCGCTCGCGGCGCGCGGCACCACCGGGCGCGGGCAGGTCGTCGACACGGCGATCATCGAGCCGATGCTGGCCATGCTCGGCCCGCAGATCACGCGCTGGGACCAGCTGCGCACCGTCCAGCCGCGCACCGGCAACCGGTCGACGAACAACGCGCCGCGCAACACCTACCGCACGGCCGACGGCCAGTGGGTCGCGGTGTCCACCTCGGCCCAGTCGATCGCCGAGCGCGTCGTCCGCATGGTCGGCCGGCCGGAGCTGGCCGACGAGCCGTGGTTCGCCACCGGGGCCGACCGGGCCCGCCACGCCGACGAGCTCGACGAGGCCGTCGGCAAGTGGATCGGGCAGCGCACGCGCGACGAGGTCGTCGCCGCGTTCGAAGAGGCACAGGCTGCCGTCGCGCCCATCTACGACGCCGCCGACATCGTCGAGGACCCGCAGTTCCGCGCGCTCGGCACGATCCACGAGATCGAGGACACCGACCTCGGCCCGATGCTCATGCAGGGCCCGCTGTTCCGGCTGTCGGGCCACGACGGCGTCATCGGGTTCACCGGCCGCGCGCACGGCGCCGACACCGACGCCGTGCTGGCGGAGCTCGGGTTCTCGCCCGAGCGGGTGGCCGAGCTGCGCGCGCGGGGTGCGGTGTGAGCCCGCCGCTGACGTTCCTCTACGCCCCGGCCGACCGGCCGGACCGGGTGCGCAAGGCCCTGGAGTCCGAGGCCGACGTCGTGCTCGTCGACCTCGAGGACGCCGTCGCCCCGGCGCGCAAGGACCAGGCGCGGGCGAACGTGCTCGAGCTGCTCGCTTCGGTGTCCAGGCCGGTGCAGGTGCGCGTCAACCACCCGAGCACGCCCTGGCACGACGACGACCTCGCCGCGCTCGCCGGACTCCCGCCGGCGGTCGGCGCGCGGCTGCCGAAGGTCGAAGGGCCGGCGGAGATCCTGGCCGTCGAGGCCGTGCTGCCGGGCCGGGCGCTGCACCCGCTGATCGAGTCGGCGCTCGGGGTGGAACGAGCCCTGGACATCGCGACGGCGTCGCCGCGGATCGCGTCGATCGGGCTCGGCGAGGCCGACCTGCGCTCGGACCTCGGCGTCGCCGACGACGCCGGCCTGACGTGGGCGCGCAGCCGCGTGATCGTCGCGGCGCGGGCGGCCCGGCTCGGGCCGCCAGCGATGTCCGCCTACGTGAACGTCCGGGATCTCGACGGGCTGGCGGCGTCGTGCCGGGCGGGCCGCGCGCTCGGCTTCCGCGGCCGGACCGCGATCCACCCGGTGCAGCTCGAGACGATCCGGACCGCGTTCCTGCCGACCCGTGAGGAGGTCTCGCGGGCGCGGGAGGTCATCGCCCGGGTCGCCGGCGCGACGGCCGCGGGCGTCGGCGCGATCGCGTTGCCCGACGGGACGTTCCTCGACGTGGCGATGGTGGAGCAGGCGCGCACGGTGCTTTCGCTGGCCGACTAGTACGAGCGTTGTACGGATTTTGGATCCGCCTCTGGCCCAATGCCGTTCATGCGAACTCCGAAAGTGCTCCTCCTCGGGCTGGCCGTGGTGGCCGGCGCACTGGCGCTGCCCGGGACGGCCAGCGCCGCTTACAGTGACCCGCTGACGACGACCACCAAGCAGAACCTGGTCTGGCACGCCACGCCCGCCGCCGCGCTGACCGCGCTGGACAACGCGTTGCCGAACGTCAGCCTCAACACCGTCGTCAACGACACCAGTTACCCGATGACCGGCTGCACCAGTGCGGAGAAGGCCGCGCTGCCCAAGGCTCCGGTGGCGACGAAGTCTTTGTGCTGGGACTCGGAACGAGCCGGCAGCACGACGTGGGTCCCGCAGGGCATCACGACCTCCGGCGACGCCGACGACGACGGGATGTGGGGCGCGGACA
The DNA here is from genome assembly GCF_040650695.1 of Amycolatopsis sp. NPDC048633. Classification (NCBI taxonomy): domain Bacteria; kingdom Bacillati; phylum Actinomycetota; class Actinomycetes; order Pseudonocardiales; family Pseudonocardiaceae; genus Amycolatopsis; species Amycolatopsis sp. NPDC048633. The sequence goes on from NZ_JBEZHS010000002.1 coordinate 290,739, forward strand.
AGATCATCCTGTCCGGCTGGCACGGCACCGACGAGCTCGGCCGGTACAACGACGCGCGGATCCAGGCGGTCAACTACAACGACCCCGCCTCCGCGGCCCATCGGATGCTGTACCTGGCCGTGCCTAACAGCACCGGCAGCACCTTCTCGGCGGCGAAGGCGCACATGGGCGGGATGGCCTGGTACGGCGACAAGATCTACGTCACCGCCGTCGGGAACACCTCGACCGCGATCCGGGTGTTCAGCACCAAGCACATCCTGCAGCTGACCGACACGACGTCCAACGCGATCGGCAAGACGTCGGGCGGATATGCGGCGTACACGTACAAGTACGCGATGATGCAGGTCGGCTACTACACCTACGCGGGCGGCACGTGCAGCATGGCGTCCGACACCGGGGTGCCGTGCTTCTCCTCGCTGTCGCTGGACCGCAGCACGAGCCCGCCGAGCATCGTGACGACCGAGTACTTCTCCGACCAGAGCCTGCACGGCCGGCTCTACCGCTTCCCGATGGGCACGGACTACCTGCTGACCGGGACCGCGACGGAGGCGTTCCGCAGCTACGTCGGCAACATGCAGGGCGTCCTGTCCCACGACGGCAAGTGGTACGTCGCGCACAGCTCGGCGACGATCAACGGCCAGCTCTGGGCGCAGACGACCGCGGCGAGCACGTCGGCGACCTGCGGCTCCACGGCCGCGTGCTGGGCGGTCCACCCGGAGGCGCTGACGTACGACTGGTCGACGGGCCTGGTGTGGTCCCAGTCGGAGTGGTCGACGGCCGACTGCAAGGCGCAGAGCCAGACGTGCGGCCGGTCGGTGTTCGCGGTGCCGCTGTCTTCGCTGGGTTAACCGCTGAGCAGGGACGTTCCGAGCGCCGTGATCAGGTAGAGGACCTGGCGCCCGGAGCGTTCCCGTTCGACCAGACCGTTCTCCCGCAGGACGCTCAGGTGCTGCGACACCGCGCTGGGCGTCACGTCGAGGGCGCGGGCCAGGTCGGTCGTGGTGGCGGGGGAGCGCAGCGCCTCGAGGAGCCCGGCCCGTGCGCGGCCCAGCAGCCGGACCGTGCCGGCCGCCGGGGGCCGGGTGCCCGCCGTCCACAGGACGCCGCGCCCGCGGGCCGGGTAGCGGACCGTCGTCTGCGTGGACGTGTTCCCCTTGACCAGGACGTGCGGGCAGCCGAGCACGACCGGGAGGAGGACGAGGCCGCCGGGACCCCGGTTCACCAGGCGGTCGCCGGTCAGCAGCAGCTGCCCGGCACGCCAGCGCAAGTCCGGGTGCAGGCCGGCGAACAGCCGGTCCGCGCCGCCCGCGGCCAGCACCCGCGCGCGATGGGCGACGTCGGCGTCGAGGACGGCCCGGATCCTCGGCCAGTGCGGGGCGAGCAGCCGGTCGTGCGCCCGGAGCAGCTCTCCGGCGATCGCCTTCAGCCCGGCCGCCGGCCGCGCGGCGAGCTCGGCGACGGTCCCGCGGAGGTCGGTGCCGAACACCCGTCCGAGGCTGGCCCGGACCTGACGCGCGGTCGTCCGCCGCAGCGCGGCCAGATCGTCCTCGATGGACGGACCGGCACCACGCGGCGCCGGGACCAGGAACTCCGGCCAGTTGGGCCGGTCGCTCACGATCAGCGGCCACGTCCACGGCAGGTCCAGCGGCGCGCGGGCGAGCTCGTCCTCCGCCCAGCGCAGCCACGGCAGGGCGCTCGCCTGCCGCTCGCGCCCGCCCAGCTGCTGCAGGCACGCGACCGTCTCCGACAGCGGGGAGATCGCGAAGCGGGTCGCCGCGAGCTCCGCGACGCCGAGTTCGATCGTCAGGGCCATGGCTCCGAGTATGTAGCCCGGAGCTAAATGCTGTCCGCGAAGCCGCGGCGGGCCAAAGGATCGGGTCATGATCGGACCGGACTTCCGGCGGCTCCTGTGGGCGACCGGCATCGACCACCTCGGCACCGGCGCGTTCACCGCGGCGGTGCCCCTCCTGACCGTCACGGTCACCCACGACCCGCGGCTCGTTTCGCTCGTCTCGGCCGCGGCGTACCTGCCGTGGCTGCTGCTGTCCCTGCCCGCCGGCGCGCTGGCCGACCGCCACGACCGGGCCGGCCTGATGTGGCGCGCGCAGGCGGCGCAGGCCGTGCTGGTTGCGGTGACCGCTGTGCTGGCCGCCTGCGGGGCGATCGGCATCCCGGTCCTCGTCGTCACGGCGTTCGGGGTCGGCGCGGGCGACGTCGTCTTCGGCACCGCGGCCCAGGCGATCCTGCCCGACCTGGTCGCCCAGCCGCTGCTGCCCCGCGCCAACGGGCGCCAGCAGGCGATCACGACGGTCACCGAGCAGTTCGCCGGCCCGCCCCTGGGCAGCCTGTTGTTCGGCGTCGCGGCGGCGCTCCCGTTCGGCCTCGACGCCGTCTCGTTCGCGGTGTCGGCCGTCCTGGTGGCGACGCTGCCCCGGCGGGCCCGCGGGACCCGGACGCGCGCCGCCGTCCGGGACGGCCTGGCGTGGCTCCTGCGGCACCGGCTGCTGCGCACGCTCGCGATCCTGGTGGGCGTCAACGGCTTCTGCGGCCAGCTCGCCTACGCGACCCTGGTCCTGCTCGCCACCCAGGTCGTGCACCTGGACGCGCGCGGCTACGGCCTGCTGCTCGCCGGGGCCGCGCTGGGCAGCGTGCTCGGCGGCCTGGTCAACGCGCGCATCGTGGCCCGGATCGGGTCGCGGGCGGCGTTGCTCACCGCGCTGGCGGTGAACGTCGGCGCGTTCGCGGGCATCGGCCTGAGCCGCGACGCCGTGGTGCTCGGCGCGTTCCTCGCCGTGAACGGTTTCGTGACGACGCTGTGGAACATCGTCACCGTCGGGCTGCGGCAGCGGCTGGTGCCGGCCGCGCTGCTCGGCCGGGTCTCGAGCGCGTATCGGCTGCTCGGCTGGGGCCTGATCCCGGTCGGCACCCTGACCGGCGGGCTGGTGGCCCACGGGCTGGGGCTGCGGGCGCCGTACCTCGTGGCGGCCGCCGTGCGCGGGCTCGCCCTGGTGATCGCGCTGCCGGTACTGGCGCGCGCGTGGCGGGACTAGCCGCCGGGGTGGCCGCAGGCGTAGATGTTCGCCGATGCCAGCCGGACACAGGCCGGGCACGTGTTCACGGGCCGGTCGCGGCGGCCGTAGTACGGGTGCCGGGCGCCGCACAGCGCGAGGAGGACCTCGCCCGGCTGCGGGTCCGGGTGGCACCGGGGGCAGAAGGCGTGCGCGGCGCGTTCGACGTCGGTGCTCATGTCCGGCCGGGTACCCGCGGCTCCGGCGCGCCAACCGGCCGATGGCTGTTCTGCCACGCTCTGCCGATTTCTCGCCGGCGCGGCAGCTCCGTATGGTGGGGGCCGGTAGATGATCAGGCTGACCAGGTGGTTTCGGAATGAACGTGAAGGCTGCCCGCGCGAGTGCGACGCGGGAGAGCATCCTCGTGACGGCGGAGCGGTTGTTCGCCGAGCACGGGGTGCAGGTGGTGTCCAACCGGCACATCAGCGAGGCCGCCGGCCAGGGCAACAACGCCGCCGTCAACTACCACTTCGGCACGAAGGTCGACCTGGTCCGCGCGATCGTCCGCAAGCACGCCGAGCCGATGGAGCGGCTGCGCACGGAGCTCGTCGAGGCCACCGACGGTGACGCCGGCCTGCGCGAATGGGTGGCCTGCCTGGTCCGCCCGAGCACGACGTACCTGCGTGAGCTCGGCGCCCCGACGTGGTTCGCCCGGTTCAGCGCTCAGGTGATGACCGACCCCGCCCTGCGGGAGATCATCGCGGAGGAGTCGCTGTCGTCCCCGGCGCTCGCCCGCGCGGTCGACGGGCTGAACCGCTGCCTGGACGGCCTCCCGGCGGACGTCCGCGCGGAGCGCAGCGACATGGCCCGCCAGCTGATGATCCACATGACGGCGGAGCGCGAGCGGGCGCTGGCGGAGGGGACCCCCACTCCGCGGGCGACCTGGGACGACGCGGGGACGGGCCTGATCGACGCGATCACCGGCCTGCTGCTGGCCCCGGTCACCCCGGCCTGACGTTCACCCGGGCGCCACGAAGGTCATGAACGACTCGTTCATGTCGTCCGGCGCGGTGAACGACTCTTTCATGACGTCGCCGGCCTGACGGAGTTCGTCCGCGCGGATCAACCGCGCCGCTCCGATTCGTCGGCGCGCACGAACGGTCGCGCCGGAAATCCTCCTAACGTCACCTCGATGCGGACACTCCTGCGGGGCGGCCGGGTCGTGGATCCCGGGAGCGGCTTCGACGGCATCGCCGACGTCCTCCTGAACGACGGTCACGTCGAGGCCGTCGGCGCCGGGCTCCCGGAAGCGGACGCCACGGCAGTCGACGTCAGCGGGCTCGTCGTCGGGCCCGGGTTCGTCGACCTGCACAGCCACGTGCACTCCATCGCCGGGCAGCGGCTGCAGGCCATGGACGGCGTCACCACCGCCCTCGACCTGGAAGCCGGGCTGATGCCGATCGAGCGCGCCTACGCCGAGGCCGCAAAAGCCGGGCGGCCGCTGCACTACGGCTTCTCCGCCTCCTGGGGCGCCGCCCGGGCGCAGGTCCTCGCGAACATCGCGCCCGACGCGAGCATCGACAGCGGACTCGCGGTGCTCGGAAACCCGCGGTGGCAACGGAGTTCCTCGAAGGAGGAGCTGACCGCGTGGCTTTCGCTGCTCGAAGCCGAACTCGCGAAGGGCGCGCTGGGCATCGGCGTCCTCATGGGCTACGCGCCCGCGACCGAGCCCGGCGAGTTCATGGCCGTCGCGCACCTCGCCGCGAAGGCCGGCGTGCCCACCTACACCCACGTCCGCGAACTGGTCGAGGTCGACCCCGCGATCCCGGTCGACGGCTCCGTGGAGATCACCGCCGCCGCGGGCGAGACCGGTGCCGCGATGCACCACTGCCACGTCAACAGCACCTCCGGCCACCACATCGACCGCGTCCTCGCCACCCTCGACACCGCCCGCCGCGAAGGCTCGCGCGTCACCGTCGAGGCCTACCCGTACGGCGCGGGCAGCACGGCCGTCGGCGCCGCCTTCATCGACCCGGACCGCCTGCGCCTGAAGGGCCTGAAACCGTCGAGCGTCGTCATCCTCGAAACGGGGGAGCGGGTGCGCGACGAAGCCCGCCTGAACGACCTGCGGCGGCAGGACCCCGGCGCGCCGTGCCTGCTCGAGTTCCTCGACGAACAAGACCCCCGCGACCGCGGCCTGCTGCACCGGGCGCTCGCGTTCCCCGACGCCATCGTCGCCAGCGACGCCATGCCGGTCTACTGGAAGGACGGCCGCACCGAGAGCACGGAGTGGCCGCTCCCGCCGGGAGGCACGACGCACCCGCGGACCGCGGGCACCTTCGCGAAGACCCTGCGCCTGATGGTGCGGGAGTCCGCCGAGTGGAGCTGGCTCGAAGCGTTCCGCCGCTGCTCGTACCTGCCCTCGCGCATCCTCGACGACGTCGCGCCCGCCGCCCGCCGCAAGGGACACCTCGGGGTGGGAGCCGACGCCGACCTCGTCGTCCTCGACCCGGACCGCGTCACCGACGCCGCCACCTACACCGACCCCACCCGCCCGTCGGCCGGCGTCCGGCACCTGTTCGTCGCCGGAGTTCCCGTTGTCAGCGAAGGAAACTTGAACACCGGCGCGCTGCCCGGCAAACCGCTGCGGGGTGAGCCGAAGTGATCGAAGACATCGAGACGCTCGTCCGGTGCGAGTCGCCGTCGGCAGACCACGAAGCCGTCGCCCGCAGCGCCGAAGCCGTCGCCGGGATCGGTCGCCGCCTGCTCGGGACCGAGCCCGAGCGCATCGTCACCGACGGCTGCACGCACCTGCGCTGGCGGTTCGGCGCCGGCCCGCCGCGCGTCCTGCTGCTCGGGCACCACGACACCGTGTGGCCGCTGGGTTCCCTGCGCACGCACCCGTTTTCGGTCGAAGACGGCGTGCTGCGCGGTCCCGGCTGTTTCGACATGAAGGCCGGCGTGGTGATGGCCCTGCACGCGGCCGCGGCGCTACCCGACCGGGACGGGCTCTCGATCCTCATCACCGGCGACGAGGAGATCGGCTCACCGCGGTCGCGGGCGCTGATCGAGGAAGAGGCCAAGACCTGCGAAGCGGTCTTCGTCCTCGAAGCCTCGGCCGACGGCGGTGCGCTGAAGACGCGCCGCAAAGGCGTTTCCCTGTACCGGATCGAGGTCGAGGGCCGCGCCGCGCACGCCGGGCTCGAACCGGAGAAGGGCGTCAACGCCGGGGTCGAGGTCGCCCACCAGATCCTCGCGGTGGCCGCGCTCGCCGACCGGGACCGCGGCACCACGGTCGTCCCGACCGCCCTGAGCGCCGGGACGACGACCAACACCGTGCCCGCCGCGGCGAGCGTCGCGGTCGACGTGCGGGTGTGGGACGCGGCCGAGCAACACCGCGTCGACACGGCCATCCGAAGCCTGCGGCCCCGCCTCCCCGGCGCGCGGATCCGCATCGACGGCGGCATCAACCGGCCACCGCTGGACGCGCAGGCGTCGTCGGACCTCTTCGCGCTCGCCAACGAACTCGCCGCCGGGACGCTCACCGAGGCGGCCGTCGGCGGCGCGTCCGACGGCAACTTCACGGCCGGGCTGGGCATTCCGACGCTCGACGGCCTCGGCGCGGTCGGCGGTGGCGCCCACGCCGACGACGAGCACGTCGTCGTCGTCGAGTTGCCCCGCCGCACCGCGCTCCTCAAGACCCTCACCGAAACCGTGCTGGCGCACCGGAGTTCGTCCGCCCCGACGAACACGCGGGGCGAATCCGGTGCGGGACAACGGTGACCCGCCGGCGGTCTCCGGAGAGGATCGGAGGCGTGACAGAAGTCGTGACGAACACAGCCCCGCCGCTGCGGGACGAGGCGGCCGCCGTCGCGGTCGCCGCCGCCACGGCCTCGGGGGTCCAGGTCCGGACCCTGGCCGAGGTCGCCGACCTGACCGCCGTGACCCGGCTCTTCGAGTCGATCTGGCGCCCGGCCCCCGGCAACCAGCCCGTGACGTCCGAACTGTTGCGCGCCATGGTTTCGGCGGGCAACTACGTGGCGGGCGCGTTCGACGGGACCGACCTCCTCGGCGCCTGCTTCGGGTTCTTCGGCGGACCCGCGAAGGGGGGACTGCACAGCCACATCGCCGGGGTCGCCACCGCCGGGCACGGCCGCGGCATCGGTTTCGCGCTCAAACTGCACCAGCGCGCGTGGGCCCTGCGCCAGGACGTCCCGGTGATCTCGTGGACGTTCGACCCGCTGGTGCGGCGCAACGCCCACTTCAACCTGACCAAGCTCGCCGCCCGCCCGGAGCAGTACCTGCCGGACTTCTACGGCCCGATGCACGACGGCATCAACGGCGCGGGCGACACCGACCGGCTGATGGCCGTCTGGGACCTGACGAGCCCGTCCGTGCGGGCGGCCGCCGAAGGCAGGCCCGCCCGGCTCGACGCGGCCACGCTGCGGAAGCAGGGTGCCGTGGCCGCGCTGGCGGCCGGCCCCGACGGTGCGCCGGTCACCGGGCCGGCCGACGCGCCGGTCGTGCTCGTCGCCGTGCCGCCGGACATCGAGGCGCTCCGGCGCGCCGACCCCGGCTGCGGCCGGGCGTGGCGGGTCGCGCTGCGGGAGGTGCTGGGCGGCCTGCTGGCCGGCGGCGCCTCGGTCGTCGGATTCGATCGTGCCGGCTGGTACGTGGTCGCGAAGGAGCAGTCGTCGTGAAACTCACCGGGGTGGAACTCCTGCGTGTCCGGATGCCGCTCGTCGCGCCGTTCCGGACGTCGTTCGGCACGCAGGCCGAACGCGAACTCCTGCTCCTGCGCGCGGTGACATCCGAAGGCGAGGGCTGGGGCGAGTGCGGGGCGATGGTCGACCCGCTCTACTCCTCGGAGTACGTCGAGGGTGTCGAGCACGTGCTGCGGACGTTCCTCGTACCGGCCCTGCTCGCCGCCGGGGACCTCACCGCGAACAAGGTCGCGCCGCTGCTGGCGAAGTTCAAGGGCCACCGGATGGCCAAGGGCGCGCTGGAGATGGCGGTGCTCGACGCGGAGCTCCGCGCCCACGGCGTGTCCTTCGGCACGGCGCTGGGGTCCACCCGGGACTCGGTGCCGTGCGGGGTGTCGGTCGGCATCATGGACACCATTCCGAAGCTCGTCGACGTCGTCGGCGGCTACCTCGACGCGGGGTACCTCCGAATCAAGCTGAAGATCGAGCCCGGCTGGGACGTCGAGCCGGTGCGCGCGGTCCGCGAGCGGTTCGGCGACATCCTGCTGCAGGTCGACGCGAACACGGCGTACACGCTTTCGGACGTGCCGCAACTGCAGCGGCTCGACCCCTTCGAGCTGCTGCTCATCGAGCAGCCTCTCGAAGAGGAGGACGTGCTCGGCCACGCCGAGCTGGCGAAGCACATCCGGACGCCGATCTGCCTGGACGAGTCGATCGTCTCCGCCCGGTCGGCCGCCGACGCGATCAAGCTCGGCGCCTGCCGGATCGTCAACATCAAGCCGAGCCGCGTCGGCGGCTACCTGGAGGCGCGGCGGGTGCACGACGTCTGCGCCGCGCACGGCGTCCCGGTGTGGTGCGGCGGGATGATCGAGACCGGGCTGGGCCGGGCGGCCAACGTCGCGCTCGCGTCGCTGCCCGGGTTCACCCTGCCCGGCGACACCTCGGCGTCGGACCGCTTCTACACCAGCGACATCACCGAACCGTTCGTGCTCGAAGGCGGCCGGCTGCCGGTGCCGTCCGGTCCCGGCCTCGGCGTCACCCCGATCCCGGAGCGGCTCGCCGAAGTGACCACCGCGAAGGCGTGGGTCGCGTCATGACCACAGTGGACACGATGCTCGCGCGGGCCCGGCAGTACGCGGTCCGGGCGGCGGTCACCACGTCGAAGGTCCGGATCCGGGTGGCGCTCGGGTACGCGGCGGCCCGGTCCGCGTTGCCGCGGCGGCTGCGGTGATTCGTCCGCCGGGATGAAAGTTTCCCCGGGTCTCGTCGGTTTCGACGAACCGGCCGCCCCGGTCGCCGTCCTAGCATCCCCGCATCGCCGGTTCCCCATTCGGACGAGAGGCAACCATGTCGAAGCTCACCGAACTCGCCGCCTGGCTCGAGAGCCGGCTCCCCGCCGTCCTGGCCGAGCACCACGTCCCCGCCGCGGCCGTGGCGGTGTACGCCGGCGGCGAGATCATCGACCACGCGGCCGGCGTGCTCAACAAGGGCACCGGCGTCGAGGCCGACGCCGACTCGCTGTTCCAGATCGGGTCCGTCACCAAGATCTGGACGACGACGCTGGCGCTGCAGCTCGTCGACGAAGGCGCCCTCGACCTCGACGAGCCCGTGCGGAAGTACCTGCCGGAGTTCACGATCGCCGACGAGGACGCCGCCGCGCGGATCACCGTCCGGCAGCTCATGTGCCACACCGCCGGCTTCGAGGGCGACATCTTCACCGACACCGGCCGCGGCGCCGACTGCGTCGAGAAGTACGTCGCCACCCTCGGCGACGTGCCCCAGCTGTTCCCGCCCGGCGAGATGTTCTCCTACAACAACGCCGCGTTCTGCGTGCTCGGCCGCGTCGTGGAAGTGCTGCGCGGCAAGGCGTACAACGACTGCCTGGCCGAGCACCTGTTCGTCCCCTTGGGACTGACGCACGCCGCCGCGAGCCCGTACGAAGCGATCCGCTTCCGGGCCGCGCTGGGGCACGTCACGCCCGGGCCGGGCGCGGACCCCGAGCCCGCCGGGATCTGGGCGCTGGCGCCGTCCAACGCCCCGGCCGGCTCGATGCTCGCGATGCGGGCGCGCGACCTCGTGACGTTCGCCGGCATGCACCTGCGCGACGGCGAAGGCCCGGACGGCACCCGCGTGCTCAGCGCGGAAAACGCCCGCGCGATGCGGGAGCGCCTCGTCGAGCTGCCCGACCTCGGCCTGATGGGCGACGCCTGGGGCCTCGGCTGGTCGCTCTTCGACTGGGAGGGCGGCGCGGTCGTCGGCCACGACGGCGGCACGATCGGCCAGGCGTCGTTCCTGCGCCTCGCGCCCGGGCACGACGTCGCCGTCGCGCTGCTGACCAACGGCGGGGACCCGGTCGCCGTCTACACCGAGGTCGTCGCCCACCTGCTCAAGGAGCTCACCGGCATCGAGCTGGCCGTGCCGCCGGTGCCGGCCCCGGACCCGCCGCGCATCGACGCCACCCGGTACGTCGGCGAGTACTCGTCGTCGGTCGCGGACATCGTGGTCAGCCAGGACGACGACGGCCGCGTCTGGGTCGAGCGCGTCCCGAAGGGGATCTTCGCGGAGCTGGCCCAGCCCGACAAGTCCGAGCTGGTCGCGATGAACGGCGACACGCTGATCCTGGCCGAGCCGATGCAGGGGATGTACCTGCCGCACGCCTTCGTCGGCGACGACGGCACCGGCCGCGCGCTGTACCTGCACACCGGCCGGGCCGATCGGCGGGTGAGCGCGTGACGGCCGTCGAAGACGAGATCGCCGGGGTGTTCACCGCGGCCGGCGCGCGGGGTTTCCTGCACGCGCGGGAGATCGGCGGCGGGCCGGAGGTGGCCGTCGGCGCCGACGACCCGGTGGTGCTCGCCTCGGTGTTCAAGATCCCGGTCGCCGTCGCCTACGCGCGGGAGGTCGTCGCGGGCCGGCTGGACGAGACGGCGCGGACCCGGGTGGGGAAGCGTTACCGCATCGGCGGGATCGGCACCGCGGGCTGCGCCGACGACGTCGAGATGAGCTGGCGCGACCTCGCGCTGGTCATGCTGACCATGAGCGACAACGCGGCCACGGACGTCGTTTACCACCGCGTCGGCCAGGAAGCCGTCGACCGCGTCCTCGCCGACCTCGAACTGCACCGGACGCGGCTGATCGGCTGCTGCGAAGACCTCTTCGCCTCGGTCATGGCGGACTTGGGTGCGGCCGAAGACGATGACCTCGACGCCGTGTTCGCCGGCGCGACCCCGGAACAAACGTGGAAGCTCGCCACGCTCGACCCGGAGCGCACGACGGCGTCCACGCCCCGGGAGATCACCACGCTGCTCGACGCCGTCTGGACCGACCGCGTCGCCGACCCGGCGGCGTGCGAACGGGTCCGTTCGATGATGGCGCGCCAGATCTGGCCCCACCGGCTCTCGAGCGGCTTCCCCTCCGGCGTCGCCATCGCGGCCAAGACCGGCACCCTGCCCGCGGTGCGCAACGAAGCGGGCGTCGTGTCCTACCCGGACGGACGCCGGTTCGCCGTCGCCGTCTTCACCCGCGCGGACTCCCTCGCCGAGCGGCAACCCGCCGTCGACGCCGCGATCGGCGAGGCCGCCCGCCTCGCCGTGGACCACCTGCGGAAGGAAACCCCATGACCAAGACACGGACCGCGGCGGTCCTGCTCGGGGTGCTCGCCCTGACCGCGACCGCCTGCGGGGGATCGGGCAGCGGCTCGGGCTCCGGCGACGGCACCCCGGTGGACGGCAAGACGTTCAGCTTCGGCGCCGGCTCCGACCCCGGCACCCTCGACCCGCACATGACCGTGCTGTCGGTGGCCATCCAGGTCGACCGGTTCCTCTACGACTCGCTGCTGGGGCTCGACGGCGACGGCAAGCCGGTCGCCGGGCTGGCCGCGAAGTGGGAGGCGTCGACGACGACCGCGTCCTTCACCCTCCGCCCGGGCATCACGTGCGCGGACGGCACCCCGCTGACCGCCGCCGACGTCGCGGCCAACGTGAACTTCATCGGCGACCCGGCGAACAAGTCGCCCATCGCCGGGCTGTACATCGCCCCGGGCACCAAGGCGACCGCGGACGAGGCGTCCCGCACGATCAGCGTCACCAGCGGGAAACCGGACGCGTTCCTGGCCCGCAACATCGGCGGGGTGCCGATCGCCTGCGCCAAGGGACTCGCGGACCGCAAGCTCCTGGCCAAGGGCGAGAGCGGCACCGGGATGTTCAGCGTCACCGAGGCCGTGCCCAACGACCACTACACCTTCACCCGCCGCAAGGACTACACGTGGGGCCCTGGCGACTGGAAGGCGGAGCCGGGCCTGCCGGACAAGGTCGTCATCCGGGTCATCCCCAACACCACGACCGCGACGAACCTGCTGCTGTCGGGCGAGCTCAGCGCGGCCGCGATCATCGGGCCGGACCGGCAGCGCCTGGAGGCGCGCAAGCTCTTCCACGGCGACTTCACCGCCCCGATGGGCGAGGTGTTCTACAACCAGGCGCCCGGGCGGCCCGGGCAGGACGAAGCCGTCCGCCGGGCGCTCACCCAGGCGCTCGACCTGCCCCAGCTCGGCAAGGTGCTGACCAGCGGCGCCGGCAAGCCGTCGCAGGGCATGATCACGAACGAGCCGAAGGTGTGCCCGGGCAACACGGTCGGCGGCAACCTGCCGGCCCACGACCCGGCCGCGGCGGCGTCCACACTGGACGCGGCGGGCTGGAAGGCGGGCCCGGACGGCGTGCGCGCGAAGGACGGGAAGAAGCTCGCGCTCACCGTCCTCTACGGCACCCAGCTCGGCCCGACGATGGCGCCGACCGCGGAGCTCGCCCAGCAGACGTGGAAGTCCCTCGGCGCCGACGTGACGCTCAAGGCGGTCGACAGCCCCGGTCTCAGCCAGGTTCTGTTCGGCACCGGCGAGTGGGAGGTCTCCCTCGGCCCGGTCGGGTTCTCGCTGCCGAGCCAGCTGGTCCCGTTCGTCTCCGGCCCGGCCGCGCCCGACGGCACGAACTTCGCCCACATCAGCAACCCCGGCTACGACCAGGCGGCGCTGCAGGCGGCTTCGAAGGCCGGCGACGCCAGCTGCGCGGACTGGAACGCGGCGGAGACCGCGCTGGTCAAGCGGGTGGACGCGGTGCCCTACTTCGACTCCGTCGTGCCGGTCTACGGCAGCGGCGCGAAGTTCGAGCTCAGCCAGGGCAGCGTGACGCCGACGTCGATCCGGATGTTCGCGAAATGACCACGGCGGCGGCGCCCGCCGGCCTGCGGGGCAGCCCGTGGCCGGCGTTCGCCGCGCGGCGGCTGGCCCGGTTCGCCGTGTCGCTGTGGGCGCTGCTCACCGCGGCGTTCCTGATGATCCACCTGGTCCCCGGCGACCCGGTGCGGGCCTCGCTCGGCCTCACCGCACCCGCCGAGCTGGTGGCGGCCAAGCGGGCGGAGCTCGGCCTGGACGACCCGCTGTGGGTGCAGTACGGGCACTACGTGCGCGGCCTGCTTTCCGGGGACTTCGGGACGTCGATGGCGAGCGGCCAGCCGGTGGCGCAGGTGATCGGCGACCGGCTGCCGTCGACCCTGCAGCTGGCGGTGCTGGCCTTCGCGGTCGTGGTCGTCGTCGCGGTCCCGGTCGGTGTCTGCTTCGCGGTGCTGACCCGGGGCGGCCGCCGCCGGGGCGCGGAGCTGGGGTTCACGTCGGTGAGCGTGTTCCTGGCCGCCATCCCGGAGTTCCTGGTCGCGGTCGGGCTGGTGGCGCTGCTCGCCGTCGGGCTCGGCTGGTTCCCGGTGGCCGGCAGCGACGACGTGAGCGCGTACGTCCTGCCGGTGGCGGCCCTGGCCGTCGGGCCGGCGGCGGTGCTTTCGCGGATGGTCCGGGTGGAGCTGCTTTCGGTGCTGGGCGCCGACTTCGTCCGCACCGCGCGGGCGAAGCGGCTGCCCGCGCGGCTGGTGTACGTCCGGCACGCGCTGCCGAACGCGCTGACCGCGACCCTCACCCTGGGCGGGCTGATGCTGACCGGGATGGTGGCGGGCACCGTGCTCGTGGAGAACGTGTTCGCCTGGCCCGGCCTCGGCTCGACGATCGTCGCTTCGATCCTGCAGAAGGACTACCCGCTGGTGCAGGGGATCGTGCTGGTCTACGGGGTCGGCGTGCTGCTGGTGAACTTGCTGGTCGACGTCGTGCTCGGGCTGCTCGACCCGCGCTCGGCCATTCGGGAGGCGTGAGATGGCGCGACGCGGTTCGGTCTGGGCGGCGGCCGTGCGGACGCCGGTGGGCGCGTGCTCGGCGGTCCTGCTGGCGGGGGTCGTCCTGCTGGCGGTGCTGGCCCCGCTGCTGTGGGGTGACGCCGCGGCCGCGATCGACACGGACGCGATCGGCCAGGGCCCGTCCGGGGCGCACTGGTTCGGCACCGACTCCCTCGGGCGTGACCTCTTCTTCCGCACCCTGGTCGCGACCCGGCTCTCGGTCGGGCTCGCGGTGCTGGCGACCGCGATCGGCGTCGGCGTCGGGGTACTCCTCGGGACGCTGCCGTCGGTGCTGCCGCGCTGGGCGGGCCGGCTGCTCACCGCGGCGGTCAACGTCGCGGTCGCGTTCCCGGGGCTGCTGCTGGCGCTGTTCCTCGCGGTGATCTTCGGCGTCGGCACGCAGGGTGCGGTGCTGGCGATCGCGTTCGCGGTGGCGCCGGCGTTCGCCCGGCTGGTGCAGACGCTGTCCGCGTCGGTGGCCGGGCGGGACTTCATCGCCGCGGCCCGGGTGTCCGGCGTCGGCCGGATCCGGCTGCTGGCCCGGCACGTGCTGCCCAACATCGGGGAGCCGCTGGTCGTGAACGCGACCATCGGGGCCGGCTCGGCGCTGCTCGCCTTCGCCGGGCTGTCGTTCCTCGGGATCGGCGTGCAGGCCCCGGACTACGACTGGGGCCGGCTGCTGCGCGAAGGCCTGGACGGCATCTACGTCAACCCGGTGGCCGCGCTCGGGCCCTGTGTGGCTGTGGTGCTGGCCGGACTGGCGTTCAACCTCGTGGGGGAGACGGTGGCCGGCGTGGTCGGGGTCCGGACGCGTGCCTCCCGGCGGGCGGCGGGTCCGCTGCCGGCGCCGCGGCCCGCGGCCGTGGCGGAGCCGGCGGACGACGCGGTGCTCGTCGTCGAGAACCTCCAGGTCGCGTTCCCGGGCCCGAGCGGGTGGACCGTGCCGGTGCGCGGGGTCAGCTTCAGCGTCCGCCCGGGTGAGGCGATCGGCGTCGTCGGCGAATCGGGTTCCGGCAAGAGCCTGACCGCGCTGGCGGTGTCCCGCCTGATCGAAACGCCCGGCGTGGTCACCGCCGACCGGCTGGAGTTCGCCGGGACGCCGCTGGCGGCCGCCTCGGACCGCGAGCTCGGCACCTCGCTCGCCATGGTGTTCCAGGACCCGATGACGTCGTTCAACCCGGCCCGCCGCGTCGGCAGGCAGCTCGCCGAGGTGTCCGAACAGCACCACGGCCTGTCGCGGCGAGCGGCGTTCGCCCGCGCGATCGACCGGCTGACCGCCGTGCGCGTCCCGGCCGCGGCCCGGCGCGCGCGGCAGTACCCGCACGAGTTCTCCGGCGGCATGCGGCAGCGGGCGATGATCGGGATGGGCCTGATGGGACAGCCGAAGCTCATCATCGCCGACGAGCCGACGACCGCGCTCGACGTCACCGTGCAACGCCAGGTCCTGCGCCTGCTCGCCCGCACCCGCGAAGCGGAAGGCGCGGCGATCCTGCTCATCAGCCACGACATCGCCGTCGTTTCCCAGACGTGCGAACGGATGCTGGTGATGTACGCCGGACGCGTCGTGGAGGACCTGCCGACCGGCAGCCCGGCCCAGCACCCGTACACCCGGGCGCTGCTGGCCACGACCGTCGACCTCGGCACCGACCGCGACGAGCCACTGGCCGTGATCCCGGGTCGCCCGCCGGAGCCGGACCAGGTACCCGACGGCTGCGCCTTCGCCGACCGGTGCCCGCTGGCCTCGGAGCGCTGCCGGACCGAAGACCCGGTGCTGGAACCGACCGCCGACGCGCACCGGGTCGCGTGCTGGCACCCGCAGGTCAGTGTCCTTTCCGGACGGTCGCAGGAGGAAGGTGCCGCATGAGCGTGCTCGAGTTCGACGCGGTGAGCGTTCGTTACGGCAAGTTGACCGCGGTCGACGGCGTCCGCCTGACCGTCCCTTCCGGACAGGTCGTCGGCCTGGTCGGCGAGTCCGGCTCGGGCAAGTCGACCCTCGCCCGGGCCGCGGTCGGGCTCGCGCCGGTCAACGCGGGCCGGGTGCTGCTCGACGGTGTCGACGTCCGGAAGCTGCCCCGGCGCCGCCCGCTGCAGATGGTGTTCCAGGACCCGTACTCGTCGCTGGACCCGCGGATGGCGATCGGCGAGTCGATCACCGAGGCGATGCCGAGGGACACTTCCCGCGGCGCCCGTCGTGAAGAGGTGGCCCGGCTGCTCGACCTGGTCCACCTCGGCCCGGACCGGGCCGCGATGCTGCCCGGGCAGCTCTCCGGCGGCCAGCGCCAGCGCGTAGCGCTCGCCCGGGCGCTGGCCGGGCAGCCGAAGGTGCTGATCGCCGACGAGATCACCTCGGCGCTCGACGTCTCGGTGCAGGGCGCGGTGCTCAACCTGGTCCGCGACGTGCAGCGGCGGCTCTCGCTGTCGATGCTGTTCATCTCCCACAACCTCGCCGTCGTGCGGTACGTCAGCGACATCGTCGCCGTGATGTACCTCGGCCGGATCGTCGAAGCCGGACCCGCCGAGCAGGTGCTCACCGACCCGCAGCACCCCTACACGCGGGACCTGCTCGCCTCCGCGCCGTCGGCGCACCGGAACCTGCTCGCCGACACCGGCGACCCGCTCGCCGACACCGAACCGGCCGACCCGCACCACCCGCCGCCCGGCTGCCGGTACCACCCGCGGTGCCCGATCGGCCCGCTCGTGCACACCGACCGCACTCTTTGCGTCAGCGCCGACCCGGCCGACGACGCCGCCCACCGGCCGCACCGCGCGGCTTGCCACTTCGCCGCGTGAGACCGTTATCCCACAAGGAGATCCGCATGACCCGACGTCTCGGCATCGACGACCTGTACGCCCTGGAGCTCCCCGAGCAGCCGGCGATCTCGCCCGACGGCGCCCGGATCGTCTACGTGCTGCGCACCGCCGACCGTGACCAGGACGAGGACACCCGCTCGCTCTGGGAGATCGCCACGGATGGCGGCGAGGCGCGCCGGCTGACCCGCGGCCGCGCCGACGTGGCACCGGCGTGGTCGCCGGACGGGACGCGGATCGCCTTCCTGCGCGCCCAGGACGGCCCGCCGCAGCTGTGGCTGCTGCCCGCCGGCGGCGGGGAGCCCAAGCGGGTCACGACGCTGCCACTGGGCGCGGGCACGCCGGTGTGGCGCCCGGACGGCGCCGAGATCGCCTTCAGCGCTCCCGTGGACCTCGCCGCCGAAGAGGGCGAAGACGACGGCGCGCAGGGCCGCCGCGCGAGCGCCCCGGTGGTCGCCGACCGGCTGGACTTCAAGGCCGACGGCGCCGGGTTCCTGCGGACCCTGCGCAAGCACGTCCACGTCCTCGACGTCGCCACCGGCGAGGTCCGGCGGGTGACGTCGGGGGACTGGCACGCGGGCGACCCGGCCTGGTCGCCGGACGGCGGGCGGCTGGCCTTCCCCGCGGCGCGCGATGCGGACGCCGACCTGACTTTCCGTTCGGGCACCTACGTTCTCGACGCGGGCGACCGCACCGCCGAGCCGCGCCTGGCCGACTCGGGCGAAGGCATGAGCGGGACGGTCACGTGGACCGCGGACGGCGAAGCCCTGCTCGTCGTCGGCCGCCGTGACACCGCCACGGGCCACGCCGGACTGCTGCGCGTGCCGCTGGACGGCGGGGAGACCGCCGACCTCGCCGCGCCGCTCGACCGCACCGTGATGCCGGGCGGCCCGGGCTACCCCGGCGCGCTCCCGCAGCTCGCCGGCGACGGCTCCACGGTCCTGTTCTGCGTCCGGGACCGCGGCTACACGCACCTGTACGCCGTCGACGTCGCCGGCGGCGAACCGCGGCGCGTCGTCGGGGGCGCGGGGAACACCGTGGCCGCGCTGTCCGTAGCGGGGAACACGGCGGCGATCCTGCTGGCCACGCCGACGTCGCACGGCGAGATCGTGACGGTCGACCTGCCCGGGGGAGAGCTCGAGGTGCGCACCGCGCACGGCGACGACGACGTCGAGCTGTTCGTCCACGAGGAGCGGGAGTTCACCGTCTCCGACGGCACGGTCGTGCACGGCTGGCTGCTGCGCGACCCCGCCCGCACCGGCCCGCGGCCGCTGCTGCTGGACATCCACGGCGGCCCGCACAACGCGTGGAACGGCACCGCCGACGCCGTGCACCTCTACCACCAGCAGCTCGCCGCCCGCGGCTGGGCGGTGCTGCTGCTCAACCCGCGCGGCAGCGACGGCTACGGCGAAGCGTTCTACACCGCCGCGATCGGCAGCTGGGGCCTGGCCGACGCCAAGGACTTCCTCGAGCCGCTGGACCAGCTCGTGGCCGAAGGGGTGGCGGACTCGCGGCGGCTCGCGGTGTCCGGCTACAGCTACGGCGGCTTCATGACCTGCTACCTGACCAGCCGGGACGACCGGTTCGCCGCCGCGGTCGCGGGCGGCGTCGTCAGCGACGTGGTCAGCATGGCCGGCACGTCCGACGGCGGCCACTACCTGGGCGTCACCGAGTTCGGGGCCGTGCCGGCGGAGAACCGCGCGCACTACGCGGCGCTTTCCCCGCTGGCCCAGGTGGAAAAGGTGCGCACGCCGACGCTGGTCCTGCACGGCGCCGCCGACGACCGGTGCCCGCCGGGACAGGCCGAACAGTGGTTCACCGCGCTGCGCGAGCAGGGCGTGCCCACCCGGCTGGTGCTCTACCCGGACGCGTCGCACCTGTTCATCCTCGAGGGCCGCCCGTCGCACCGCGCCGACTTCAACCGCCGCATCGTGGACTGGGCCGAGCAGCACGCGGGCGAGCCGGGCAAGCCGGTCCGGGTGCCGATCGACGCCGCGCACTGGCGCCGCCGGCTCGCCGAGCTCGCGCGCAAGCACCGCGTCCCCGGTGCCGCGCTGGGCATCCTGCGGCTCGACGGCGACGAGGTCGTCCAGACGAGCTACGGCGTGCTGAACAAGGCGACCGGCGTCGAGGTCACCGACGACTCGGTGTTCCAGATCGGCTCGATCACCAAGGTGTGGACGGCGACCGTCGCGATGCAGCTCGTCGACGAAGGGCTGCTGAAGCTCGACGCGCCGATCACCGACGTCCTGCCCGAGCTGCGGCTGGCCGACCCCGACGTCACGAAGAAGGTGACGCTGCGGCACCTGCTGACGCACACCAGCGGCATCGACGGCGACGTCTTCACCGACACCGGCCGCGGCGACGACTGCCTCGAGAAGTACGTGGCGGTGCTCGACCAGGCCGCGCAGAGCCATCCCCTCGGCGCGACGCTGTCCTACTGCAACTCGGGGTTCGTCCTGGTCGGCCGGGTGATCGAGAAGCTGACCGGCAAGACCTGGGACGCGGCCCTGCGCGAGCGGCTGTTCACGCCGCTGGGCCTGAAGCGCACGAGCACCCTGCCGGAGGAAGCCCTCCTGCAGCGCGCCGCGGTGGGGCACGTCGCGGCGGGGGACGCCGAGCCGCAGCCCGCGCCGGTGTGGGGCCTGCAGCGTTCGGCGGGCCCGGCCGGGCT
Source organism: Amycolatopsis sp. NPDC048633 (assembly GCF_040650695.1). Lineage (NCBI taxonomy): Bacteria > Bacillati > Actinomycetota > Actinomycetes > Pseudonocardiales > Pseudonocardiaceae > Amycolatopsis > Amycolatopsis sp. NPDC048633. The sequence continues at coordinate 310,139 of NZ_JBEZHS010000002.1, forward strand.
CATCTCGGCCTCGACCGACGACGTCCTGGCGTTCGCCCGCCTGCACCTGACCGGCGGCCTCGGCCCGGACGGCTCGCGCGTGCTCTCGGCGGAGTCGGCGAACGCGATGACCGAGGAGCAGTTCGAGATGCCGGACAAGGACACCCTCGGCGACTCGTGGGGCCTCGGCTGGATCCGCTTCGGCTGGGACGGCCGTCGCGTGTACGGCCACGACGGCAACACGATCGGGCAGGCGGCGTTCCTGCGGATCCTGCCGGAGCAGGGGCTGGCGATCACCCTGCTCACCAACGGCGGCAGCACCCACGACCTCTACGAGGAGCTCTACCGCGAGCTGTTCGCCGAGCTGGCGGCCGTGGTGATGCCGCGCCCGCTCGAACCGGCCGTGCCGCCGCCCGCGGTCGACGCCTCGGAGTTCCTCGGCGTCTACGAGCGGGAGTCGGTCCGGATCGACGTCATGGAGCTCGACGGGAAGCTGCGGATGCGCCAGACCGTCACCGGCCCGCTCGCCGAGCTGGTGCCGGAGACGACGACCGAGGACGAGCTGGTGCCGGTCGGCCCGGCCCAGTTCGCCTTCAGCCCCGCGGGCATGCGGGGCTGGATTTCGGTGACGTTCTACACGCTGCCGACGGGGGAGCGGTACCTGCACTCCGGCGTGCGGGCGACGCCGAAGGTCAAGGATCTCAAGGATCTCAAGGAGTGATGACGAGGCGCTGAGTGCTGCCGGTGTCCCGCCAGGCGCTTTCGACGTCCTGGAGGGGCACCGGGCGCGCGTCGATCCGGAAGCGGCCGATCTCCTTCACGAGCGCGTGCAGCTCCTCGACGATGTCCCGGGTCGGCACGGAACCCTGGCCGCTGCCGACGAGCTGCAGGCGCGCCGCCCGGAGCGCGGCCGACGGGAGCTCGGTGGTCCGCCCCGCCACCGAGCCGATCTCGACCCAGGTCAGCGGGCGGCCCCGGTCCGCGCGTTCGGTGACGATCGTGCGCAGCGCGTCGGCCGTCGGCGGGCCCCAGACGTAGTCGAGGACGACGTCGACGTCGGTGGCCTTGCCGAGCTCGTCGAAGGTGAGGGCTTCGTCGGCTGGTACGTCGGCGAGTCGCCTGGCGTCGCGGCCGGCGGCGACGACCCGGCCCGCGCCGAGGTGCTTCGCGACCTGGACGGCGAGCCGGCCCGCGTTCCCGGTGGCGCCCAGGACGAGGACGTCCTGCCCGGCGGCGAACTCGATGCGCCGGCGCAGGGCGACCCAGGCCGACATCGCCGGGTTCATGCCCGCGGCGACGAGCACCGGGTCGGCGTCCCCGGGCAGGACCACGCTGCGTCTCGTGTCCACGACCGTGCGTTCGGCCATGGCGCCCATGGCGGTGTCGGGCAGCACGAAGTACCGCAGCGTGCCGTCGGGTGCCCGGCCGACGCCGTCGATGCCGGGGACGAGCGGAAGTTCACCCGATCCGGTGTAGTGCGAACCGTCGGCCTGGCTGCGGACGCGCGGGTGCAGGCCCACGGCCATGACGTCGACGAGGACTTCGTCCTTGCTCGTGGGCTGTGGTTCGGGGAAGTCCTGACAGGTGGGCGGGGTCCCGAACCCGGTGACGACGGCGGCGCGCATGGTGGCTCCTTTTAGTTGGTAATGCCCACTACTTTAGATGGCATTGCCAACTAGTTCAAGGTAGTCTCGACGGCATGACCGAACCCGACGAGGTGCTGGACAACCTGGCCCAGGTGTCCTTCGCCGTGATGGCGCGGCTGAGCCAGGTGGCGGCCGCGCACGAGCTTTCCCTGACGCAGCTGCGGGTACTGGGGATCCTGCGGGACCGCACGCCGAAGATGGCCGAGCTCGCGACGCACCTGGGTCTGGACCGGTCGTCGGTCAGCGGCCTGGTCGACCGGGCGGCCCGCCGCGGTCTGGTTTCCCGAGAAGCTAGCCGCGACGACGGCCGTTCGGTGCGCGTCAGCCTGACCCCGGAGGGTCACTCGCTGGCCGCGGAACTGACGGCGGAGGTCTCGCGGGCGATGGCCCCGCTCTTGTCGGACTTCGGGGCGGCGGATCGTGCCCGCTTGGGTGTCCTCTTGGGTCGGATGCTGGCATGAGCCCGGTCACGTCGGGAACACCGGCGCGCGCGGGACGTTGTAACGGGTGTCGGTACGGAGGAGTCCCCGGGCCTCACCCAATGCCTTCACGGAGAACCGGTTCGCCCGGAGCCGTGTAGCGCCACTCGCCGCGAGGCGACCCCCGTACCGGCCTCGAACTCCCGCTTTCGCTCGCAGGTCTCCCCCCAAGCCTTCGCTGAGCGGAAGCGGGACTTTTTCGTCCGAAGTGGACGGACGCGACGGCGGCCCGGATGTCATGAAAGACTCTTTCACCTCGCCGGACGAGGTGAAAGAGTCTTTCATGACATCGCCAACGCGCGGCCAGACCCCTCGAGCCCGCCGAGCGGACCCGGCTTCAGTGCTTCGGAGCTGCCTTGGGGGCGCCCGTCGAGCGGATCAGCCAAGTCCCCGCGAAGGCCAGCAACCCGATCACCCCGGCGACCACGAACGCGGCCCGCAGCCCGGAAGCGTCCGGCCCCGCGGCCGCGCCGTCCGCGCTCCACAGCGTCGCCACGCTCACGAACACCGCCGTCCCCAACGCCCCCGACACCTGCTGCAGCGTCGACAGGATCGCGCTCCCGTGCGAGTACAGGTGCTCCGGCAGCACGCCCAGCGACTCGGTGAACAGCGGCGTCATCATCAGCCCGAGCCCGGCCATCAGCAGCACGTGGATCCCGATCACCGCGATCAGCGGCGAACCCGCCCCCAGCGTCGTGAACAGCCACAGCGACAACGCCATCGCCGCCGCGCCCGGGATCACCAGCGGGCGCGCGCCGACCTTGTCGAACAGCGCCCCCACCGGACGGCCCAGCAGGCCGAGCACCAGGCCGCCGGGCAGCACCGCCAGGCCGCTCACGAACGTGCTCGTGTGCAGCACCGTCTGCAGGTACAGCGGCAGCAGGATCGCCGCCGCGCCGATCAGGCACACGAACAGCAGCGACGTCAGCACCAGCGCCACCACGAAACTCCGGTGCGTGAACGGCCGCAGGTCCAGCAGCGCCCGGTCGCGGCGCTGCAGCCGCAGCTGACGCCACGTGAACACCACCAGCGCGACCACCCCGACGACGATCGGCAGCCACGCCGGCACCAGCGGCTCCGCACCGCCCTGCTCACCGGTCGACGACAGCCCGTAGAGCACGCCACCGAACCCGATCGCCGACAGCAGCACCGACGGCACGTCCAGCGGCACCCGCCGCGTCTCGCTCGTCAGGCGCAGCTGCAGCGCACCGGTCACCAGCGCCGCCACGGACAGCGGCAGCACGATCCAGAACATCCACCGCCAGCCCAGCGACGAGAGCACCGCGCCGCCGATCGTCGGCCCGATCGCCGGCGCCACCGCGATGACGATCGTGATCGTGCCCATCGTCGCGCCACGCCGCTCCGGCGGCACCAGCCGCATCACCGTCGTCATCAGCAGCGGCAGCATCACCGCCGTCCCGCACGCCTGCACCACGCGCCCGGCCATCAGCATCGCGAACCCGGGCGCGAGCGCGCACAGCAACGTGCCGAGGCTGAACGCCGACAGCGAGAACAGGAAGACCGCCCGCGGCGAGAACCGCTCGAGCAAGAACCCGGTCGTCGGGATGACGACCGCCATCGTCAACAGGAACCCGCTGGTCAGCCACTGCACCGTCGTGGTCGGCACCCGCAGGTCGACCGTCAGGTCACGCAGCGCGACGCTCAGGATCGTCTCGTTGAGGATCATCACAAACGCGGACAGCACGAGGACGCCGATGAGCAACCCCGGGCGCACCGGAGCGCGGTCGAGGTCGGCAGGCGGAGTGGACACGGTGTCGGTCATCGGGGTGGGAGCTCTCCTGGTCGGCGCACGGACCCGGCGACAACCGGGACCTCAAGCGTGCTGTCTCCTCGCAGTCTGCCCGTTTCGACGCCTTCATGTCACGGCGGTTTCCCCCGTGCGCGCGGTCACACCCGACCCCCTGCTGACCCTCCGCAGGCATCCGATATGCTTCTGTCAGTACAGAGTTCCGCAGCGCGCGATTAGCTCAGCGGGAGAGCGCTTCCCTGACACGGAAGAGGTCACTGGTTCAATCCCAGTATCGCGCACCACGAGCCCACCCCCGGGAACTCGTGGAAGTTCGTACAACGGGCGATTAGCTCAGGGGGAGAGCGCTTCGTTCACACCGAAGAGGTCACTGGTTCGATCCCAGTATCGCCCACGAGATGGTTGAGAGGGTTGTGTCCGCGGAGTGCGCGGACATGACCCTCTCGTTGTGTCTTGTGGGGGCCGAGCCCCCACACCCCCGCCGGGGGCACGCCCCCGGACCCCCAGTCTGGTCGCCTCTCGTAGTCGGCCAGACTTTTGTCTATTTTGGACTTTTACAGCAGCCTTCGCTGGACTACGTCCGCGATTGTTGTGGTGACCAGCTTTTGTAGCTCTGCTTCCTCCGGGAGGGTGTGGCGGGGGCGGCCTGCGAAGTGCAGGTGGCTTGCTCCGATCAGGGATAGGGCCAGGGAATCCGCGGCTGCGTCTGCCGCTATGCGGCCTTGGGCTCGCTCTGCCTTCAGGTAGGACGTCAGCATCTCCCTTGCCTCCGCCAGGAACGGTAGGCCGTTGTCTGGGCGGCGTAGGCGCGTGCGGAGTTCGTCGCGGAAGAAGACCAAGCTTGTGAGGGCTACTGAGACCGGGTCGAAGAGCTCTGTGAGGGCGTCTACCAGGTTTTCGGCCACTGTGCGGGTTCCCGCTGCGGCCACCAGGATTGCCGACTGGTCCGTCAGGCGGGCTATGCGGTCCATGACCAACTCGGCCAGGAATGCGTCGAAGTCGGTGAAGTGCTTGTGGAGTACGCCCTTTGCCACGTCGGCTTCGGCCGTTACCGCTCGGCTTGTCAGGGCGTTCGGGCCCTCGCGGAGGAGGACTCGCTCGGCTGCCTGGAACAGCTGCTGGCGTACGTCGCGCAAGTGGACTCCGGTCGGCATGGGCTCATTCTCCGTTACGCCCGTCGCGAACGGCCACGTGGTTGTCCTAGTGGGCATGTGCCCATTATGGTGGGCGCATGCCCACTCAGCCTCATGAAGCCCGTCACTTCGCCGAATCCTTCGGGGTCGATGCCGAACGCTACGACCGCGCCCGGCCGGAGTATCCCGCCGAACTCGTCGATCGTGTCCTCGCTGCCAGTCCTGGGCGCGACTTTCTCGACGTCGGCTGCGGTACCGGGATCGAGGCCCGGCAGTTCCGTGCCGCCGGCTGCCGGGTGCTCGGTGTCGACCCTGATTCGCGGATGGCCGCCTTCGCCCGGGAGAGCGGCATTGATGTCGAGGTCGCCAAGTTCGAGGACTGGGAGCCGGCCGAGCGCTCCTTCGACGCCGTTGTCGCCGGGCAGGCCTGGCACTGGGTCGACCCCGTCGCCGGTGCCGCCAAGGCGGCCGCGGTCTTGCGTCCCGGCGGGGTGCTTGCCCTGTTCGCGCACGTGTTCCAGCCGCCCGGTGCGGTGGCGGAAGCCCTCGCCGAAGGTATTCGGCGGGTGTTGCCGGACTCGCCGTTCGCGGGGGAGTCGCGGAGCGCTGCCGAACTCTACGAAGTCATGTTCGCCAAGTTCGCCGACGGCATCCGGGAATCGGGCCATTTCGGCGCACCCGAGCGGTGGTCGTTCGCGTGGGAGCGGACCTACAGTCGCGACGAATGGCTGGATCTTCTGCCGACGACCGGCGGTCTGACTCGGCTTGCGCAGGACGCGCTGGCGGACGTGCTCGCCGGTGTCGGCGCGGCGATCGATGGCCTTGGGGGCGGCTTCACGCTGTCCTACACGACGCTGGCAGTCGTTGCCGTGAAGCCTTGACAAAAAAAGTTGTCGGTGGAACCTTGGGGGCAAGCAAGGCAGACCGAAGAACCTTCGGACGACCCGTGGAGTCACCATGTCTTTTCAGGCCTACCTCGACAACGCCGAGAAGCAGACCGGCATCACCCCGCGCGCCTTCCTCGGCCTCGCGGCCGAGAAGAAGCTCACGAAGCACGGCGAGATCGTCACCTGGCTGAAGACCGAACACAGCCTCGGCCACGGGCACGCGACCGCGATCGCGCGGCTCGTCACCAAGGGCCCCGAGTTCGTCGCCGCGCAGCACACCGACGGCGTGCTCCACCTCGACGGCGTGGCCGCCCGGGCCTGATTCCCGGGCGGCCGGTGCCGGCTCAGGCGATCGGGCCGAGGTACGTGCCGCCGGAGACGTCGAGGGTGCGGCCGGTGATCCAGCGGCCGTCCGGCCCGGCCAGGAACCCCACCACGTCGGCGACGTCCTCGGGCTCGCCGATCCGGCCCAGCGCGGTCATCGCGGTGAGGCCCGCCGCCGCCTCGGGAATGGCCAGCACCGGTTCGGTCAGGTCGGTCCGGATCGGCCCGGGCGCGACCGTGTTGACCGTGATCCCGCGGCGGCCGAGCTCGTTCGCCAGCGTCGGCGCGAGCGCCTCGACGGCGGCTTTGCTGACGGTGTAGGCGATCTGGCTCTGCACCGCGATCCGCGAGGCCATCGAACCGACGGTGACGACCCGGCCGCCGTCGTTCAGCAGCGGCATCAGGCGCTGGATCAGCAACATCGGCGTCTTGACGTTGACGGCCAGGAGCCGGTCCAGTTCCTCCTCGGTCAGCCGGCCGATGGTGCTGTGCGAGCCGATACCCGCGTTGTTCACCAGCACGTCCAGCCCGGCGTCGCCGAACGCCTCGATGACCGCGTCGGCCAGCCGGTCGACGGCGCCGGCTTCGCCGAACCGGGCCTCCACCGGGAACGCGCGCCCGCCGGCGTCCTCGATCAGCGCGACGGTCGCCTTGGCGGCGACCTCGTTGCCGCCGTGGTGCACGGCGACCACGGCACCGTCGGCGGCCAGCCGGCGGGCGATCGCGCGGCCGATCCCTCGCGAACCCCCGGTCACCAAGGCGTTCTTCGTCATGTCCGGCTCCTCCGGGTCGGTGCCGGGCCGTGGTGGCCCGGCGATGACCCCGAGGTTCGCGCCCGGCGCTGACGGGACGCGCACCGCGCGCGAACCGTCCCGGGAGCCGCCGGTCAGCGGCCCGCCGCCGCCGCGGGTTCCGGGCTCGCGGGTGCCGGCGCCGCCGGCGTGTGCCGGGGGAGGAAGGCGGCGACGGCCAGCGCGATGAGCGCGGCGGCCGACCCCATCCCCAGCACGAGCCGGAAACCGTTCTGCGAAGGCAGTTCCACCGGTCCGAGCCGGACGGTCAGCCGCGCGAGGATCAGCCCGGCGGTGGCGCTCGAGACCGACGTCCCGATGGACCGCATCAGCGTGTTCAAGCTGTTCGCGGCCGCGGTCTCCGACACCGGCACGGCACCCATCACGAGCGACGGCATCGCGCCGTAGGCGAGCCCGATCCCGCCGCCGATGACGCTCGAGACCAGCACGAGGTGCCAGGTCGCGCTCATCAGCACGATGCCGAGGGCGTATCCCGCGGCGACGACGACCGCGCCGAGCATCAGCGTCGTCTTCGGGCCGCGCGTGGCCGTGATGCGCGCGGACACCGGCGCCAGCGCCATCATGACCAGCCCCGACGGCGCCATCACCAGGCCCACCACCAGCATCGACCGGCCGAGGCCGTAGCCGGTGGCGGCCGGCAGCTGCAGCAGCTGGGGCAGCACCAGCGACATCGCGAACATCGCGAAGCCGAAGACCGCCGACGCGATGTTCGTCAGCAGCACCTGGCGCCGGGCGCTCGTCCTCAGGTCCACGAGCGGGCGCGGGGTGCGCAGCTCCCAGCGGCCCCACAGCAGCAGGACCAGCACCGCCCCCGCGAGCAGGCCCAGCGTGGCCGCGCTGCCCCAGCCCCAGTCGGCGCCCTTGGAGATCGCCAGCAGCAGGCACACCAGGGCGATCGAGAGCCCGGCCGCGCCGAGGACGTCGAACCGCCCACCGGTGCGCACCGGCGACTCCGGCACGAGCGCGACGACCAGCGCGGTGACGACCAGGCCGAGGCCGGCCGCGGTCCAGAAGAGCACGTGCCAGTCGGCGTTCTCGGCCAGCAGCGCCGCGGCGGGCAGGCCCAGCGCGCCGCCGACGCCGAGCGACGCGCTCATCAGCGCCGTGGCCGAGCCGAGCCGTTCGGCGGGGAGCTCGTCACGCATGATGCTGATCCCGAGCGGGATGACGCCGGCGGCCAGGCCCTGCAGCGTCCGCCCGGCGACCATCGGCACGAGGGTGTCGGAGAGTGCGCCGACCGCCGAGCCGACGACCAGCGCGCCGAGGCTGACGAGCAGCATCCGCCGCTTGCCGTACATGTCGCCGAGCCGGCCCATGGTCGGGGTCGCCACCGCGCCCGCGAGCAGGGTGGCGGTGATGGCCCAGGTGGCGTCGGCCGCGGAGGCGTGCAGCAGCCCGGGCAGGGCGGGGATCAGCGGGATGACCAGCGTCTGCATGAGCGAGACGGTGATGCCCGCGAGGGCGAGGACCGCGACGACGAGGTTCGCGCGCGGCGAAGCCTCTCTCGCGGGCGTGGACGGGTCGAGCACGGGCGGTCCTCCGGATGTCCGAATTAAATCAGTCGCTTGACTTAGCGTAGCAGTCTTCGGTTGACTGATCACGAACTGCCGGCCACCGCGGAGGAACGATGACGAGTACCGCCGAGATCCCCGAGTTCCCGATGACGCGCGCCGCGGGCTGTCCGTTCGACCCGCCGCCCGCGGCCCGGGCGCTGCAGGGGGAGGCGCCGCTCGCGCGCGTGCGGCTGTGGGACGGCAGCACGCCGTGGCTGGTCACCCGCTACGCCGAGCAGCGGACGCTGTTGGCCGATCCCCGCGTCAGTGCCGACATCACCCGCCCCGGCTACCCGAGCCCGGCCCCGCTGCCCCAGGGCGGCACCGGGATCAGCTTCATCCTGATGGACAACCCGGAGCACGCGCGGCTGCGGAAGATGGTGACTGCGCCGTTCACGATCCGGCGGGTCGCCGCGATGCGCCCGGCGGTGCAGAAGATCGTCGACGACCTCCTCGACGAGCTGCTGGCCGGCCCGAAGCCGGTCGACCTCGTCGAGGCGTTCGCGCTGCCGGTGCCGTCACTGGTGATCTGCGAGCTGCTCGGCGTCCCGTACACCGACCACGACTTCTTCCAGGAGAACAGCAAGCTCATCATCCGGCGGGACGCCAAGCCCGAGGAGCGGGCGGCCGGGCACCGGGCGCTCGTCGGCTACCTCGACCGGTTGATGGAAAAGAAGCTCGAGGCGCCCGCCGACGACCTGCTCTCCGGGCTCGCCGCCCGGGTGCACGCGGGGGAGCTGTCGCGCACGGAGGCGGCGCAGATGGGCGTGCTGCTGCTCATCGCCGGGCACGAGACGACGGCGAACATGATCGCGCTCGGCACCCTGGCCCTGCTGGAGCACCCGGACCAGCTGGCGCTGCTGCGCGACGGCGACGACCCGGCGCTGGTGGCGTCGGCCGTCGAAGAACTGTTGCGCTACCTCAACATCACGCACAACGGCCGCCGCCGCCTCGCGCTGGAGGACATCGAGATCGCCGGCGAGACCATCCGCGCGGGCGAGGGCATGATCATGGCCAACGACGTCGCCAACCGCGACCCGGCGGTCTTCCCGGACGGCGACCGGCTCGACCTCACCCGGGACGCGCACCGCCACGTCGCGTTCGGCTTCGGCGTCCACCAGTGCCTCGGCCAGCCGCTCGCCCGGCTGGAGCTGCAGGTCGTCTACAGCACGCTGTACCGGCGGATCCCGACGCTGGCGCTGGCCACCGACGTCGAGCGGATCCCGTTCAAGCACGACGGGTCCGTGTACGGCGTGTACGAGCTGCCGGTCACCTGGTGAAGCGGGTCAGACGCTCCGCAGCACCGAGACGACCACGCCCAGGATCGCCGCCCGGTCGCCGTCGATGACCTCGTAGGCGGGGTTGCGGGGCTCGAGGTACACGTGGCCGCCCCGGTGGCGGTAGACCTTGACCGTCGCCTCCTCGTCGATCATCGCCGCGACGATCTGGCCCGAGTGGGCCTCGGTCTGCTGCTTGACCACGACGATGTCGCCGTCGCAGATCGCGGCGTCGATCATCGAGTCGCCGCGCACGCGCAGGCCGAAGACGGTGCCCCGGCCGGTGAGGTCGCGCGGCAGCTTGAGGACGTCGTCGACGTGCTCCACGGCCGAGATCGGCGTGCCGGCGGCGATGTCGCCGACGACCGGCACCGGGACGGAGTCGCTGTCCTCGCGCGCTTCGCCGCCGTGCAGGAACGCACGCACGTCCATCGGGCGCGACACGCCCGCACCGCGGCGCAGGAAGCCCTTGTCCTCCAGGCTCGCCAGGTGCTTCGACACCGACGACGTCGACTGCAGGCCGACGGCCTCGCCGATCTCGCGGGTGCTGGGGGAGTAGCCGTGGCCGACCACCCAGTCCCGGATGGCCACCAGGATCTTCTGCTGCCGCTCCGGCAGGGCCGAGGCGTCGAGGTGCTCGAACGTGTCGTCGTAGGTGGTCACCGGCGGAATCCTAGAGGCAGGCGGCGCGCGCCGCGCTGCCTGGTCTCCCCGGCGGGTCCCGCTGAACGGAACACCGGGTGACGGTTGGCGTCTTACCAACATGAACTCCGACTTTGCCATCTGTTGACCAATCGGCCGACCCGACGTATGGTCTAGACCACAATTTTCCTTCGCTCGAACCCCTTCCCGACGCGGTGGGCCTGCCCGCCGCGACTTCGTCGTACCCGACGGCGGGAACCGAGCCTGTCCCCGAAGGAGCTGCTATGAAGCGCAAACTGGTCGCGGCCGCGGCGGGTGTCCTCCTGGCCCCGGTGCTGGTGGTGCTCAACCCCGCCGGAATCGCGAGCGCGCACGGCTACGTCAACTCCCCGGCGAGCCGCCAGGCGCAGTGCGCCCAGGGCACCGTGTCGTGCGGCGACATCACGTACGAACCCCAGAGCGTCGAAGGGCCGAAGGGGCTGAAGTCCTGCAACGGCGGCAATGCCCAGTTCGCCGAACTCAACGACAACGGAAAGGGCTGGCAGGCCGGGCCGGTCGGCACGACGGCGACGTTCACGTGGACCTTCACGGCCCGCCACCGCACGTCGAACTACGAGTACTGGATCGGCAACGAGAAGGTCGCGGACATCAGCGGCAACAACGAGCAGCCGCCGGAAACCGTTTCGCACCAGGTGAACCTCGGTGGCCACACCGGACGCCAGACGGTCCTGGCGGTCTGGAACATCGCCGACACGACGAACGCGTTCTACTCCTGCATCGACGTGCAGGTGGGCTGAGCCCCCGGCCACCCGGGAGCGCGCGGCTCCCGGGTGGCCGGTCGCCGCCGGCGCGTCCACCGGGCGACCAGCTCGCCGAGGCGTTCCTCGGCGCGGCGGCGGTCGCGGTCACCCTGGTGGGTGGCGGTCCACAGTTGTCCGGTCTGGCTGATCGGGATCATGACGGCTCCTCCGGTCTTGGGGTGGTTCCGCCCGGACGACGCAGAGCTGCGCCCGGATCGACAGGTCGCCCGAAAAACTTTCCGGGGACCTGTCGATTCCGGGCCGCGGCGGCGTCGGGTGGGTGAGAAGCTGCACCGGACGACCAGGAGGAGCCTTGCGGTACATGCTGATGATCTGCGACGACGGCGCGGAGCTGTTCAGCCCGCCCGAGATCGATGCCATGCCCGAGTTCGTCGCCTGGCTGCGCGACGTCGAAGCCCGCGGCGCCACCCACACCGGGACGCTGCTGCGGCCGCCCGCCGAAGCTGTCACCGTGCGGGTGCGCGACGGGCAGCGACTGACGTCGGACGGCCCGTTCGCCGAGACGAAGGAATGGATCGCCGGCTGCGAGGTCGTCGAGTGCGCGGATCTCGACGAGGCCATCGCGATCGCGGCCGCGCACCCGTCCGCCGGGCGGTTCCCCATCGAGATCCGGCCGTTCGGGGAGGACTGAGCGATGAAGTTCCTGATGTGGGTGTGCGTCGACCCGGACCTCGTCGGCACCGCGGAAGACCACCCGGACGACTGGGTCGCCGAAGCCGGGGACCGCCGTCTCGACGGCCACCAGCTGCGGCCGGTCGCCGACGCGACGACGCTGTGGCCGCGCGAGGGCGGCACGTTCGTCTCCGACGGCCCGTTCGCCGAGACGAAGGAGCAGATCGCCGGGTACGACATCCTCGACTGCGCCGACCTGGCCGAGGCGATCGACGTCGCCGCGGCGCACCCGGTCGCGAAGTTCGGCGCGATCGAGCTGCGGCCCGTGTGGGGGTGACCGAGTCCGTCTCCATGGCGGTCGACGAGGCCTTCCGCACCGAGTGGGGCCGCGTCGTCGCCACCCTGATCCGGGTCACCGGGGACTGGGACCTGGCCGAGGAGTGCGCCCAGGAGGCGTTCGCCAAGGCGCTGGCCACGTGGCCCCGGGACGGCGTGCCGCGCCGTCCCGGGGCGTGGCTGACGACGGCGGCCCGCAACCGGGCGCTGGACAAGCTGCGCCGCGGTGCGGCCGAGGCGAACCGGCTGCGCGAGCTGGCCGTCACGACGTCCGGGGACGACGAGCCGCCGGAACCGGACGACGTCCCGGACGACCGGCTGCGGCTGATGTTCACCTGCTGTCACCCGGCTCTGCCGCTGGAGGCGCAGGTCGCGCTGACGCTGCGGACGCTCGCCGGGCTGACCACCCCGGAGATCGCCCGCGCGTTCCTGGTGCCCGAACCGACGATGGCGCAGCGGATCGTGCGGGCCAAGCGGAAGATCCGCAACGCCCGCATCCCCTACCGCGTCCCGCCGGCCGACCTGCTGCCCGAGCGGACGGCGGGCGTGCTCGGCGTGCTCTACCTGCTGTTCAACGAAGGCTATTCGGCCAGCGCGGGCGACGGCCTGGTCCGCCAGGCACTGACGGCGGAGGCGATCCGGCTCGCACGCGTCGTCGTCGAGCTGCTGCCGGACGCGCCGGAAGCGAGCGGGCTGCTGGCCCTGATGCTGTTCCACGACGCCCGCCACGCGACCCGCACCGACGACGCGGGCGACCTGGTCACCCTGGCCGACCAGGACCGCACCCGCTGGGACCGCGCGGTGATCGACGAAGGCGTCGGCGTCCTGGACGCCGCGCTGGCGCTCGGCCGGCCGGGCCCGTACCAGCTCCAGGCGGCGATCGCCGCGTGCCACGCGACGGTGTCCCGTGCCGAAGACACGGACTGGGCGCGGATCGCCCGGCTGTACGAGCTGGTCGCGAAGCTGAACCCGTCCCCGGTAATCGAGCTGAACCGGGCCGTGGCCGTGGCGATGGCCGACGGCCCGGCGGCGGGCTTGGCCCTGACCGACGACCTCGCGGAGGCCGGCGACCTGGCGGGCTACCACCTGCTCCCGGCGACGCGCGCGGACTTCCTGCGTCGTCTCGGCCGCGCCGGGGAAGCGGTGGAGGCCTATGGGGAGGCGCTGGACTTGGCGCCCACCGAAGCGGAACGGCGGTACCTCACCCGGCGGATCGAAGAGCTGGGCCCGTGACGCGCCGTCAGCCGGCCGCGTTGTCGGCGTAGTTGACGACGACGTTCTTGAAACCGAGTGACTGCAGCAGGCCGATCAGCATCGTCTTGGTGTTCCGTTCCGCGTCGACCACCAGTGAGCTCTTCGCGGCCGCGGCCTGGATCTGTTTCTGGGCGAGCTCGTACAACGCCTGCTGCGAGTTCGGGTTCCCGCTGAGGAACTCGTTGATGCGGGTGAACAAGCCCTGCTGCTGCGCGTACACGTGCGACTCGTGCACGTCCAGCGTCGCCGGCTCCAGCTGCGCGTGGCCCAAGGTGATCGTGGCGGACAGGCGGTCGTCGGAGACCTGGACCGCGTTGCCCTTCAGCCGCGAGAAATCCACGAAGGCGTTGTCCGTGCCGACTCCGATGAACATGGTGTCGCTGCCCACGAGGAAACTGGGCAGGACCGAGCTGGTCGTGATGTCGACGACCACCTGGAACGAACCACTGGCGGCCTCGTAGCGCGACAGCTCGACGATCGACTGCAGCAGCACCGGGCCGGAGTGCTCCTCGGTCTGTTCGGCGAACGGGTTGCGCAGTTGGGGTAACAGGTGAACCGCCGATGCGACGAGTGCCGCAACCGCCAGAAGTACCACCGTCGCCGCGATCGCGACGAGCCGCTTGCCCCATGCACCCATGTCCGAAAGATACCCAGGTCGGCGCGCGGCTAAGCGAGTCGGGCGGTACGGTTTGCTCGCTTCCGTGGTCAGGTCTCCGACGAGGGGGAACGTGTGCGCAAGTCCCTGTGGCTGTGGGCCCTGCTGATCATCCTGGCCATCCTGGTGCTCGGGCTGATCTTCGGCGGCTACCGCAAAGGCGAGAAGCTCGGCGCGCCCGGCACCCTCGAGCCGGTGGCGGCGTGGAGCGCGTAGCAGGACGAGCCGCCCCGATCCGTCCACAGAGGACGGTCAGTCGTCGCCCGCCGTGCCCAGGTGGTCGCGCTGGTGCACGGTGATGTCGATGAGCACGCTCTTGAACCGCCCGTAGTCCTCGTCCCCGAGGCGCCGGGCGTGGCGCTGCTGGATGTCGGCCATGATCGCGTCCGCCGCCTTCATCTGGGCGAGCCCGCGTCCGGTGGGGCAGATCAGCTTCGCCCGGCGGTCGCTCGGGTCGGGCCGCCGCTCGACGTACCCGAGTGACTCGAGCTCGTCGATCAAGGTCCCGATGTTCTGCTTGTACTGACCCGAAAGCCGGGAGAGGTCGGTCGCCCGGACCCCCTCCGGGTCGAGGTAGGCGAGCACGGCGCCGTGGCGGTGCTTCAGGTCGCCGAACCCCTGATCGGCGAGCGTCGAGAACATCTCCCGCTGCACCGCGAACAGGAGCCGGCCCGCCAGGACGCCCAGGTCAGGGTCTGTCGCGTTGCGCTCCGCCCGGCTGACCATCGGCCCCTCCTCGTCCTCGCCTACACCTTAACGATCGTCAGCGGCGGACGAGTTCGCGCCCGAGCTCGGTCCGCAGGTGGACTTCGACGAACACCCGCAGGTAGCGGTCGTTCGCCAGCGCGTCGAAGGCGTCCACCAGCGACTGGTCCGGCTCGCCGGTGAGGTGGACGATGCGCCAGAGGTTGAGCGGGGCGTCCTCCGGGCCGCCGACGGAGTGCTCGACGTGGAAGAGCGGCTGTCCGGTGCCGGCGGTGAAGACGCGGCCGTCGGGCGCCTCGAAGCGATCGGCGCCGATGAAGAACGCGCGCCGGTTCTCGTGGTCGAGGCGCACGTGCTCGATGATCGTCGCGTAGCGGTCCGGGTCGGCCCACAAGCGCTGGTCGGACACGCGGGTGAAGTCCTCGAGGTGGCCGTGGCGCACGCTCGGGAACTTCTCGGCACTGCCCGGCTTCACGACCGTCGGGATGTAGACGTCCGGCGCCGCGGCCTTGCGCACCTCCATGTCCCACAGTTCGGCGCCGGTGTAGCTGAACGGCGGCCGCACGTCGTAGCGCTCGCGCAGCACGTCGTTCACCGCTACCGGCGGCAGTTCCACCGAGGTGCTGCCGGGCTCGGCCCACGCCTGCTCGAAGATCGCTTCGTGGTTCATGCCTTCTCCTGGTGAGCCGTGACGGTGTCGTGGATCCAGCCGGTGACGACCGGCCAGACCGGGTGGTCCGGGTGGACCACGTCGAAGTGTGTTCCGCCCTCGACCTCGACGTAGCGGGCGGTGCCGCCTTCGGCCTCGGTCTTCTCGGCGTAGCGGCGGCTCCACCCGGCGGGGACGGCCTCGTCGGCGGTGCCGTGCACGGCGAGGACCGGCACGCCGGCGTCGGGCAGTTCGAGCGGGGACGCCCAGGCGTAGCGCTCGGGCCGCTCGGCGACGTGGCCACCCAGCAGGAGCTTGACGACCCCCTCGCCGGCGGCCGCCGCGACGGCGGGCCACGCTTCGGGGCGCGCCGGTTCGGGAGCGTCCTTCGGCGGCTCCGCGGCGGGATCGGCGAGGACGGCGCCGAAACCGGTGGCGTCGGCGGTCTTCAGGTCGAGCGCGCCGGCGAGCTCGACCACGCCGATCGGGGTGATCTTGGGGTTCGCGCCGGGGGCCTCCGGCGGGAGCACGCCGCGGTGCGCCGCCCACGCGGCGAGGTGACCGCCCGAGGAGTGGCCGAGGAGCACGACGCGGCCGGTGTCGAGCGCCGGGTCCAGCCCTTCGACGGCGTCGACCGCGGCGGCCACGTCGAGGAAGGTGCCGGGCCAGCCGCCGCCCGGTTCGCCGATCCGCCGGTAGTCGACGTTCCACACCGCGTACCCGCGGGCGACCAGGTCGTCGGCGACAGCGGTGCTCTGGCGGCGGTCCCACATCGCGGCCCAGTAGCCGCCGTGCACCACCGTCACGACCGGGAAGGGGCCGTCGCCTTCGGGCAGGTACAGCTCACCGACCTGTGACGGTTCGGGGCCGTAGGCGATCGTGCGGACGCGGCGGGCGCCGTCCTCGGCGTCGTCGTAGCGCAGGCCGCGCTCGGCGCCGACCAGCGTGGCGATCGTGGCGAAGAAAGCACCGATCGCCGGCAGGTTCGCCCCCTTGATCTTCGACTCGTCCCACGCGGCGTCGTCGGTCCACTCGACCAGATCGAGCCAGGTCCGGTCGTCGAGACGGATCAGGCGGGCGGAGACGAACCCGCGCCGGTCCGCCCGGAACGCCGCCACCATGCCCGGGCGCGCGGCCAGCATCGCTTCGGTGTTCTCCGGGGTCACGGTGAACGTGGTCATCTCGATGACCGACATCGTCAGCTCCTCGTGCTCGTTCGGATCAGGTGGTCCGAATTCATGATAGTAATAATACATGACTAACCCGCAAGGTGCCCCGAGGTTCGGGATCTCGCTGACGCCGACCACCGACATGGCGGGTCTCCACGTGGCGGCGTCGGCAGCCGAAGAAGGTGGGCTGGACCTGCTCGGGATCCAGGACCACCCATACGTGCCCGCCTACCTGGACACCTTCGTGGTGCTGGGGCAGCTGCTGGCGGCCACGCGGAAGATCCGCGTCTTCCCGAACGTCGCCAACCTGCCGCTGCGCCCGCCGGCGGTGCTGGCGAAGACGGCGGCCGCGCTCGACGTCGTGTCCGGTGGCCGGTTCGAGCTGGCGCTCGGCGCCGGCGGCTACTGGGACGCCATCACCCGGATGGGCGTGCCCCGGCGCAGTCCGCGCGAGGCGAACGCGGCCCTGCGGGAAGCGATCACGGTGCTGCGGGCGTTGTGGGCGGACAGCGCGGCGCCGGTGCGGCTGGCGGGGGAGTACTACCCGATCGCGGGCGCGCACCCGGGGCCGGTGCCCGCGCACCCGATCGAGATCTGGACCGGCGCGCAGGGCCCGAACGCCCTGGCCCTCACCGGCGAAGTCGCCGACGGGTGGGCGGCGCCGATCGCCGCCTACCTGCCGTACGAGAAGTGGGGTCAAGCCAACCGCTTGATCGACGAAGCGGCCGAAGCCGCGGGGCGGGACCCGGCTTCCGTCCGCCGGATCGCGCAGGTGGTCGGTACCGTCACGACGATGAAGGGGCAGCTGCGGATCGGAAGCGGCGCCGATCCCGTGCGGGGAACGGCGGGGCAGTGGGCGGAGGTGCTGGCTCACCTGGGCACCGAAATGCCCTTCACGTCGTTCGTGTTCTGGCCGGAGCACGAGTCGGTGGAGCAGATCGCCGCGTTCGCCGGTGAGGTGGTCCCGGAGGCCCGACGGTTGCTGGGCGGCCGCTCGTGACCGGCGGCGCCACGGACAGCGTGAGCCGGCTCGTCCGGCTGGCGCGGCTCGACGGCGAGGTCGACGTGCGCTGCCTGCTGGCCGGGAGCTTCACGCTCGACAACCCGGCGGCCGAGCCAGGAGCGGTGCCCTTCCACCTGGTGCTGGAAGGGCGGTGCACCGTGACGTCCGGCGCCAGCACCGTCCACATGGGACCCGGTGACATGGTCCTGCTCCCGCACGGCGACGCGCACCAGGTGACGGCGACCGAGGGACCACGGCTCCCCTGCGAGGAGGAGCCCGGGACGGCGTTCCCGACACGACGGACACCGGGCGCGGAACCGCAGGTGGACCTGTTCTGCGGCCACTACCGCTTCGAGCGCGGTGCCGGCGCGCTGGTGTTCCGTCTGATGCCGGCGCTGGTGCACGTCTCGCTGGACCCGCCCGCGCTGACGTTGGCCGAGGTCCTGCGCGGCGAAGCCGGCTTCGACGGTCTCGGAACGCAGGCCATCGTCGCGGCCCTGCTCGACGCGCTGCTGGCCATGGCGCTGCGCAGCCGTCCCGAGCAGCGCCTGGACACGCCCGGCCTGTGGACGGCGCTCGGCGATGACGCACTGGGCCGCGCGATCGCCGGCGTGGTCGAGCGGCCGGGCGAGGCGTGGACGATCGACCGGCTGGCCACCGAAGCGGCGATGTCCCGGGCCACGTTCCAGCGCCGCTTCGCCGCCCGCACCGGGACGACGGTGGTGGCGCTGGTGACGGCGATCCGCATGATGGTCGCCGTCGAGCTGCTGACCCATTCGGAACACTCCGTGACGCGGATCGCGAAGGACGTGGGGTATCGGTCGGAGTCGGCGTTCGGACAGGCGTTCCGGGCGGCTTTGGGGATGTCGCCGGCTCAGTACCGGAAGGAAGCTGCACGCCGCTGACCTACAGATCGACCACGACCCGCCCCGCCGCGCCGGCCTCTTCGGTCGCGTCCTGGGCGTCGGCGATGCGGTCGAGGGGATACCGCGCGGCGATGGGATAACGAAGGTCGCCGGCGGCGAGGGCAGCGGTCAGGTCCGCGGCCGCGGCCTCGTTCGCCTCCTCGGGGAAGTCGTCGTTGCTCAGGTACTGGACCGTGATGTTCTTGAACGCCAGCGGCCAGTAGGACACCGGCGCCTTGCTGTCGCTCGTCGCGTACGTGGCGATCACGCCGCCGACCTTGAGCACCTCGATGTCGAGGTCGAGGTTGCGGGCCAGGTCGATCTCCGCGATCCGGTCCACGCCCTCCGGCGCGACCGCGCGGATCTGCCCGGCGACGTCCCCTTCCCAGAGCTTGACGACGTGGTGCGCACCCGCGGCGAGCGTCTCGTCCACCTGCTCGGCGTGGCGCACACCGGCGATCACGTTCGCACCGCCGCGCCTGGCCACCGCCAACGCGGCGCGCCCCACCCCGCCGAGCGGGCCGGTGACCAGGACGGTCCGGCCGTCGACCGGGCCGCTCGCGAACACCGCCCGGTGCCCGGTGATCCCCGGGATGCCCAGCACCGCACCCTGGTCGAGATCGACCTCGGCCGGCAGCACCACCGCGTGCCCGGCGGGGACGACCGCGTACTCGGCCGCCGTCCCGAATGGACGGTAGGACTGGGCGAGGTAGACCCACACCCGCTTGCCCACCCGGGCCGGGGCCACGCCGGCGCCCACGGCGTCGATCGTCCCGGCGCCGTCGCCGTGGGGGATGACCCGGGGGTAGGGCATCGTGGAACCCCAGTAACCACGCCGTTTCCCGACGTCGCCGACGTGCACACCGGACACCGCGACGCGGATGCGCACCTCGCCTGGTCCGGGTTCGGGCACCGGCACGTCCCCGACGTGGAGGACTTCGTGAGCCGGCCCCTGGTCGTCGTAGTAAGCGGCTCGCATCATGTCCGGCACGCTAACCGAGCAGTGCCCGGACGGGTGACCGCTGAGCCGATCCCGGCGGAATTCGAGCCGATCACGCGTGGCCGGCTCGCGCGCGCCGCCGGAGGATGGGCGCATGGAGGACAGGCACTTCGATCTGCTCGTCATCGGGTTCGGCAAGGGCGGCAAGACCCTCGCCGCCGCGATGGGACGGCTCGGCAAGCGGGTGGCCATGATCGAGCAGTCCGCCGAAATGTACGGCGGCACCTGCATCAACATCGGCTGCGTCCCGACGAAGGCGCTGGTCCACCGCGCCGAGCACCCCGGGCCCGGCAGTCCGGCGCAGTGGCACCGCCAGGCCGTCGACGAGACGCGCGCGCTCACCACCGCCCTGCGCGGCAAGAACTTCGCCATGCTCGACACGATCGACTCCGTCGTCGTCCTCACCGGCCGGGCGGAGTTCCTCGATCCCCGGACCGTGCGGGTGACCGCCGGGGACGACGTCCTGGACCTCGAAGCCGACACGATCGTGATCAACACCGGCGCGGTGCCCACCGTCCCGTCGATTCCGGGCCTGCGCGAGAGCTCGCGCCTGCTCACCAGCACCGACCTGATCGACCTCGACCACCTCCCGAAGCGCCTGGCGATCCTCGGCGGCGGCTACGTCGGTGTGGAGTTCGCGTCGATCTACGCCCAGTTCGGCAGCGCCGTCACCGTCCTCGACGCGCGCCCGCGGATCATGCCCCGCGAGGACGACGACGTCGCCGAAGCGGCGGCCGCGATCCTGCGCGGAGCCGGTGTCGAACTCGTCCCGAACGCCCAGGTGACGGCGGTGCGCGACCTGGACAACAGCGTCGAGATCACCTACGAAGCCGGCGGCCGGACGCACGTGCTGGCGGCCGACGACGTGCTCGCGGCGACCGGGCGCACCCCCGCGACCGCCGGGCTCGGCCTCGAGCGCGCCGGCGTGCGCACCACGCCGTCCGGCGCCGTCGAGGTGGACGGGTTCCTGCGCACCAGCCGGCCGCACATCTACGGGGTCGGCGACGTCAACGGCGGACCGCAGTTCACCTACATCTCGCTCGACGACAGCCGGATCGTCGCCGACCAGCTCACCGGCCAGGGCAAGCGCTCCACCGCCGACCGGAAGTTCGTGCCGTACACGGTGTTCATGAGCCCGGCGCTCTCGCGCGTCGGGCTCACCGAGCGCGAAGCCCGCGAGCGGGGCCTGCCGGTGAAGGTCGTCGAGAAGGCCGTCGCGGACATCGCCGCGATGCCGCGGGCGAAGATCGTCGGCGAGACGCGCGGGCTGATGAAGTTCGTCGTCGACCGCGTGACCGACGAAGTGCTGGGCGCGGCGCTGCTGAGCGTCGATTCGCAGGAGCTGGTCAACCTCGTCACGCTGGCCATGCGCCACGGCGTGACCGCGAGCGAGCTGCGCGACGCCGTCTACACGCACCCGTCGTCGACGGAAGCGTTCAACGAAGTCCTGGCGGCGCCAGGGAAGGAGTACTGACATGCCGGTGATCACCACCGACGACGGTGTCGAGATCTTCTACAAGGACTGGGGCACGGGCCAGCCGATCGTCTTCAGCCACGGCTGGCCGCTGTCCGCGGACGACTGGGACGGCCAGATGCTGTTCTTCGCCCGGCACGGCTACCGCGTCATCGCCCACGACCGCCGCGGCCACGGCCGGTCCGCGCAGGTCGGCGACGGGCACGACATGGACCACTACGCCGACGACCTGGCCGCGCTCACCGCCCACCTCGACCTGCACGACGCCGTCCACATCGGACACTCCACCGGCGGCGGCGAAGTGGTGCGCTACCTGGGGCGTCACGGCGAGTCGAGGGTCGCCAAGGCGGCGATCATCAGCGCCGTCCCGCCGCTGATGGTGCAGACCGACGCGAATCCCGGCGGCCTGCCCCAGAGCGTCTTCGACGACCTGCAGGCGCAGCTCGCGGCGAACCGTTCGGTGTTCTACCTTTCGCTGGCGGCCGGTCCGTTCTACGGCTTCAACCGGCCCGGGGCCGAGAAGTCCGAGGCGATCGTCCGGAACTGGTGGCGCCAGAGCATGGAAGGCGGCGCGAAGGCGCAGTACGACGGCATCGTCGCGTTTTCGCAGACGGACTTCACCGAGGACCTGAAGAAGATCACCGTGCCGACGCTGGTCATGCACGGCGACGACGACCAGATCGTCCCGTACGCCGATTCGGCGCCGCTCTCGGTGAAGCTGCTGGCGAACGGCACGCTCAAGACCTACGCGGGCTTCCCGCACGGCATGCCGACCACCGAGGCCGACACGATCAACGCGGACCTGCTGGAGTTCATCCGGTCCTGACTCCGGGCGTGGTCGCGTCAGCCCGCGGCCTCCGCCGTGCGCTCCAGCTCGAACTGTGCGCCGATGCGGTCCCAGATCTCCAAGGACCGTCGGAAAGCGGCGGCGTCGCCGGTGAACCTGCCCCGCGCCCGGGCGACGCACGCGGCCGCCCAGTCGTTCTCCTCGGCCGTCCGGTCGGCCTGCTCCAGCCGTTTCTCCGCGTCGGGCAGGTGGGCGAGGACCGCCAGCTCCGCGCCCGCGGCGTTCGCGTACGCCCGGTACCACGGCTGGGGGAACTCCTGGAACGCGTTGCGCACCAAGCGGTCCGCGTCGGTCAAGTGTCCGGTGTGGACGGCCAGTCGAGCCTCCACGAAAGCTGTCGTGGCCGCGAGACGTCCCGAGCGCGGCTCGGGGTGGCCGGCGAACTCCAGCGTGCGGGCCCGCCAGAGCCCGTGGTCGCCGCGCAGGCCGGTCGCCAGCTCCAGCACCTGCACCGACGGCGCGAGCCACGCCAGGAGCGGGGACCCCGCGGCGCGCCACTCGGCGAACGCCCGCTCGCCGAGCTCGACGGCCTCGTCGAACCGGCCGGACAGCGTGAGCGGCGCCAGGTACTTCAGCAGCGACACGAACGGGTAGTCGCCGTTGACCGGGTCCTGTTCGGTGGCGCGGGCGGCGATGGCCAGCGCCCCGGGTAGGTCACCCACCGCCAGCGCGCCCACCGACATGGAGTGGAACAGATCGAACATCTCGATGCCGTCGGCCGGCCGGTGCCGGGTGAGCGTCGGCAGCAGGTCCAGCCGCTCGCGGGCGACGCGGTAGGCCTCGCGCAGCCGCCCCTGGCGCGCGGCGGCCGCGTTGGCGCTGTCCAGGGCACCCTGCAGCAGCGTCGGATCGCCCAGGTCGTGCGCGGCCTCGATGGCGGCGGCCGGGTCGGCCCCGCCCTGCCAGGCGCGGGCGGTGGCGAGCACCGCCGCGTGCTCGAGGTCCTCGACCGGGGCCCGTTCGGCCCGCGCCAGCAGGTCCGCGCGGCGGGCCGGAGGCACCGGGTGGCGGAAGTCGCCGACGAAGCGGGTCGCGAGGGTCACGGCCAGCGCCCGCAGCACCGCGCGGTCCCGCTCGTCACCGGCCCGGTCGGCGCCAGCGAGCAGCAGGGCGAACGCGTCGTCGCCGTCAGCCAGCGACTGCGCGGCCTCCGAGGCGCTGCGCAGGTCCCGGACGGCGTCGGCGGGCGCGGTGGCCCGCCCGGCCGCGGCGCGGTAGTGCGCGCGTGACTCGACGAACGAACCCCGCGCGAACGTCAGGTGGGCCAGCGCCCGGCCCAGCCGGTGTGCCACGGGATCCGGCTCCTCGCCGGTCCGGGCGAACGCGGCCCGCAGGTCGTCGGCCACTTCGTCGTAGCGCGCCGCGAGGTCCTCGTCGAGCCCGGCTTCCAGCTCCACGGCGACCCGGCTCGCCCACGCCAGGTGCGCGCGCAGCACCTCGTCGCGTTCGTCGTCGCCTTCGAAGTGCTCGAGCGCGAACGCCCGGACCGTCTCCAGCAGCCGGTACCGCGTGCGGTCGGTGCCGCGCCGCACCACCAGGCTCTTCTCCACCAGCCGGCCGAGCAGGTGCGCGACCGTGCTCGGCCGCTCGCGGGGCGAGACGGCCGCCGCGGCGTCGAGGTCGAAACCCGCGGCGAAGACCGCGAGCCGCCGGAACAACGCGCGTTCCGCGGGGTCCAGCAGGTCGTAGCTCCACCCGAGCACGTCGCTCAGCGAATGGTGCCGTGCTTCGCCGCCGCGGGCACCGACCACCGCCCGCAGCCGGTCGTCGAGTGCGGTGAGCAGCCCGTCGACGCCGATGGCGGCGGCGCGAGCCGCCGCCAACTCGATGGCCAGCGGCAGCCCGTCGAGGCGGGCGCACGCCTCGGTGACCCGGGCGGGAGCGGCGGCGAACGTGCGGTCGAGGGCGCGGGCGCGGTCGAGGAACAGGGCCTCGGCGGCCGAGCCGAGCGGCAGCGGCGGCACCGCGTGGGCTTCCTCGCCCGTGACGGCGAGCCGTTCCCGGCTGGTCGCGAGGATCCGCAGCCGCCCGCCCGCGCGCAACAGAGCCTCGACGAGCCCGCCGACGTCGTCGAGCACGTGCTCGCAGTTGTCCAGCACCAGCAGCATCGCCCGGCCGCGCACCCGGTCGGCGACGCTGTCGAGCAGCGGCCGCGGCGGGCGTTCGGTGACGCCGAGCGCGGCGGCCGCGGCGGCCACCACCTGCCCGGGCGGCACCGGCACGAGGTCGAGGTACACCACGCCGGCCGGGAACCGCGGGGCCACCGCGGCGGCCGCCGTGACGGCGAGCCGGGTCTTGCCCACGCCGCCCGGCCCGGTGAGGGTCACGAGCCGGGCGGTGTCCAACGCCGTCCGCACGGCCTCGAGCTCCTCGGCGCGGCCGACGAAACTGGTCCGGGCCTCCGGCAGCACCGCGTCGCCGGACCGCGCCCCGAGTTCGGCCGCCTCGGCGGCGAGCGCCGCCAGCTGACGGCGGTCGCTCGCGCCGCACTTGCGCAGCAGCGCCGAGACGTGGCTTTCCACCGTGCGGGCGGAAATGTGCAGCCGGCCGGCGATCTGCGCGTTCGTCAGGTGCTCGCCGACGGCCGCGAGCACCTCGGCCTCCCGGGCCGAGATGTCCTCCCACGGCAGCGCGCTCACCCCGCCATGATTCCGTACCCGATCCGTGGTGAGCACGGATGCCCGGACGCGTCGCGTGGCGCAGGCTTTCCCCATCGGACAACCGGCGACCAGGAGTTACCCCATGCGACGCATCATCAACTCGACGTACATCTCGCTCGACGGCGTGATCGAGAACCCGCACCACTGGCCCTCGAGCGGCCCCGACGGCGGCCAGGGCGGGGCCGTGCAGACCGAGCTGCTGCTCTCGTCCGACGCGCTCGTCATGGGCCGGCACACCTACGACGGCTTCGCGCCGGTGTGGCCGACCCGGTCGGGCGACCCGGCGAGCGACCACATCAACGCCATGGCCAAGTACGTGGTCTCCTCGACCCTCACCGACCCCGAGTGGACCAACACGACGGTGCTCGGCGAAGACCCGGTGGCCGCGATCGAGAAGCTGAAGAACGAGCCGGGGGAGAACATCCTCCAGTACGGCTTCGGGCAGCTCACGCACGCGCTGCTGGAGCACGGCCTGCTCGACGAGATCCGCCTGTGGTTCCACCCGCTGCTCGTGCGCCAGGGCGGCCCGCAGGACCTGCTGTTCCGCGAAGGCGCCCTGACCCGGCTCGACCTGGACACGGTGACCAAGCTCGACTCGGGCATCGTGATCCTCGGTTACCGGGTCCGCTGATGGACTACCGCGAGTTCGTCCGGAGACTGACCCTGCCCGAGGGGTTCACGGTCCCGGCGGAGCTGAGCCACGGCGACGTGACCGCCCGGGCGATCACCCGCGCCGACCTGGCCGACGACGTGGCCGGCATCAACGCGAGCCTGGACCTCATCCGGCAGACCCGTGGCGGCGGCTGGCCGGCCGAAGCGGTCACCGAGGAGGACAACTACGTCGACCTGGTGTGGCACGAGTGCGAATTCCGCGACGGCGGTTCGTACACCTATGTCCTGCGTGACCCGGCGGGCGGCTACCTGGGGTGCGCCTACCTGTACCCGATGGGCGGCCGCACGAAGCTCACGGAGGACCTGCTGGACCACGACGTGGACGTCAGCTGGTGGGTGACGCCCGGCGCTTACGACCGCGGGTACTACCCGAAGGTCCACTCGGCGCTGAGGCACTGGCTGGCCGACGACTTCCCGTTCTCCAAGCCGTACTTCTCCAACCGGCGGATCCCCGGCTGACGCACCCGCGTCCCAGCGGTGTCCCACGGGGGTGGCGTTCCCGCTGGTCCGGTGGGGTGGGACTGTCCCGGCGTCCCGAGTCGGCCGCTGACCGGCGACCGGCGGGCCGGCCACTGCCAGCCTCCTCGCCATGCAAAGACTCGCTCTGGCCGTCGCGGTGCTGCTGGTGTTCCCCGCCGCGACCGCCGCCGCCGCCACCGCCGCGGTGGACGCCGTCGCGGTGTGCGGGCACACCAGCGCCCAGCCCACCCTGAAACAAGGGTCGACCGGCACCGAGGTCGCCGAGGCCCAGTGCGAACTGAACCTCGCGACCAAGGCCAGCAAGTACACGCCCATCGGCGCGGACGGTTCCTTCGGCGCGGGGACCGACGCCCGGGTGCGCGTGTTCCAGCGGTGCGCCGCGTTGACCGTCGACGGCCAGATCGGGCCGAACACGTGGACCGCGCTGAACTCGTGGGCCGCGCGGCCGAAGAAGTGCGCCACCCAGGGCACGGCGGACACCGCGCAGAGCGTCGTGTGTGGCCTGTCCACGGCCCGGCCGACCCTGCAGAGCGGGTCCAGCGGCACGGAGGTCAAGGAGCTCCAGTGCCGGCTGAACCTCGCCATGGAGCCGGGCCACTACCCGCCGCTGACGGTGGACGGCAACTTCGGTGACGGCACCCGCAACCGGGTGATCCAGTTCCAGCACTGCGTCAACGCCAGTGCGGACGGCGTCGCCGGGCCCACCACGTGGGCGAAGGTCGCCGACTGGTCCAGCCGCAACACCTTCTGCACGCCGCCGAAGCCCGCCGGGCACCCGATCGACGGCGTGGACACGGCGAAGTACCAGCACCCCGGGGGCGCGCCGATCAACTGGGCCGCGGTCAAGGCGTCCGGTGTCGAGTTCGCGACCGTCAAGGCGACCCGCGGCCTGAACACCACGGACGAGTACCTGGCCACGGACCTGCCCGCCGCCCGCAACGCCGGCCTGGCCGTGGGGCCGTACCACTTCTACACCGGCACGACAGCCGGCACCGGCGGCGCGCAGGCGGACCGGTTCATCGCCGCGGTGAAAGCCACCGGGTACACCGGCAAGCGCGCCGGTGACCTGCCGCCCGTGTTCGACCTGGAGTGGAAGGACGACGGCTCCGGTGGCTGCCCGCCGTACGTCACCGTCGCCGACGCCAAGGCGTGGCTGGACAAGGTGGCCGCGGCGTTCGGCCGGACCCCGATCATCTACACCCAGAAGTCGTTCCTGGACGCGTGCCTGGGCGGCACCACGGCGCTCTCCGGCTACCCGATGCAGCTCGCCGACTACCGCCAGTCCGTCACGCAGCCGGCGCTGCCCGCCGGGTCGTCGACCTGGCTGATGTGGCAGTACACCGACGCGGCCATCCCCGACGGCATCCCCGCCCCGGCGACCGGGGACGTCTTCAACGGCACCCAGGCCGCTCTCGACCAGCTCGCCAACCGCTGAATCCCCGTTAGGAAAGGACGAGAATGAGACTCCCCATGAGCCGCCGCACGATGCTCCGCGGCGCGGTGGTGCTCGGCGCGGCCGCGGCGGTCAGCCCGCTGCTGCTGTCGGGCACCGCCCAGGCCTACCCGTGGTCCCGCACGCTTGCGCAAGGCAGCACCGGTGCCGACGTCACCGAGCTCCAGATCCGGGTGGCGGGCTGGGCGGCCGACTCGGCGAGCCACAGCCGGGTTTCGATCGACGGCGAGTTCGGTGCCGGCACGGCGGCGGCGGTCCGCCGGTTCCAGGCGGCCTACGGCCTGGGCGTGGACGGCGAGGCCGGCCCGGCCACCCAGGCCGCGCTCAACGCGCTGGAGCAGAGCGACGGGTCCACCGTGCACTTCAACTTCAGCGAGTTCACCGACCGGGTGAGCGGCACCTTCAACGGCGGCAAGGTCAGCGCGGCCACCGCCAAGGAGAACGCCCGCCGCTGCATGTACAAGCTGGAGGCGGTGCGCAAGAAGCTGGGGAACAAGGCGATCACGGTGAACTCCGGGTTCCGCAGCATCGCGCACAACGCGGAGATCGGCGGCGCCAGCGACAGCATGCACATGTACGGCACCGCGGCCGACCTGGACGTGCCGGGCGTGGCCAACAAGACCGTCTACCAGAAGGCCGAGACCAGCGGGTTCTCCGGCCTGGAGACCTACAACACCGACCACCAGCACGTGGACAGCCGGGCCGACCTCGGCCGCGCGTGGTGGTGGGAGAACGGGACAGTCTGACCGGCGACTGGGGGTCTGACGCCGGAAACCCCGCCCTCGGGGGTTTCCGGCGTCAGCGACTCCCGGACCGTGCCGCGAAGCCCGCGTCCTCGGCCCACTCCCCGGGGCCGCCAACCTCGGAGGGCGCGGGCTTCGCCCTGGCCGAGCTCAGTGCGACTGCGGGTTCTGCAGGGCCGCCGAGCAGGACGGCCAGTCGTGGAAGTCGTGGTGCGCGCTCCACAGGCGGTGCGCCGCGTCGATGTTCCAGACCGGGTCGAACGCCTGCCGCGGCGTGCCGCCCAGGTCCAGCAGGCGGGCGTCGGAGATCTGGAAGATCCCCCAGTTGCGGCTGCCGTTCGTGTTCGGCAGCACCCACAGGGGATCGAGGAACGAGGCGCAGCGGGCGATCGCGACCGCGGTGTCCGGCGCCTCGGTGAACACGGCCCGGACCCGCTGCTCCACCATGGCCGCCGACCAGCCCGCCAGGCTGGCCCGGTGGTCGTACAGCGCGTTCTTGGTGGCCTCGTCGACCACGCCGCGGGCGGGCAGGCCGGCCATGATCTGGAACGCGGTGACGCGGCGCAGCGTCTCGGGGCCGAACGAGCCGTCGACCGAGAGCCGCCCTTGGGCCGCGACCAGCAGGTTCTGCACCTCGGTGACGCACTCGTCGTGCTGGCCCATGCTCACCGGCGGCTGGCAGGCCGGGGAGAACAGCATCCGGTCGGCGTACCGGCCGCTGTCCGGTTCGGACCCGTCGGCGGTGACCCAGACCAGTCCGCCCGCCAGCAGGACCACGATCGCGATGGCCAGCGCCGCGTACCAGCGCCTGCGTGGCGGCGCGCTCGTGGCGGCGACCGGCGGCGAGGTCTCGGCGTGCTCCGGCGGCGCCTCGTCGACCCGGGCGGCATCGGCCAGGGCCCACAGCTGGTGCAGTTCGCGCAGTTCCTCCGCGGACGCGCCACAGACCTTGGCGAACGAGTGGACCACGCGGTAGTCGGCGGGGACGCTCTTGCCGGAGCAGTACCGGTGCAGGCTGGAGCCGCTGGCCCCGGCCTGCCGGCCGAGCCGTTCGTAGCCCTGCCCGCTGCGGTCCTTCAACATGCGCAGGCAGGCGGCGAACTTGTCCGTGTGCGGTGTCACGGTTATCGGGACCACCTCGCTCGGGGCAGCGGATGACGGACGGAAACTAACACCGTCCTGCCACAAGCCGGAAGGAAACCGACGGATTGAGCCACACGGCGGAGCACAGCCCGCCCATGTGGTGGCGACCCGCGGTCACACCCTCTCGAACGAGCCCCGCGGAGTGCCTGCCTCGGGAAGTTCGACGGTCAGGCTCGTGCGCGGCTCGCCGTCGGGGCCGGTCAGCTCGACGCCGCCCGGCCGCCGGTGCAGGCGGGCCCGCTCGCCGCAGAACAGCGGCGCCCGGTTGCGGTGGGCCAGCCGGGCGACGCTCCCCGGGTGCCCGTCGAGCCTCAGCACTTCGGCCGAGGCCAGGGTCATCAGGGGGCCGTGCACGACCAGGCCGGGGTAGCCCTCGGTGCCGGTGGTGTACGGCCAGTCGTAGTGGATGCGGTGCGGGTTCGCGGTGGCGGCGGAGAAGCGCATGAGCAGCGTCGGGTCGGTGGCGAAGTCCCGGACACCCGCGTCGGCACGGCGGAACGGGGCGCCCACCGGCGTCACGCCGGCGGGGACCGGGGCCGGCGCGGTCGCCACGCCGCGTTCGCGGTAGATCAGGTCCTGCCGCTCTTCCAGCCGGAGGTCACCGTCCGCACCGGACAGCCGGGTGCGGACGACGACGAGCACGAACCGGCCGGAGCGCCCGTGCTTCTCCGTCACCGACTCGACCACGGACTCGCGCGTGACGGTCTCGCCCACCTGCACCGAGCGGTGGAAGACCACCTCGCCGCCGGCGAACATCCGGCGCGGCAGGTCGACCGGGGGCAGGAACGCGCCGCGGGCGGGGTGCCCGTCCGGCCCCAGCTCCGAGGAGCCGGGCCAGCGGGGGAGGGCGACCCAGTGCCACAGCGGCGGCAGGTCCTCGCCCGGCCGCGGGGCGGGCAGGCCGTCGTCGAAGAGGGCGGCCAGCGCGGCGACCGGCGCCGGATCGACCAGCTCCCGGGTGGTGACGGTGTGCGGAGCCCACTGCTCCATCACTCGCTCCTCAGATCTTGTGGCGGGCGATGAGCTGGGCGGCGATGACGTTGCGCTGGATCTCGTTGGTGCCTTCGCCGACGATCATCAGTGGTGCGTCGCGGAAGTAGCGTTCGACGTCGTACTCCTTGGAGTAGCCGTAACCGCCGTGGACGCGGAGGGCGTCGAGAGCGACCTGCATGGCGGTTTCGGAGGCGAACAGTTTCGCCATCCCGGCTTCCATGTCGGCGCGTTCGCCGGCATCGAGCTTCTCGGCGGCGTCGAGAGTGAGCAGCCGGGCGGCGCGCAGCTTGGTTGCCATGTCGGCGAGCAGGTTGCCGACGGACTGGTGCTGCCAGATGGGTTTGCCGAAGGATTCGCGTTCCTGGGCGTACTTCACGGCGTCGTCGAGAGCGGCTTGGCCGACGCCGAGAGCGCGGGCGGCGACCTGGACGCGCCCGACTTCGAGGCCGCGCATCATCTGCGCCCAGCCCTCGTTCGGAGTGCCGCCGAGGACGGCTTCGGGTCCCACCCGGCGTTCGTCGAAGACGATCTCGCACGCCTCGACCCCGCGGTAACCGAGTTTGGAGAGTTTCTTCGAGATGGTGAGGCCGTCGCCGGGTTCGACGAGCAGGACGCTCATCCCGCGGTGGGCGGGTTTCGCGTCGCGGCCGGTGATGCAGAGCAGGCCGATGATCCCGGAGTGGGCGGCGTTGGAGATCCAGGTCTTGGAGCCGGTGATCGAGTAGCCGTCGCCGTCGGGTGTGGCGTACGTCCGCATGGCTTGGAGGTCGCTGCCGCCACCGGGTTCGGTCAGCGCCATGGTCGCGCGGATGGCGCCTTCGGCCATCCGCGGCAGGTACTTTTCGCGCTGTTCGGGGGTGCCGAAGGTCTTGATGAGGTAGGTGATGACGGAGTGGCCGCCGATCGCGCCGGCGAGGCTCATCCAGCCGCGCGCGAGTTCCTCGGTGACGCGGGCGAAACAGGCGGTGCTGACGTCGACGCCACCGTACTCGGCGGGCACGAGGAGCCCGAAGAAGCCGAGCTTCTTCATCTCGTCGATGAGCTCGGCGGGGTAGATGTCGTCGGCTTCGAAGTCGCGGACGCGGGGGCGGACCCGTTCGTCGACGAACTCCGCCACCACGGCCACCATCTGCTTTTCGTCGTCGGTGAGCGTCATCGCCTCTTCCCCGCCATCCACTGCCAGACGTGGGTGCCGCCGATGCTCGGGTCGTTGCGGGCGACGTAGATCCACGACCAGTGGCCGGGGAACTGGTGGCCGTCCCGGACGACGTGGTCGTAGAGCGTCAACGACGAACGGGGGATGAGCTCGTGCGCGTGGACGGTGTTGGCCTGCGGATCCACCGTGTCGTCGTCGCGGGAGGCGACCAGCCAGGTCGGAGTGCGGATCGCGGTCAGCTCGGCGTCGGGGATCAGCGGCGGGCCACCCTCCTCCCGGGCGGCGACGACGCCGCAGATCGGCACGGACGCGGCGAACGTTCCGGGGTAGACCGTGGTCATCTTCAGGCTCATGTAGCCGCCGTTGCTGCAGCCGGCGACGTAGACGCGGCCCGAATCGACGGGCCGGGTGCGGAGGACGTCACGGATGATCTCGTTGATGAGCGGGGCGAAGCGGGGGCCGTCGTCCATCCACGCGGACGTGCTTTGCGGGGCGACGACGTACGCGCCGTCGAAGATCGTTTGGGCTTCCCGGGTGGCGAAGCCCAATGCGCCGCGATTGGCGCGCAGCGTGGTCTCGTTGTCGTAGTAGTTGTCAGGCAAGGAAGCGCCTTCACCGCCGCCGTGCAGCCAGACGATCAGGGGCCGACGGCCGCGTCGTGAGTCGGGGGAGTACAGCCGGTACTTCATCCCGGAGCGCGAAGAGTGGTAGCTGAAGGCGTCGACCTCGGGGTTGGCCAGCCGGCCCTGCGTGAACCGCGCGATCGAGAGCGGCCGGCCGTGGCGCAGGCGGACCGGGGCGTTCTGCGTGACGGTGTAGATGAGGTCGAGCTGAACGTTGCGGCTCTTGCTGGTGAGGTAGCCGAGGGTGCCGCCGCCGGTCTGGCCTTCGCCGTGGCTCAGTTCGAGGACGATGTCGCCGCGGCGGTCGAGCCGCGCGGCGGTCACCGGCCGGTCGAGGTCGTAGCCGACGTCTTGGCCGCCGGTGCCGATCGGGCTGGTGGCTTTCGCGTGCACGCTGAACGTGCCGGTCGTCAGGCTGGCCGGGTCGATCGGCCCGAACCGGGACGTGCCGAGGGTGATCGAGGTGACCTGTTCGCCGCCGTCGAGCGTCCGCGCGTCCAGGGTGAACCCGACGCGGTCGGTCCCGCCGGCCTGGGCGACGCCCGGCACCGTGAGGCCGGCGGCGAGGCCCGCTCCGGTGACCAGAGCGATGCGACGACTGAACACCTTGTCCATGCGAACTCCTTCGTCGTGGATCTCCGTGCGGAAGAGCCAGGTGGAGCTGGGGAAGAGCATCGGAACGGGTGCTGTGCGCGAGCAGGCCATTCTATCGCCGGATCGATCACCGGACAGCGCCGATGATCCGGCCTTCGCGGCGGTGGGGTGGATCACCGCCTTTCGAGGGTGGTGGGCGGCGGCCCGGCCGCTAAATTAGGCAAGGCTATCCGAACAGGGGAGTGGTGGACGGGATCGAGGGCAAGGTCGCGCCACCTCGCCGCGACCTCAGCCGGACCGACGCCTGCCTGGGCTGGGACCGGACACTGCCCCTGCTGGAGAGGCCGGCTCGGTCATGACGCACACCCAGGGCACCACGGAATGGGTGCCGACGCCGGACGGGCGCAGGCTGCACGCGATGATCCTGGGCCCCACCGGTGGACCGGCGGTGGTCTTCGAGGCCGGCGCCGCCGCTACCCGGTCGTCGTGGGCCGCCGTGCAGCCCGCGGTCGCCCGGCACGCCCGGGCGATCGTCTACGACCGCTCGGGTCTCGGCCGCAGCGCCCCCGACCCGCACGGCCGCACCCTGCGGCGGATGGCCGACGACCAGGGCAGCGTCCTCGACCACTTCGCGCCGGGCCCGTTCGTCCTGGTCGGGCACAGTGCCGGCGGCCCGATCGCGCGCCTCGCGGCCGCCGCGGACCCGGACCGGATCGCCGGACTGGTGCTCGTCGACCCGACCGACGAGGCCGCGGATGTCCTCTTCGGACAGTCGTTCCGCCGCGCGGAGCGCCTGGCGATCGGCGCGGGCACGGTGCTCGCCCGCCTCGGCCTGCTGAAGGTCGTCTTCCGCGGCTTGCTGCGCGGCACTCCGGACGACGTCCGCGAAGACCTGCGCCGCGAGGCGTTCGGGCCCGGTGTGATCCGTACGCAACGCGAGCAGGCCCGCACGTTCCTCGACGAGCTGGCCACCCTGGCGCGACAGCCCGCCGGATCCGGGTGGTTTCCCGGTCACGGTGATCTCGGGCGCACTCCCCGGGAGCGGGATGAACCAGGCGATGCGCGCGGCGGCCACGGCGTCGCACGCCCACCGCGCGGCGGTGACGGGTGGCCGGCACGTGATCGCCGAACGCTCCGGTCACTACGTGCCGGTCACCGAACCCGAGGTGATCGCCGAGGAGATCCTCCGGCTGCTGGAGGCAGGACCGGGGCCGGTCAGGAAGCCGTGGTCGAACGGCTGAGCGTCTCCCAGGTGGTGACGTCGGCCAGCAGGGCCTCGTGGTGGTCGCGCAGCCCGTCGACCGCGTCTTCCCCGAGCAGGAAGTGCAGCGGCGGGTTCTCGGCGTCGAGCACCTCGAGGATCGCCGCGGCGCCCTTCGCCGGGTCGTTCGCCTCCTGGCCCACGACGCCCTTGACCATCCGCCGCAGCTCTCCCGACGTCGCGTCGTAGGCCGGGTTCTCGGGTGTCCACTGCAGACTGGTGCTGAACTGGGTGCGGAACATCCCCGGTTCCACCACCAGGACCCGGATGCCCAGCGGGGTCAGCTCGAGCGACAGCGCCTCGCCCAGCGCTTCGAGCGCGTGCTTGGTGGCGTTGTAGCCGCCCAGGCCCGGGAAGGTCATCACCCCGCCGAGGGAGCTCATCACCACGATCGTCCCGTTCCCCTGGTCGCGCAGCACCGGCAGGACGGCCTGGGTCAGCCGCACCGCACCGAAGTAGTTGACGTCGAACATGTCGCGCAGGTGCTCGACCGAGGTTTCCTCGACGGCACCGATCACGCTGACCCCGGCGTTGTTCACCAGGACGTCGATGCAGCCGAACACGGCCAGCGTCGCCTCGACGGCGGCGTGGATCGATGCCGGGTCGGTGACGTCCATCGCCACCGTGCTGATCCGGTCACCCCCGGCCCGCGCGAGGTCCGCGAGGGTCTCCGGACGGCGCGCGGTGGCCATCACCCGGTCACCGGCGGCCAGCGCGGCCCGGACGAGCTCCCGGCCGAAGCCGCTCGAACAGCCCGAGATCAGCCAGACGCGGGCCGGTGTTGCGTTCGTCATTCCCATGCCTTTCACGTTGGTGCTTACCGAGTTCGATGGTCGTCTCGGGACCGCCGTGCCGTCCAACACCGGTTACCTGTCGTGGTTGTAAGCTTTTCTTGTGAGCCCTGATCTTCGGCAGCTGAGGTATTTCGTCGCTGTCGCGGAGGAGTCCAGCTACACCCGCGCCGCCGAACGGCTCGTGATCAGCCAGCAGTCGCTGTCCCAGCAGATGACCCTGCTGGAACGCATGCTCGGCGTGAAGCTCCTCGACCGTGACACCCGGGGCACCAGCCTGACCGCGATCGGCACGTTGTTCCTCCCCGAGGCCCGTGCGGTGCTCGCCCGAGCCGACGAAGCGTTCGACGTGGTGGCCCGGGCCGCCCGCGGCGAAGCCGGCAGCCTCTGCCTCGCCTTCCTGGCGACCACGACGAACCACCTGCTGCCGCCCGTGGTGCGGGCCGTCCGGCAGCGGCTCCCGGACCTCCGGCTGACCACGGAGGAGACGACGATCTCCCTGTTGGTGGAGGGGCTGCGGAAAGGCCGCTACGACGTCGCGTTCAGCCGGCCGCCGCTCGTGGACGACCTGCGGACCCGGACGCTCGTGAGCGAACCGGTGTGCGCGGTGCTGCCCGAGGGGCATCCGCTGGCCGGTCGCGCCGAGGTGACCCTCGCCGAGCTGGCCGGTGAACGCTGGGTGCTGACCCCGCGCAGTTCGTGGGAACCGTGGCACCAGGCGTTCGACAGCTCTTTCCAGGCGGCCGGGTTCACCCCGGACGTGGTCCACCGGGACGCGAGCGTCCAAGCGCTGCTCGGCCTCGTCGCGGCCGGGGTCGGGATCACGCGGCTCGCCCGGTCGGCCGGCAACCTCCGCCGCACCGGCGTGGTGTTCGTGCCGATCACCGGAGAACGCGTCTCGACCGAGCTCGTCTGGTCGGCCGGCAACGACTCCGCCGCACTGCACTCGCTCCTGGACGTCGTCACCGAGGTGGCCGCGTCGACCGACTTCACCGAGTCCGGCTGAATCGGCCAGTGTGGACGGTCGGGCGGACCGCCGCGGGACTGTCCACTGGGGACGCCGGGCCCAGGCTCAGTCGTGCAGGCTGCCGCCGCCGTCGATGGACCAGGTCTGGCCGTTCACCCACTCTGCGTCGTCGCTGAGGAGGAACGCCGCCGCCGCGGCGAGGTCGGCGGGACGGCCGAGGCGGGTGCTGCGGTTGCCGGCGAGCCCGGCCGCCCGGAACTCCTCGCTCATCGTGGCCAGCGCCGTCTCGGAGAGCACCATCCCGGGCGACACGCCGTTGCAGCGGATCCCTTCCGTGCCCCACCGCGACGCGACGTGGCGGGTCAGCGCGTTCACGCCCGCCTTGGACGCCGCGTAGGCCAGGCGGACGGCCTCGCCGACGAAGGCCGCGGCGGACGACGTGTTGACGATCGCGCCGCCGCCCGCGGCGAGCAGGTGCGGGACGGCCAGCCGGCAGCTGTGGGCGAAGCCGATCAGGTTCACCTCGAACGTGCGGCGCCAGATCGCCGCGTCCATGCCGTCGAGCGCGACGTCGTTGCCGAGCGTGGCGGGGGAGAGATCGGCGCCGACGTTGAAGACGCCGTCGAGCCGGCCGGTCCGGTCGACGGCGCTCTGGATCAGCCGCTCGACGGACGTCTCGTCGGCGAGGTCGAACTCGACCGCGACGGCGTCGCCCCCGGCGGCGGTGATCGACTCGACGGTGGCTCGGGCGCCGTCGACGTCGATGTCCCCGACGACGACGCGGGCGCCTTCCCCGGCGAGCCGGGCGGCGGTGGCCGCGCCGATCCCGCTCGCGCCACCGGCGATGACGATGCTCTTGCCGGGCAGTCCACGCATGAGCCCTCCGATCCGAGGAGTGGGCCGGCCGAGATTAAGACGGATGTCTTGATTAAGTCAACCGTCTTACCTAGGCTGGCCGACATGTCCGACGACCGAGCGCACGCAGGCGACGACCCGGCTGCGGTACTGGCGGGACTGCCGCCCTACCCGTTCCCGAACCCCAGCGCGCTGGAGCCGCCGCCGGAGTGGGAGCGGCTGCGGGCGCGGTGCCCGGTGGCGCGCATCGAACTGGCCAGCGGCGACGAAGCGCTGCTGCTGACCCGTTACGACGACGTCCGGGAGATGCTGTCGGACCCGCGGTTCAGCCGTCAGCTCGACGCCGATGACGCGTCCCGCGTCTCCGACAGTGACGACGGCGGGGTGTTCAGCCGGCCGTCGTCGTCGACCGGCGGCGCGGCGGCAGCGGACGCGGACGAGCCGGAAGCGTCGATGCTCGGCGGTCCCGGGCACCGGCGCTGGCGGCGGCTGGTCGGGAAAGCGTTCACCGTCAAGCGGGTGCAGGCGTTGCGGCCGGCGATGGCGGAGCTGGCCGAGCAGCTGATCACCGACCTGGTCGAGGCCGGTGGGCCCGCCAACATCGGTCCCGCGCTGGGGTTCCCGCTGCCGGTGTTCGTGATCTGCGACCTGCTCGGCGTGCCGCGGGACGACCGGGGCCGCTTCGCGCACTGGTCGGACACGATGCTGAACATGACCCGGTTCACCCAGGACGAGATCGACCGGTCGGGCCGGGAGTTCTCCGAGTACATGACGGAACTGGTCGCCACCAAGCGATCCGCGCCCGGTAACGACCTGCTGAGCGACCTCGCCGCCGACCTGACCGCGACCGAGCTGGTCATGACCGGGCAGGGCCTGCTCATCGCCGGCCACGAAACCACCGCGAACATGATCGGCAAGATGGTCGCGATGCTGCTGGCGGACCGCGAGCACCGCTGGGAGCGGCTGCTGGCCGACCCGTCGCTGGTGCCGTCGGCCGTCGAGGAGGCACTGCGGTTCGACGCCAACCCCGGCTTCGGGATGCCGCGCTACGTCTCGGAAGAGACCGTGGTCGGGGGCACCACCCTGCCGCGCGGCACGACCGTGGTGTGCAGCATGGCCTCGGGCAACCGCGACACCGCCGCGTTCGACGGCGCCGGCGACATGGACCTCGCCCGGCGGCCCAACCCGCACCTGGCCTTCGGCGTCGGCCCGCATTCGTGCGTCGGCCAGCAGCTCGCGCGAGTCGAGCTGCAGACCGTCCTCGAGGTGCTGCTGCGGCGCCTGCCCACGCTGGAGCTCGTCGGGGACGCCACGGACCTGCGTGCCCGGCAAGGTCTGATCGTCGGCGGGATCGACCAGGTCCTGGTGCGGTGGTGACGGGCGGGAGGTCGGCGGCCACCCGGGCCCGGCTGCTGGCGACGGCGGAACGGCTCATCGCCGAGGACGGCGTCGCCCAGGTGTCGAGCCGGCGGCTCGGGCAGGAAGCCGGGCAGGCCAACAACTCCGCGGTCGCCTACCACGTCGGCACCATGGAGGAGGTGATCCTCGCCGTGCTGCGCGAGCACGGTGAGGAGATGGACCGCATCCGGGCCACGATGGTGGACGCGGCCGAAGGGTCGACGGCGTTGCGTGACCACGTGGCCGCGCTGGTGCTGCCCACGACCCTGCACCTCGCGAACTTGGGTGTCCCCAGCTACTACGCCCGCTTCGCCGCCCACGTCGTCAGCGACCCGGTGCTGCGCGGGCCGGCGCTGTCGGTCACGACCTCGACGCCGGTGATGCAGCGCGCGATGCTCGCGGTGGCCGCGCACGCCGGGGATCCCGCCGACCCCGCGATCCTCACCCGTTCGGCGATGGCCCGGCACGCCATCGTCCACACCTGCGCCGAGCGGGAAGCCGAACTGGCCGAGGCGGGGGACCGGTCCGGCATCCCCGGCTGGGCCGAGACCGGCGAAATCCTGGTCGACGGCATCACGGCCCTGCTGACCGCGCCGCCGCCGCGGACTCCGGACCGGTGAGGGCTTGCCGGCGGTTCGCGTACCAGGCGGTCCAGAGCGAGAGCGCGCCGATCGTCGCGAGGAGCAGGACCGTGCTGAGCGCCGCCATGATGTCCGGGGACACCAGGTAGACCAGGGGAACCCGGGCCAGGGCCTCGGCGAGCAGGCCGATGCCCCAGACGGCCGACATGAGCCGGAAGGACGCGGCGAACCCCGGGGCCTCCGCGCAAAGCCGGTCGATGCGGGCGCGCTTGGCCTCGCCGGAACCGGCCCGCACCGCGGTCAAGATCAGCGGCGCCCGGGTGAAGCAGCTGGCGAGCACCACGATCGCGGCGGCTCCGGTGCCGAAGGACTCCTTCACCAGGATGAACCTGATGTCGCCGGTCACCAGGGACAGCGCCAGGCCGATCGCGAGGACCGCGGCGAGCAAGGCGGCGAACCCGTCGAAGGACCGCCGCTTCACCGCGACGAAGACCAGGCGCGCCGCGGCGAACAGGGCGCCGGCCAGCAGGGAAACCTGCTCGCTCTGCCCGGCGAGCCGCAGCCCGTAGTAGGCGGCGAGAGGCAACCCGGCGTCCCAGAGCAGGAGCGCGATCACCGCGGTGCTCCCGGGTCGCGGTCCACTTCGTCGAGGAACGTCAGCACCCGCTCGTTGACCGCGGCGGCGGACTCTCCGGCGATGGCGTGGGTCGCACCGGGCCAGACTTCGACGCGCGCGTCCGGCAGCAGGGCCCGAGCGCGGGTGCCCGCCTTGGCGGCGTCGTGGATCACGCTGTTGCCGGCGATCAGCGCGAGGACGGGAATCCCGATCGAGCGAAGTTGGTCGTCGGTCAGGAGTTCCGGCGTGGGCAGGCCGATGCGGTAGGTGCGCATGCCGGCCTCGATGACCGTGGCGACCGGGTCGTCCGGCGCGACCTCGGCACCGCCGGAGATCCACCGTACGAAGGCCGGTCGTCCCCAGTGACTGACGCCGGGGACCAGCGCGAGAGTGGTGCGGAAGAGCATGGCCACCGGGAGTTCGGCGAAGGTGCGGACCGGGTCGATCAGGGTCAGGGACGCCAGCTCCTTGCCCGCGCGCGCGGCGTAGTTGGCGGCGAGCCACCCACCGAAGGAGTACCCGATGAGGTGAACGGTTTCGTGCCCGAGCGCGTCGAGGATCTCGGTGAGCCAGGCGGCCTGGTCGGCGCCGTCGCGGATCGGTGTGGTCTGGGTGCTGCGGCCCGGCTCGCCGAGCAGGTCGATCGCGTAGACGGGGCCGCGCCGCGACCACGCCGGGAGGTTCGGCTGCCACATGACCGCGGTGCCGGCGCGGCCCGGCAGCAGCACGGCGGGGATCGCCGGTCCCGAGCCGAACCGGTAGACCCGCGCGGTCCCGAAGGCGGTCGGGATGTCGTGCTGGCCGGTCGGCGCCGGGAGGGCGGCGAGCCCGCGTTCGTAGACGGCGTCGTACTCCCTCTCGGCTTGGGGAGAGGCGAATCGGCCCAGCTTCACGTCGGCCCCCTTCGTTTTGCGATACGATCGGATTGTAAAGAAGGTTCGGGAGTTTTGCAATCCGACCGTATTGGAAAGGGTGGGCGGGTGCCGAAGGTCGTCGATCACGAGGAACGCCGGCGACGGATCGCGGAGACCCTCCGCCGCATCGCCGCCGACGAGGGCCTCGAGGCGGTCAGCCTGGGCCAGGTCGCGGCCGCCGCGGGCATCTCCAAGGGGCAGGTCCAGCACTACTTCCCGACCAAGGACGCGATGCTGCGCTACGCGGTGCGGACGCTGCGCGACCAGGTCGAGCGCCAGGTCGTCGCCGGGACCGCGGGCGCGCCTCCCGATCTGCGGGCGGTCTTGGTGGCGCTGCTGCCCCTCGACGCCGAGAGCCGGACGGAAGCGTTGGTGGCCAACGCTTTCGTGTGGCGCGCGTTCAAGGACGACGAGATCGCCGCCTGGTTCCGGACCGGCTATGAACACTTGCGCGCCGCGCTCGCGGCTCTCGTCGAAGCCGAACACAGCCTGTCCGGCCTCGATGCCGCCCGTGAAGCGGACCTGCTTCTCGCACTGACCGGGGGTCTCGCGGACGCGGTCCTCCTCGGCCACCGAAGCGGCGAAGAGGCCATCGAGCTGATCGACCTGCACCTGCGGCGGCTCGCCGGCTGAGGCTTGGCGAACGTGGGTTATCCCAGGGCCGCCTTCAAGGCGGAGAGGTGAGTCCGGCTCGTCTCGGCCGCCTCGCGCGGCTGCCGGTCCGCGATGGCCTGCACGAGAGCCGCGTGCGCGGCCTGGTCGGTCTCCGGTGAGGCGACCGGCTTGAGCTTGAGCATGTCGATCATCGCTGTGCGCACCCGCGGGACGAAGCCGTCGAACAGCTCGAGCAGCACGTCGTTCCGGGCGGCGGTCACGACCGCGCGGTGCAGGACCATGTCGGCGTCGACGTGCTCCTCGGGGGTCTGCCCGGCCACGACCCGCTGAGCCAGGGCCCGGCGCAGGGCGCGCACGTCGGCGGGGGTGCGCCGCTGCGCGGCGAGCGCGGCGGCTTCGGCCTCGATCGCCACGCGGGCTTCGATGACCGACACGATCGACGCCCGCCTCAGCTTCGACTCCCAGTCTTCGACGACGTCGACGGCGGTGACGAAGACGCCGGCCCCTTGCCGGGGATCGAGCACCCCCTTGCCGGCGAGCTCGCGGATCGCCTCGCGCAGCGTCGATCGTCCCACTCCGAGTTGCACCGCGAGGGTCGTCTCGCCCGGGAGCTTGTGTCCCAGCGGCCACTCGCCGGCCTTGATCCGCGAGAGCAGGACTTCGGCGGCCTGGGCGGCGAGGGGGTGCCGCTGGACGGTCTGCGCCATCGACCACTCCTCCAGTTGTCTGAGGTCTCGCCGCCACCCTACTCGAAGCGACAGGCGCGCGGATTCTCGCTTGACACGTCTACTTGTCTGAGGAGTACGGTCGGCGCGGGGGTTGTCGATGATCGAGGAGACGGGTTCATGAGGATCGTTTCGCACGAAATGCGAGCGCCGCGACGATGACGATTCAACGGTCTCGCGGGAAATTCTGGTCGTTGGTGAGCACGCACACCATGAACGACTTCCAGACCGGCGCGGTGGCAGCACTGCTGCCCTATCTCGTGTCCGAGCGCCACTACGACTATGCGGCGGCGGCCGGCATCACCCTGGCCGCGACCTCGCTGTCGAGCATCAGCCAGCCGCTGTTCGGCTACCTCTGCGACCGGTTCTCCCTGCGCCCGCTGCTGCT
This sequence comes from Amycolatopsis sp. NPDC048633, assembly GCF_040650695.1. Classification (NCBI taxonomy): domain Bacteria; kingdom Bacillati; phylum Actinomycetota; class Actinomycetes; order Pseudonocardiales; family Pseudonocardiaceae; genus Amycolatopsis; species Amycolatopsis sp. NPDC048633. The sequence continues at coordinate 351,697 of NZ_JBEZHS010000002.1, forward strand.
GATCGGGCTTTTCGTCGCCGCGGCGGGAGTGGCGGCCGCGGGTCTGACGTCGGGAAGCTACTGGCTGACCTGGGTGGTCGTGGCCGTCTCGGGCATCGGCGTCGCCGCCTATCACCCGCCGGCCACGATGGCGGCCAGAGAAGCCGGTGGCGGGACGAACCGGTCGATGAGCGTCTTCTCCGTCGGCGGCAACGTCGGCGTCGCGCTGGCGCCGCTGGCCGTCGGCGTCACCGTCGGAGTGGCCGGCCTGAACGCGACGCCGCTGCTGCTGATCCCCACGATCGCCATCGCCGCGGTCTACCTGCTGGTCCACGCCGCCCGCCGGTCCCCGGCCGGCGTCGCCCCGGCGTCGGCGCACGCCGAGCGGGCCGCGGCGACGGCACCGGCGGCACGCGACGCCTGGGGCCCCTTCGCGTGGCTGATGGTCGTCGTCTCGTTCTGGTCCATCGCCTACATCGGCACCACGTCGTTCGTGGCGCTCCACTCGATCCAGGAGTTCGGTGTCTCCACCGCGACGGCCTCGGTCGCCTTGACCGTGCTGCCCGCCGCCGGCGCCGTGGGCACGCTGACCGGTGGGGTCCTCGCCGACCGGTACGGACGGCGGATCATCATGCGGATCGGCTACTTCCTGGCCGCCCTCGGCGCCGGAGCGATCCTCTTCGCACCGAACGTGGTCGTCGTCATCATCGCCGCCGGCGTCCTGGGCTGGGCGTTGTTCCTCCCCTTCGCCCTGCACGTGACCCTGTCGCACGCCTACCTGCCGCGGCACATCGGGACGGCCAGCGGAATCACCCTCGGGCTGTCCACGACCCTCGGCGGGTTCTTCACCCCGGTCCTGGGCGCGGTGGCCGACCACGCCGGCGTGTCGGTCGTGTTCGCGATCATCGCCGCGGCGCTCGGGCTGGGGCTGGTGTGCTCGCTGTTCGTCCGGGAACGCAGTGACGACGCCCTGGACGAGGTACCCACCCCGAACGCGGACGAACTGTTCGACAAGGCCCTGGACTAGCTGTCCCGCCGGACGGGCCGCGGCGACCCGCGCGCCCGCCGTGCGACGATCTGCGGGGAACCCGGATCGGACGAAGGAGCCCCAGACCTTGCCCATGGTGCACGCCCTGTGGTCTCCGGGCCGGGGTCTGCTGCTCTGGGCAGAGCACGACCGGGGCCCGGCCGGCACGTCGAGTCGTTCGGCGCGGATCGCGCTTCCGCATCCGTTCGCGGTCTCCAGTGCGAGCTTGACCGCGCTGCATCCCGGCAAGCCGACGTCGGTGACGTTGCTGCTGCCGTCGCGGGTGAACCGGCCGCTCGCCTCCTCCGAGGCGGCGGGCGGGCAGCGGCGTGGCCCGGCGCCGTCGTTGCGGCCGTGGTCGGTGCCGGCGTTGGTCGTGGACGCGACCGAGCTGGACGACCTCGACGACTCGGCCTCGTACGGCGCTTCGGTCACCTACCTGCGGTCGGTGGCCCGCCTGGCCGCGGATCTGGTGCGGCGCGGGCGGGTGCTGCCGACGCTGGTCCGCCAGGGCGACGCGGCGGAGGCCCGGTGGCGCCCGGTGCTCCAGGGCGTGGATTTCGTCGCGTTCGACGCACTGGTGGCGGCCATGCCGCCGGTCGGGCGGGCGGAGCAGATCGCGCCGCTCACCGGGGCGTCGCCGCGCGCGCTCGTCACCGATGCACTCCACACCCTGGTCGACGCGGTGGTCCGGGACCGGCTGGCGCGGGCGGATCCGCCCGTCGACGTGCGCGGGAGCAAGGGCGCGGCCGGGGTGTGGCTGTCCGCGTTGCAGGGCGGCGTGGCCCGCGTCGACCTGCCGCTGGGTGAGCTCGGTGTCGTGGCCGACGCCGTCGCGAAGTGGGACGAGGTCGCTGATACCGACGTCGTCGACGGCCGGGCGTGCTTCCGGCTGGCCGAAGTCGGCACCCTGCGTCAGCCGGACGCGGACGATCCCGACGACCAGACCGGTGACGGCACCAAGTGGCAGCTGCAGTTCCTCCTGCGGGCGACGGCCGATCCGAGCCTGCTGCTGTCGGCGGGGCAGATCTGGTCGGGCGAGGCGCACGGGCTGGTCAGGGACCCGAAAGGGCTGTTTGTCGCCGAGCTGGGCCGGGCCGCGCTGGTGGAACCGATGCTGGCGCCGGCGTTGCGCCGGACCCAGCCGTCCGAGTACGACCTGACCGTCGAGGAAGCCGAACGGTTCCTCACCTCGGGCGCGACCCGGCTGGTCGAGGCCGGGTTCGAAGCGCAGCTGCCGGCCACCTGGGACGGCAGGCGCCGGCTCGGGCTGCGGCTGTCCGTCCGCAGCACGCCGTCGGAGCAGGTCGTGGCCCGCAGCCGGGTGGGTCGCGACGAGCTGGCGACGTTCCGCTGGTCGATCGCGGTGGGCGACACCGAAATCGGCGAGGAGGAGCTGGCCAGGCTCGTCGCCGCGAAGACCCCGCTGGTGCGGCTGCGGGGCCGGTGGATCAGCGTCGACGCCGACCGGCTCCGCGCCGGTCTCGAGTTCCTGCGCCGCGACCCGCACCGGCAGCCCCAGCGCCCCACCGCGGCCGAGCTGCTGGAGCTCGTCCACTCCGGGCGGGACGCGCCGCTCCCGGTCACCGGCGTCAGCGCCGGCGGCTGGGTCGGGGACGTCCTGGCCGGGCGGGTCCACCAGGCGCTGCGGCCGGTCGAGCTGCCGCCGTCGTTCCGGGCCACGTTGCGCCCGTATCAGCAGCGGGGGGTCGCCTGGCTGGCTTTCATGTCGGCGCTGGGGCTCGGTGCGTGCCTGGCCGACGACATGGGCCTCGGCAAGACCGTCCAGACGCTGGCGCTCGAAGCCGTCGAGCGGGCAGCCGACGATCGCGGGCCGACGTTGGTGCTGTGCCCGATGTCCCTGGTCGGCATGTGGCAGCGGGAGGCGGCGAACTTCGCCCCGGGCCTGCGGGTCCACGCCCACCACGGCAGCGCCCGCGCGCACGGGGACGTGCTCGCCGAGCAGGTCGCCGCGGCCGACCTCGTCGTCACGACCTACGCCACCGCTGCCCGTGACGCGGAGGAACTGGAGAAGTTTGCCTGGCGACGCCTGGTGCTCGACGAAGCGCACGCCATCAAGAACGCCGACACCGCGACGGCCAAGGCGGTGCGGCGGTTCACGGCCGGGCACCGGCTCGCGCTGACCGGCACCCCGGTGGAAAACCGGCTGGCGGACCTGTGGTCGGTGCTGGACCTGCTCAACCCCGGGCTGCTTGGCAGCCGGTTCGAGTTCCGGCAACGGTTCGCGGCCCCGATCGAGCGCGGCGGCGACACCACCACGGCCGCCGCGCTGCGCCGGCTCACCCAGCCGTACCTGCTGCGCCGGGTGAAGACGGACCCCGCGATCGTCCCCGAGCTCCCGGAAAAGATCGAAATCCGGCAGGAATACCGGCTCACCCGCGAACAGGGCACGCTGTACCGCGCGATCGTCGACGAGATGATGAAGAAGATCGAGAACAGCCAGGGCATCAAGCGCCGGGGCAACATCCTCGCCGCGATCACGAAGCTCAAGCAGGTCTGCAACCACCCCGCGCACCTGCTGCACGACGGTTCCCCGATCGGGCACCGCTCCGGCAAGGTCAGCCGTCTCGAAGAGATCCTGGCGGAAATCCTGGCGTCGGGCGATCGGGTGCTGTGCTTCACGCAGTACACCGAATTCGGCCACCTGCTCGTGCCCCACCTGTCGGACCGGCTCGGCACGGAAGTCGCGTTTTTGCACGGTGGCCTGGCAAAAGGGGCGCGAGACGCGATCGTGGACCGCTTCCAGGCCGGCGACGGGCCGCGGATTCTCCTGCTCTCACTCAAAGCAGGCGGTTCCGGGCTCACGCTGACCGCCGCCAGCCAGGTCCTGCACCTGGACCGCTGGTGGAACCCGGCCGTGGAGAACCAGGCCACCGACCGGGCGTTCCGGATCGGGCAGGGACGTAATGTCCAGGTCCGGAAGTTCGTCTGCCCGGGCACCATCGAGGACCGCATCGACACCCTGATCACCAAGAAGCGCGCGCTCGCGGGCTTGGTCGTCGGCGAGGGCGAAAGCTGGCTCACCGAACTGTCCACGGACGCGCTGCGCGGGGTGCTCGCCCTGGGGGAGGACGCGATCGATGACTGAGCCGCTCCCGTGGTGGTCGACCCGGTTCATCCGGGCGCTGACGGCGATCGGCGTCCTCCTGCCCGCGAAGGGCCAGGGGCGCGTCGTGTCCTTGGCGGTCGGCGCCGGGCGCGTCGACGCCGAAGTGCACGACAGCCGGCCTTACCAGGTGCGCATCGGAATGACGGCGTTCGGGAAATCGGACTGGGCGGCGATCACGCACGCCCTCGCCGCGAAAGCGTCGGCCACGGTCCTGCTGCTCCGCGGCGAGCTGCCCCGTGACGTCGAACAGATCTTCAAGGCGGTCCGGCTGCCGCTGTTACCGTCGTCGGCGCGGGAGGTGTCACTGGACTGCACCTGCCTGGATGCCGAGGTGCCGTGCGGCCACCTGAACGCCGTGTTCTCCGCGCTCGTGGCGCAGGTCGGCGAAGATCCGTTCACCATCCTCGCTCTGCGCGGCCGGAACCGTGAAACGCTGCTGGAGGAGCTGAAGAACCGGCTCATCTCCGCCGAGCCGCTCGATCCCGACGACAGATCTCCGGCCCTGACCGAAGTCATGGACACCTTCTTCGACTGCGGTCCGGCCCCGGGCCTGGGCGGCGCGGCGCCGTTGCACGGGCCGCGAACGCCGTTCGACGCGGTGCTGGACCAGGCCCCGCCGCTGGCGATCACGGCGGGCGGCGAAGACGTTGCCGAGCTGCTCCGGCCGGTTTATCGGGCACTGGCCGGAGAGCACGGCGCTTAGCCGGTCCCGCGGTCACAGGGGGTCGTATTCGTCGCCGTTTTCGCTGAGCACCAGGTAGCGGGGCGACAGTTCGGTCAGGCACCTGCTCAGCGACGCCAGCAGCTCCTCGACGGCGACCTGGTCGAGTTCCAGCTCCGCGCTGACCTCGGCGCGGAGCTGGTCGATCCGCGGCTCGTCCGCCTTCAGCTCGGCGTAAGAAGATTCGAAGGAGGCGCGCATCGCGCTGACGTCAGGCGCGTCCGACACGACGTCGTGCCAGGTCGGCACACCGACGACCAGGCGGATCACGGCGTCCGGGTCGGCGGCGACGATCCCGGCCCCGCCTTCGGAATCGGCGTAGAGCACAGGTCCGTCGTCGCACACGAAGAACGTGCCGCCCGAGGCGTCGCCGGCGACCACGCGCAGCTCGCCGCCCGACGCCAGCCGCACCGGTTCGACGGGGTCGAGGCGGGTGATGTCGAAGTCGAACACGTCCGCCAGCAGTGCGGCGGCGCGGGTGTTGGTGCGGAGGCGATCGAACATGGCGGAACGATAGACCCTGCGCCACCGGGGAAGAGCGGCATGCCGGGACGCTGCCGGCTCGCTACCTGATCGCTATGCTCGCTCAAACGGTCAAACGAGCAGTCAGGGTGGCGTGATGCGGGAGACGGGTGCGGACCGGCGCCAGCGGGTCCTGGCCGTGGTCGAGGCGCGGGGCGAGGTGCGGGTCACCGATCTCGCCGCCGAGCTGGAGGTCTCGGTGATCACCGCGCGCCGGGACGTCGAGGACCTCGCCCGAGCCGGCCGGCTTCGCCGAGGTCACGGTGTTGCGCGGTCGTTGGTGCCGATGCGGCAGGCGCCGGTTCCGGGGGAGCGGGGCACCGGGGTCGTCGCGCTGGTCGTGCCCGAGCGGCACGCCTACCTCAACGAGGTCGTGCACGGCGCCCGCGCCGCGCTGGAGGAGGCCGGCGCGCGGATCGTGCTGCACCCGGCGCCGCAGGTCGCGGGTGCGGAACGGCCGATCGTGGAGCGCGCGCTCGCCGGCGGCGACGTCCGGGGACTGCTGATCGCGCCGCGCTGGCGTACCGTCGAGGCCGAAGCCGCGGACGACGGCTGGCTGGCCGGCGCCGACGTGCCCGTGGTCCTGCTGGAACGCCGTCCTCGCCGGGGAAGTGCTTTGCACGCGCGGGATTCCGTGTGCACGGATCACTGGTTCGGCATGCACCTCGCGGTGACGCACCTGGTGGCGCTCGGGCACCGGCGGCTGGTGCTGGCCGCGCGCGACGACAGTCCGACGGCGCGGGCGTTGCGCGCCGCCTTCGCCGAGATCTGCGCCGCGCGGCCGGAGGTCGAGGACACGGCGGTCGTGCTCAGCGCGCCGGACGCGGGTGTCGGCCCGGCCGCCGACGGGCCGCCGTTGGCCGACGTCGTGCGCGAGCGCGGGACTTCCGGTGTGGTCATGCACGGCGACGTCGACGCCCTGATGCTGGTGCGGCAGCTGGCCGAGGCCGGGATCGCGGTGCCGCGGGACTGTTCGGTCGTGGCCTACGACGACGTCGTCGCCGCGCTGGGGAGCCCGCCGCTGACCGCGGTCGCGCCGGCCAAGGCCGAAGTGGGCCGGCTCGCGGCCGGGCTGCTGCTCGAACGGCTCGGCGCGGAAGCCGGGCCGGCGCGTCGGCTCGCGGTGCTGCCCGAGTTGAAGATCCGGAGTTCGACCCGATCGTTTGACCGAGTTGAACGGAAATATTGACCGAAAAACGTTCAGGTGATCAGACTGTGGGCGTCCCCGAAACGCACCACAGGAGGCGACGATGCCCGCAAGCCGCCGTGCCGTGCTGGCCGCGAGCCTGGCCCTGCCCCTGGCGGCCGCGTGCTCGGCGCCCGGCGGTTCCGGTGGCCCGACGCGGATCACGTTCTGGTCGGCGTTGCGCGGCAGCCAGGAGGTCGTGGACGCGTTCAACCGTACGCAGCACCGAATCCGCGTCGACTTCCAGCAGATCCCGTCCGGCGACCAGGGCGGCTACGCGAAGCTGAGCAACGCGGCCCGCGCCGGCAACGCCCCCGACGTCGCCACGATCGAATACCCGCAGGTGCCCGGTTTCGCGATCGACGGCGTCGCCCGCGACATCACGGACCTGGTGAGCGATCGGCTCCGTGCGAAACTGCTGCCGCAGGCGTTGCGGCTGACGACGTTCGCGGGCCGGGTGTTCACCGTCCCGCTCGACGTCGAGCCGATGGTGCTGCACTACCGCTCGGATCTGTTCCCCGGCCCGATTCCCCGGACGTGGGACGAGTTCGCGGAGGCGGCCCGCCGGATCCGTGACGGCCGCCGCCGGATCGCGGTGTTCCCGACCGACGGCGCCACGCAGTTCGCCGCGTTCGCGTGGCAGGCCGGGGCACGCTGGTTCGACACGTCGGCGGGCGCGTGGAACGTCTCGCTCGCCGACGCCGCGACCCAGCGCGTTTCCGCGTACTGGCAAGGCTTGATCGAGGACGGCCTGGTCTTCACCAACCCGTCGTCGGGCCGGCAGAGCGACGCGCAGATCGGCCAGGGCCTGGTGCCGGCCCGGCTCAGCGGCGCGTGGGACGCGGGCGCGCAGATGAAGGCGCGGCCCGGCCAGAAGGGCAAGTGGGCGATCGCGCCGCTGCCGCAGTGGGACCCTGCCCACCCGGCGGTCGGCACGCACGGCGGCTCGACGTTCGCCGTCACCAAGGACTGCGCGAACCCGGAGGCGGCGATGGAGTTCATCGAGTGGCAGGTCTCCCACCCGGACGCGTTGCGAGCCAGGCTGTCGAGCGGCACGAGCAGCCAGTACCCGGCGGCGCCGGCGCTGGTCGAGGTGGGCGGCCAGGCGTTCGACCGCTCGTACTACGGCGGCCAGGACATCTACCGCCTGTTCGACGAGCAGGCGCGCCTGATCCGCGACGGCTGGGTCTGGGGCCCCCGGATGAGCGCGACGCAGCGGGTGTTGCAGGACGGTTTCGCGCGGGCAGGGGCGGGCCAGGGCACGGTACTGGACGCGGTCCGCGACGCGCAGAAGGCAACGATGCCGGACCTGGTGGCGCTGGGCCTGGCCACGACCGAGCACGAAAGCTGAGGGCGCTTCCGATGCCGACAAGACTTCCGGCTCCCGACCGAACCCCGCTGACCGGAGGTCGTCGATGACCGCCACCCTGACCCGCCCCGCGAACCCGCCCGCCAAGACCGCGACCCCTCGCCGGAGGGACCGGGAACGTTCCGCCGCTGCCGTGCTCATGGCGCCCTTCTTCGTTCTCCTGATCGCCGTCTTTCTCGTGCCCGTCGGGACCGCCGTCTGGCTGAGCTTCTTCGGCGCCGACGAGCCCGGCCTCGGCTTCGGCCCCGAACACAGCGTCTTCGTGGGCCTGCGCAGCTACCTCGCCGTCCTCGGCGATCCGACCTTCCTCAGTGGACTCGGCGTCATCGCCCTCTACTGCCTGATCTACCTGCCGCTGCTGGTCGTCGCATCCCTCGGACTCGCGCTGCTGCTCGACTCCGCCGCCGCGCGGCTCAAGTCGCTCGCGCGGCTCGGGCTCTTCCTGCCACACGCCGTGCCCGGGATCATCGCCGCGATCATCTGGCTCTACCTCTACACGCCCGGCCTCAGCCCGGTCGTCGACGTCCTCGGCAAAGCCGGGCTCACCGTCGACTTCCTCGGGTTCCACGCCGTCCTCCCGGCGATCGTGAACATCGCGCTGTGGAGCAACCTCGGCTACAACGTCGTCATCTTCTACGCCGCCCTGCAAGCCGTGCCGCGCGAAGTGCTCGAAGCCGCGGTGGTCGACGGCGCCGGACCCGTCCGCACCGCCCTGCGCATCAAGACCCCGCTGATCCGTTCGAGCGTCGTGATGGTCGTGCTCTTCACGCTCATCTGGTCCCTGCAGCTGTTCACCGAGCCGATGCTGCTTTCGCAGTCCACGCCGGTGATCACCGCGCGCTTCTCGCCGAGCATGTACATCTACGACGCCGCGTTCACCCGCAACAACTACGGCCTCGCCGCGGCCGCGTCCGTGATCCTCCTCGCCTGCACGATCGCGCTCTCCTACGGCGTGACGCGCTGGACCAACCGCACCCGGGAGGTGAACCCGTGAAGCTGCTCAGCCGCACGGCCGTCAACACCGTCGTCGGGATCTCCGTGCTCTACACGCTCCTGCCGGTGCTGTGGCTCGTCCTCGCGGCCACCAAGAACGGCGACGCGCTCTTCGGCAGCGATCTCCTGTCCTGGAACGGGTTCTCCCCGCTGGACAACCTCAAAGACCTCTTCGCGATGGACAAGGGCATCTACGGCCGCTGGTACGCCAACAGCCTCTTCTACGCCGTCGTCGGCGGCGCGCTCAGCTCGCTGATCAGCATCGCCTGCGGGTACGCCTTCGACAAGTACCGCTTCAAGCACAAGGAAAAGCTCTTCGGCCTGGTGCTCGCGGCGGTGATGGTGCCGCAGACGGTGCTCGCGCTGCCGCTGTACCTGATGGCCTCGGGCACCGGGCTCGTCGGCACGCCGTGGGCGGTGTTCGTGCCGGTGCTGTTCAACCCGTTCGGCGTCTACCTCGGCCGGGTGTTCAGCCAGGGTTACGTCCCGGACGAGGTCCTGGAGGCCGCCCGCATCGACGGCGCCGGCGAGCTGAAGACGTATTTCCGCGTCTCGCTGAGGATGCTCGGCCCCGGCGTGGTCACCGTGTTCCTGTTCCAGCTCACCGCGATCTGGAACAACTTCTTCCTGCCCATGGTGATGCTCTCGGACCAGAAGCTCTACCCGGTCAGCCTCGGCCTCTACACCTGGAACAGCTCGGCCACCGTGTCACCCGAGTACTACCCCGTCGTCATCATGGGCTCGCTGCTGGCCGTACTCCCACTGTTGCTGGCTTTCGTTCTGCTGCAACGCTTCTGGCGCTCCGGCCTCACCGCGGGAGCCGTCAAGTGATCCGCGCCGCCCTCGCGATGAGCCGGGACGCGGCCCACGCCGTCCTCGACGACGAAACGCTGACCAAGCTGCGCGGCCTCGTCGACCTCGCCGATGGGGTGATCGACGACTTCGCGGGCGCCCCGCTGCGGGACGTCGAGCTGCTGGTCACCGGCTGGGGCTGCCCGCCTCTGGACGCCGCCGCGCTCGCCGCTGCCCCGAAGCTGCGGGCGATCGTCCACACCGCCGGGTCGGTCCGCGCGCACGTCACCGACGCCTGCTGGGACCGCGGCATCGAGGTGACGTCGGCGGCCGCGGCCAACGCGGTGCCGGTCGCCGAGTACACCCTCGCCATGATCCTGCTGTCGGGCAAACGCGTGCTCGAACGCGCTCGCGACTACCGGCAAAGCCGCACCCGCGACGACTGGCGCCGGGACGTCGGCAACTACCGGCGGACGGTCGGCATCCTCTCCGCGTCGATGATCGGCCGCCGGGTGATCGAGCTGCTGCGACCCCACGACCTGCGGATACTGGTGCATGATCCGTACGTGACCGACGTCGAGGGAGCCGAGCGGGTGGGCCTGGCCGAGCTGTTCGGACGCAGCGACGTCGTCAGCGTCCACACGCCCCTGCTGCCCGAAACCCGCGGCCTGGTCAGCCGGGAGCTGCTCGGCTTGATGCGTCCCGACGCCGTGCTGATCAACACCGCCCGCGGCGCCGTCGTCGACCAGGACGCCCTCGCCGAGGCCACCGGTGCCGGACGGATCCGCGCGATCCTCGACGTCACCGAGCCCGAGGTCCTGCCGCCGGGGCACCCGCTCTGGGACGACGCCAATGTGCTGATCACCCCGCACCTGGCGGGCTCGCAGGGCAACGAAATGGGCCGGCTGGCCGCGCTGGCCGTCGCCGAGGTCACCCGCTGGGCGGCCGGCGACGGCTTCGCCCACCCCCTGCACCGCGACCGGATGGGACTGATCGCGTGAAGCTACCACCCGAGGATCGCACCCTGAGCCCGCACACCGGCTACACGCGCGACCACTGGGTCGCCGCCGCGGACGGCCTCCTCGCCGCCGCCTGGCGGTGGGCGAGCCCCCGGAGAGCACGGCTCGACCTGCCCGGACCCGCGTCGGCCAGCGGCGTCCGTTCGGACGGTCTCGAAGGCTTCGCCCGGACCTTCCTGGCCGCCGCCTTCCGCGTAGCCGGAGGCGGCGACCCCCACAACTGGCTGGAGCGTTACGCCGAAGGCCTCGACGCGGGCACCCGCACCCCGGGCCGCGACGACGCCGAGTCGTGGCCGCTGATCCTCGGGCACGATGTCGCCGGGCAGCCGATGGTCGAGTCCGCGTCCATCGCACTCGGGCTCCGCCTGACCCGCCCCTGGCTCTGGGACCACCTCGAACCCGACACACAAGACCGCGTCGAAGAGTGGCTGCGCGGGGCGCTACGGCACACCCCGGCGCCGAACAACTGGTACCTGTTCCCGTTCACCGTCGCCGGCTTCCTCGACGACGTCGGCCGCGGCGACGCCGAGACCGCGCAGGCCCGAGACCGCGCGCTCGGACTCCTGGAGGGCTGGTACCGCGGCGACGGCTGGTACGCCGACGGCGACGGCCGCGCGTTCGACTACTACAACGGCTGGGCCCTCCACCTCTACCCGGTCCTGGACGCCCACCTCGCCGGGAAGCCGACGCACCACGGCGACCGGCTGAGCGAGCACCTGGACACCCTGAAACTGTGGTTCGGCAGCGACGGCGCACCACTCCACTTCGGACGGTCCCTGACCTACCGCTTCGCCGCCGTGTCGGCGATCGGCCTCGGCGCGGTCACCGGCGACACCCCACTGCGTCCCGGCGTGTCCCGACGCCTGCTCAGCGGCGCGCTCAAGTACTTCCTCGACCGCGGCGCCGTCGACGACCACGGAATCCTGAGCCTCGGCTGGCACGGCCCGCACGCGCCGACCACGCAGTTCTACTCGGGACCGGGCTCGCCGTACTGGGCGTCCAAGGCGTTCGTCTGCCTGCTCGCCCCGGAAGATCATCCACTGTGGACGTCCACTGAGGAGTCGGAAGACGCGGACACGATCCGCGCTGAGCCCGCAGCGGGCTTCCTGCTGCAGAAGGTGGACGGCGTCGTCCGGCTGCACAACCACGGCAGCGACCACCTGAGGCCCCACGAAGCCGAATCAGCGGCCGGCCACGACCCGCACTACGGCCGGTTCGCCTACTCCACCCACACCGGCCCCACCGCGAAGGACAACGCCGCCGACAACCACTTCGCCGTCGTCGTCGGGGGAGTGCGCAGCGTCCGCCGCCGGATCCACCCCCTCGGCGCGGGCCAGGGAGACGGCTGGGGCTGGGCCGCGTCCTGGCACCGGCCGATCTTCCAGACGGCGGCGGTCCCCGGGTTGCGCGTGGAAAGCGTCACCGTGGCGCGCGGGCACGACGAGGTGCGCGTCCACCGCGTGCTCGGCGCCCCGCCGGGAGCGAGCGCCGAGCAGACCGGCTGGGCCGCGGACTCCGTGCTGAAACCGCTCATCGGCTGGACCGGGCAGGACGAGGTCCGCGCGCCGCACGGCACCGCGTACACCCCCTGGGTGACCTTGGCCCGGCTCACCGGCCCCGCCGAGGGCACGGCGATCTTCGTCGCCCACGCGGTGCTCGGAGCCGGGGGAGCGGAGGTCACCGCCGACGGCACGGAGATCCGCTGGCCCGACGGCTTCACCGTCCGGATCCGCTTCGATCCCCTCGAGGTGACGGCCGGATGACCGGCTCAGGCGGACTCGCGGACCACCAGCTCGGTCGGCAGGATCAGCGACGTCGGCTTCTCACCGTCGATCAGCCGGACCAGCATCCGCGTCATCTCGCGGCCGAGCGCCTCGATGGGCTGGCGGACGGTGGTCAGCGCGGGGTGGGTGTGCTGCGCGGTGACGATGTCGTTGAACCCGACCACCGCGACGTCCTCCGGCACCGAAAGCCCCCGTTCGCGCAGGACCCTCAGCGCCCCGGCCGCCATCGCGTCCGAGGCGACGAACACCGAGTCCAGGTCGGGGTGCTCGTCGAGGAGCCGCGCCATCCCCTCGACACCGCTGGCCTCGCTGAAGTCGCCGTGCGTGACGCGGTGATCGGGCAGCGCGGCGAGCGCCAGGGCCTCCCGGTACCCCAGGTACCGGTTGACGCCGGCGTGCTGGTCGGTCTGGCCGGTGATCGTCGCGATCCGTTGCCGTCCCAGGGAAACCAGGTACTCGACCGCCTGCCGCGCGCCGCCGCGGTTGTCGGCGTCGACGTAGTGCTGGGGCGTGCGGTCAAGCGAACGGCCGCCGTGCACGACCGGCACCTGGCCCTCGTCGGCGATCTTCGACAGCGGGTCGTTCTCCCGCAGCGCCAGCAGCATGACGCCGTCGGCGGCGCGCGACTGCAGGATCCGCGTCAGCCGCGAGCGGCCGCGTTCGGAGGCGGCGAGCACCAGCATCAGCTGGAGGTCGGTCTCCTCGATGACGGCGTTGACCCCGGCGATCACCTCGGCGAAGAACTGGTTGGCGAACAGGGCCGGGTCGTCGCTGGAGATGGCCAGCACGACGGCGCCGCGGCGGGCGGTGGCCAGCGACCGGGCGGCCGTGTTCGGCACGTACCCGAGCTCTTCGATCGCCCGCTGCACCGCTTCGCGCGACTTCTGGCTGACGTGCGGGGCGTTGTTGATCACCCGGGACACGGTGCCCGTGGACACCCCGGCCAGGCGCGCCACTTCCTCGAGCGTCGACGGCCGGTTGCTCATCGTGCTCGCCTCCCCCAGATTGATCGGACGGTCAGCTTAACAAGCCTGTAAGCGCTCACAGTCCCTGCCGGGCGATGACGCCGGCGTACCAGCGGGCACTGTCCTTCAGGGTGCGCTCCTGCGTCTCGTAGTCGACGTGCACCAGCCCGAAGCGCTGCGCGTACCCGTAGGACCATTCGAAGTTGTCGAGCAGCGACCACGCGAAATACCCCTCGAGCGGCACACCCCGGTCGATCGCGGCCGCGCAGGCCCGCAGATGACCGTCCAGATAGGCGACTCGCGCCCGGTCGTGCACGGGCTCGTCGAAGGCCGCGCCGTTTTCCGTGACGTACAGCGGGATGGCCGGATAGTCCCGGTTCAGCCGCGTCAACAGCGACAGCAGCCCGCCCGCGTCGATCTCCCAGCCGATCGACGTCCGGGGCCGCCCGCCGTCGACCTGCGTGACCCGGTCCGAGCCGACGTACGCGGACGGCCGCGGCGCACCACCACCGGCGACGAGCATGGGGGAGTAGTAGTTGACGCCGAGGAAATCGAGCGGCGCCGAGATGGTCTTCAGGTCACCCGGGAGCACGTGGTCGAACGACGTCACCCCGGCCAGGTCCGCCTGCATGTCGGCGGGGTATTCGCCGAGCAGCACCGGGTCGAGGAACAGCCGGTTCTGCATACCGTCGATCCGCCGGGCCGCGTCGAGGTCGGGTTCGGCGCGGGACGCGGGGGAGACGTGCGTCAGGTTCAGCGTGAGGCCCACCGTGCTGTCCGGCATGGCCTCCGCGGCCAGGCCGTGGGCCAGCAGCAGGTGGTGGGCGGCGCGCACCGCGGCCGCGGGCTCCCGCCGGCCCGGCGCGTGCCGCCCGGTGGCGTACCCGAGGAACGCCGAGCACCACGGCTCGTTCAGCGTCGTCCAGTGGTGGACGCGGTCGGCGAGCGCGTCGCGCACGATCGCCGCGTAGTCGGCGAACCGCTGCGCGGTGTCGCGGTTCGGCCAGCCCCCGGCGTCTTCGAGAGGCTGGGGCAGGTCCCAGTGGTAGAGCGTCGGCCACGGCTGGATGCCCTGCTCCAGCAGCGTGTCGGCCAGTCGCCGGTAGAAGTCGAGGCCGCGCTGCTCGACCGCGCCGGACCCGGCCGGCTGGATCCGCGGCCAGGCGACCGAGAACCGGTAGGCGCCGAGGCCGAGGTCCTTCATGAGCGCGACGTCGTCGCGGTAGCGGTGGTAGTGGTCGGCGGCGACGTCGCCGGTGTCGCCGCGGTCGACCTTGCCCGGAGTCGCGGCGAAGGTGTCCCAGATGGACGGTCCGCGTCCGTCCTCGGCCGTCGCGCCCTCGATCTGGTAGCTCGACGTCGCCGCGCCCCAGAGAAAACCGGGTTCGAACGTGCTCACGCCTTGACCGCTCCTTCCATGATGCCGCCGATGATCTGCTTGCCGAAGGCCAGGAAGACCAGCAGCAGCGGGACGCAGGCGACGAGCGCGCCCGCGAACATCAGCGTGTAGTCGGTGTAGTAGCTCGTGGACAGCTGGTTGAGGGAGAACTGCACGGTCGGGTTGTCGTTCTCCAGCACCGCGATCGGCCAGAGGAACTCGTTCCAGGTGCTCATGAACGTGAACAGGGCGAGCACCGACGCGCCCGGCCGCAGCGCGGGCAGCACGACCGTGAGGTAGATCCGGAACGTCGAGCAGCCGTCGATGCGGGCGGCCTCGATCAGCTCGTCCGGCACCGAGCGCTCGGCGTACTGCCGCATCATGAACACGCCGAACGCGGAGACGAGGAACGGCACGATGACGGCCTGCAGCCGGTTCTGCCAGCCCAGCTGCACCATGATCATGTACAGCGGGATGATGCCCATCTGCACCGGGATCATCATCGTGCCGAGGATGACCACCAGCAGCCCGTTGCGGCCGCGGAAGCGCAGTTTGGCGAAGGCGAACCCGGCCAGGGTGCTGAAGAAGACGACGGAGACGGTGACGACGACCGACGCGATCGCCGAGTTCACCATGCCCAGCAGGAAGTT
The DNA here is from genome assembly GCF_040650695.1 of Amycolatopsis sp. NPDC048633. Taxonomy (NCBI): domain Bacteria; kingdom Bacillati; phylum Actinomycetota; class Actinomycetes; order Pseudonocardiales; family Pseudonocardiaceae; genus Amycolatopsis; species Amycolatopsis sp. NPDC048633. The sequence continues at coordinate 367,212 of NZ_JBEZHS010000002.1, forward strand.
CGCGTCCTCGGCGGAGAACAGCCGGCCGATGTTGCCGAACAGGTTGCCGCCGGGCAGGAGCGGCGGCGGCCAGTCGCCGACGATGTCGTTGGTCCGGGTGGCCACCACGAACAGCCAGTACAGCGGGAACGCCGAGAGCGCGATCCCGGCCAGCAGCGTGACGTAGACCAGGGGTGAGGTCTTCCGCATCACTTCGACGACCTCCGGGTGATGAGGAAGTTGATGACCGCGAGGATGGTGATGAGCAGGAAGATCATCCACGCGATGGCCGAGCCGTAGCCGAGGTCGGCGTCGCGGAAGGCCTTCTCGAACATGTACATCGAGACCGTCTGGAACTGGCGCAGCGAGCCGCCGGAGATGGCGTAGGTGCCCTGCCCGAAGATCAGCGGCTCGGTGAACAGCTGCATGCCGGCGATGGTCGACATGATCACCGTGAACACGATCGCCGGGCGGATCATCGGCACCGTGATGCTGCGGAACTGGCGGATCTTGGACGCGCCGTCCACGGTGGCCGCTTCGTAGAGCTCACGCGGGATCGACTGCATCGCGGCCAGGTAGATCAGCGAGTTGTAGCCGGTCCAGCGCCAGTCGACCATGGTCGAGATGGCGATCCAGGACGACCACTTGTCGGCGCGCCAGTCGATCGGGGTGACGCCGACCAGGTGCAGCAGGCCGTTGACCATGCCCGCGTCGCGGTCGAAGATCTGGCTGAACACGATGCCGACCGCGGCCACCGACGTGACGATCGGCAGCAGCACGCCCATCCGCAGCAGCAGCCGGGCCCGCAGCTGCTGGTTCAGCAGTGCGGCGACGACCAGCGCGAGCAGCAGCTGCGGCACGGTGGCCAGCACCAGCATGCCGAGGGTGTTGCCGACGGCGTTCCAGAAGTCGGGGTCGCCGAAGAGGGTGGCGTAGTTGTCGAGGCCGATGAACCCGCCGTCCCCGCCCAGGTCCCAGTTGTGCAAGGAGACCCACGCCGTGTAGAGCAGCGGGAACAGGCCGAAGACCGCGAAGATGAGGAAGAACGGGGCGATGTACAGGTACGGCGAGGCCTTGAGGTCCCACCGGGACAGCAGGCTGCCGCGTTCCCGCGGGCGCGGCGGCGCCGGGGGTTTCGCGGCCGCGCGGGGCCGTTGCTGGGTGACCAACTGGGTGTCCTTAATGGAGGCCGGACGGGACGCGCGGGCTGAGCGCGCGCCCCGCCCGGCGGCCTACTTGACCAGGCGCCGGGCTTCGTCGATGGCTTTCGCCCACGCCTCGGCGGGCTGGAGCTTGCCCTGTTCGACGGCGAGCAGCGCGTTGGTGAACCGGTCGCCGATGGCGACGTTCGCCGGGCCGAGGTACACCGGCTTCACGGCTTTCGCGCTGGCGCCGAAGATCTTCCCGACCGGCGCGTTGCCGAAGTAGGCGTTGGTCAGCCCCTGGACGACCGGGTCGTCGATGGCCTGCGGCGACGACGGGAAGTTGCCCTTCGCTCCGAACGCGCCGATCTGGCCCTTCGCGCTGGTCAGGAACTTCACCAGCTCGACGGCCTGGTCCTGGTGCTTGCTCTGCTTCGGGACACCGAGGAACGAGCCGCCGCGCACCGCGCCGTTGCCCGGCACCTTGGCGACGTCCCACTTGTCGGCGTTCTCCGGGCCGGCCTGCTTCTGGATGGTCGCGAGCATCCACGACGGGCACGCGATGGTGGCGAACGTGCCCTTCTTGAATCCGGCGTTCCACTGCGGGCTGTACTGGTCGAGGTTCGCCGACAGCCCGGCCTGGATCATCCCGACGGCCTGGTCGTAGGCGCTGCGCACCGCGGGGTTGCTGTCCGCGACGAAGGTGTTGGCCTTGTCGTAGTACGTGTGATCACCCTGCTGCATCAGGATGTTCTGGTACATGCCGCTGGAGGAGTCGTAGAACTTCGCGCCGGTGTTCGCGGTGAGAAAGCGCTTTCCCGTAGCCAGGTAGGCGTCCCAGGTCGGCCACAGAGCACCGACCTGGTCGCGGTCGACCGGCAGGCCGGCCTTCTGGAACAGGTCCTTGCGGTAGCACATCCCCTGGGCGCCGATGTCGGTGCCGAGCCCGATCAGCGTCTTCCCGTCCGAGGTCAGGGCCTGGTTCCACTTCCAGTCGAGGTAGTCCGGCTTGAGGGAGTCCGCGCCCTTGGCCAGGAGGTTGACGAACTTGTCCGGCTTCGCGATGTACTGGCTGATGATGCCCTCTTCGAGCGCGACGACGTCGCCGGCTCCGGATCCCGCGGTCATCCACTGCTGGAGCTTGGGTGTGTAATCACCCAGCTTCCCGATGTTCTCTTCCTTGATCGTCACGCCCGGGTGGCTCGCCTCGTACTGCTTGTACAGGGCGTCGTAGCCGAACTGGCTGAACGTCTTCACCACAAGGGTGACCGGGCCGGACGCGCTCTGCTGATCGTCGCTCGCGCCGCCGCAGGCCGCGGCGGCGGCGAGGGTGGCGGCCATGGCGGTGGCCAGCAGTGTCCGCCTGAGTCTGGCAGGCATGAAATCCTCCACTTGCGAGGCCGTTTCCGGAACCGCTAACAGCCCGAACGGCCTACATCACGACTTTGTGAAAACACCTTCACCTGCTGCGACGCTGCGGCTGTGCCGGTGGAACGCTGGCTGGCTTGCGCCAGAATTGGAAGCGCTTACAGAACTGTAACCCGGAGTCGGCGCGGTTGTGAAGAGGCAGCTGTCAAGAGCCCGGGACAGTTGACACACCGGCCGTCCGGGGCGCACCATCCCGCACTGACGCTGTGGCGTGCCGGTCTCCTCGATCCCCGTTTCGATCCTCAGGAGAACCGGTATGTCCGTAAGACCCAGGCTCCTAGCGGCCTGTTTGCCCGTCGTGCTCGTCGTGTCGCCGGCCCCGGCCGCGCACGCCGACGCGCCGTACGAACGCGTGCTCAACGGCACCTTCGACACCACCAAAGCCCCGTGGTGGAGCAGCGGGACCACCCCGTCCCGCATCGACGCCGGCCGCCTGTGCGCCGACGTCCCCGCCGGCACGGTCAACCCGTGGGACTCGATGCTCGGCGAAAACGACATCCCCCTGGAGGCGGGCCAGCCGTACACGCTGCGCTTCACCGCGACGGCGTCGGCCGACGTCACGATCCGCGCCGGCCTCGGCCTCGCGGTCGCCCCGAGCACGACGATGTTCTCGAAGGCCGCCGCGGTCATGAGCACCCCGAAGACGTTCACCTTCACCGGCAACTCCAGCCTGTCCACCCTGCGCGGCCAGGTGAACTTCCAGTTCGGCGGTGCCACCAAGGCGTACACGTTCTGCGTCGACGACGTCTCGCTCACCGGCGGCGGCATCGCGCCGGGCGGGGGCAAGGACTACGGCTCACCCGTGCGGGTCAACCAGCTCGGGTACGCGGTGTCCGGGCCGAAGCAGGCGTCCATCGTGGACGCTTCGACCCGGCCGGTCCCGTGGCAACTTCGCGACAGCACGGGCAAAGTCGTGAAGAAGGGCCGGACCCAGGTGCAGGGGAACGACGCCGCATCCGGCGACCACGTCCACCTCGCGGACTTCGGCGACTACCGCAAGGAGGGGACCGGCTATACCCTCGCTGTCGGGTCCGCGGTCAGTGAGCCCTTCGACATCTCGCGCAACCCGTACGACGGCCTGCGCAAGGACTCGCTGGAGTACTTCTACCTCGTCCGCAGCGGCACCCCGATCGACGCCGCCTACGTCGGGGAGGCCTACGCCCGCCCCGCGGGCCACCTCGGCGTCGCGCCCAACAAGGGCGACACGTCCGTGCCCTGCCTGCCCGGCACCTGCGACTACTCCCTCGACGTCAGCGGCGGCTGGTACGACGCCGGCGACCAGGGCAAGTACGTCGTCAACGGCGCGCTGGCCGCGTGGCAGCTCATGGACAGCTACGAGCGCTCGCTGTCCACAGGGGACTGGGCGAGCCTGAAGGACGGCCTGCTGAAGGTGCCCGAGGCGGGCAACCGCGTCCCCGACGTGCTCGACGAGTCCCGCTGGGAGGTCGAGTTCCTGCTCAAGATGCAGGTCCCGGCCGGGCAGCCCCTCGCGGGCATGGCGCACCACAAGATCCACGACCTCGCCTGGACGGCACTGCCGACCCAGCCCCAGGCCGACGCGCAGCCCCGGTACCTGCACGCGCCGTCCACCGCGGCGACGCTCAACCTGGCCGCCGCGGCCGCCCAGTGCGCCCGCGTCTGGCAGCCCTACGACCGCGCGTTCGCGGCGAAATGCCTGGCCGCGGCGAAGACGGCGTGGCAGGCCGCGCTCGCCCACCCGGCGATCTACGCACCCGACGAGGACAGCGTCGGCGGCGGCGCGTACGACGACACGGACGTCACCGACGAGTTCTCCTGGGCGGCGACCGAGCTGTACGCGACGACGGGCGACCGGACCTACCTGAAGTCCATGACCGGCCGGATCACCGCCGACGGATTCTCGTGGCGCGACACCGGCGCGTTGACCGACCTCACGATCGCCCGGCTGCCGTGGCGCTTCCCCCTGGATCGCGTCCTGGGTGCCCGGCAGCGGGTGCTGAGCGTCGCGGACCGGTACGTCCGGAACATCGATTCGCAGGGTTATCCGAACCCGTTCAAGGACGCGGCCTACCCGTGGGGTTCGACCAGCTCCACGACCAACAACGCGCTGGTGATCGCGACGGCGTACGACCTGACGCACCGGCCGGGCTATCGCGACGCCGTCCTCGAGTCGATGGACTACCTGCTCGGCCGCAACGGGCTGAACCAGTCGTTCGTCACCGGCTACGGCGAGCGGGCCAGCACCAACGAGCACAGCCGGATCTGGGCCCACCAGCTCGACCCGAAGCTGCCCACCCCGCCGCCGGGCTCCCTGGCCGGCGGCCCGAACAGCGGTCTGCAGGACCCGGTGGCCCAGCAGAACCTGCCCGGCTGCGCGCCCGCGAAGTGCTACATCGACGACATCTTCTCCTACTCCACGAACGAGACGGCGATCAACTGGAACTCGTCGCTCGCCTGGATCGCGGCGTTCGCCGCCGGTAAGTAGTCCCCTCTCACAGAAGGAGGTCCACAATGCCGTGGACAGCCCGCATCCTCGCGGTGTCGGCACTCTTGCTCATCGGCACCGCGGTGCCCGCGAGCGCGGCCAGTCCGATCGACCTGACCAGCGGGTTCTACGTCAACACGGGTTCGGCGCCCGCCCAGTGGGTGGCGTCGCATTCGGGCGACTCGCGAGCCTCGAAGATCAACGCGTCCATCGCGTCGAAGCCGATCGCGAAGTGGTTCGGCAACGACTCCGCCATTGGCACCTCGGTGGCGAGCTACGTCAGTGCCGCCGACAGCCACGACAAGCTGCCGGTGCTGGTCGCCTACAACCTCCCCGGCCGTGACGCCTGCGGCGGCGAGTCCGGTGGGGGAGCCGGGAGCCTCGGCGCGTACAAGACGTGGATCTCGAGCTTCGCGGCCGGCGTCGGGACCCACCCGGCCGTCGTGATCATCGAGCCGGACGCCCTCGGCGACTTCGACTGCATGAGCAGCGCGCAGATCGCCGACCGGAACACGATGCTCACGTACGCGACGCAGATGTTCAAGCAGAAGGCCCCGAACACCTACGCCTACCTCGACGGCGGCAACGCCGGCTGGGTGGCGGCGGCGACCATGGCGAGCCGCCTGAAGGCCGCCGGGGTGGCCAAAGTCCGGGGCTTCGCGGTGAACGTGTCGAACTACTACACCACCAGCCAGTCGGTGAGCTACGCCGGCTCCGTGAAGTCGGGGGTCGGCGGCAGCGCGCAGTTCGTCATCGACACCAGCCGCAACGCCAACGGCTCCAACGGCAACTGGTGCAACCCGGCCGGGCGCAAGCTCGGCGTCACCGCCCAGGTCGGCGGCGGCGCGGAGCTGCTTCTGTGGGTGAAGACGCCCGGTGTGTCCGACGGCCAGTGCGGCATCGCGCCGACGGTGCCCGCGGGGACGTTCAGCCCGGACATCGCCGTCCGGTTGATCGACGGCACCTGAAACCCTTGACTCGCAATACTGTAAGCGCTTACAAAGGAGGCTGACGAAGGAGGTCATGGATGGGCTGGCGGTTCGCCGTGAGTACGCTGGGCATGCCGGGCATCCCGGTGCGGGAGGCCGCACACACGGCTCTGGCGCACGGGTGTGAAGGCCTGGAGCTGCGCGTGCACCCCGACGAGGAAGTCCACTTAGGACTTCCGGGTCCGGCCGTCGACGACCTCCGCTCCCTGCTCGACGACCAGGGGCTGGCCGTCGCGTGCCTGGCCGGGTACGCGAAGGTCACCCGCCCCGGACCCGACCAGCCGGTGGTCGACGAGCTGCGTGCGCTCATCGACCTGGCCGACCGGATCGGCGCGCCGGCCGTGCGCGTCTTCCCGGGCGGCGACGGCGACGCGCGGCCAAGGATCGAAGCCGTCCTCGACGACCTGCGGGACGCCGGGGTGCGGCTGCTGGTCGAGACGCACGATTCGCACCCCACCGGCGCCACGGCTCTGGCCGTCGTCGAGCCGTTCGGCGACCCGGACCTGGTCGCCGTGCTGTGGGACGCGGTGCACCCGTGGCGCGCCGGGGAGGAACCGGCCGTCACCCGCGAAGTGCTGGGCCGCTACCTCGGCTACTTCCAGGTCAAGGACGCGGTGGGCCGCGACGACCCGACCCCGGTGCCGCCCGGCGAAGGCGCGATCCCCCTGGACGACTGCGGCGAGCTGCTGCGGTCCTGGTCGGGCTGGGTCTCCTTGGAGTGGGAGAAGGCCTGGTACCCGGCGCTCGCGCCGATCGACATCCCCCTGCGCGCGGCCGCGGCCTGGTTCGGCCGGTACGCGCTCCCCGAACACTGAGGTGGAGATGACGAATCAGACTTTGGGCGTCGTGCTGAACGGCGTCACCGGCCGGATGGGCTACCGCCAGCACCTGGTGCGCTCGGTCCTGGCGATCCGCGAGCAGGGCGGTGTCCTGCTCCCCGACGGCTCCCGCGTGCAGCTCGAACCACTGCTCGTAGGCCGCAGCGACGACAAGCTGGCCGAGATCGCCAACCGGCACGGCCTGACCCGCTGGACGACCGACCTGGACACCGCGCTCGGCGACGCCGGCTTCCCGGTGTACTTCGACGCGCAGCTCACGTCCGTCCGGGAGAAGTCGATCGCGCGGGCGATCGACGCGGGCAAGCACATCTACACCGAGAAACCCCTCGCCGAGTCCGTCGAAGGTGCCCTGACGCTCGCACGGCAGGCGGCCGCGGCGGGCGTGAAGAACGGCGTCGTGCACGACAAGCTGTACCTGCCCGGCCTGCGCAAGCTCGCGCGGCTGGTGGAGAGCGGGTTCTTCGGCCGGATCCTGTCCGTGCGCGGGGAGTTCGGCTACTGGGTGTTCGAAGGCGACTGGCAGAGCGCGCAACGGCCGAGCTGGAACTACCGGGCCGAAGACGGCGGCGGCATCGTCGTGGACATGTTCTGCCACTGGAACTACGTGCTGGAGAACCTGTTCGGCGCGGTCCGCTCGGTGACTGCCCGCGCCGTGACCCACATCCCGTCCCGGGTGGACGAGACCGGAAATCGTTACGACGCAACGGCCGACGATGCGGCGTACGCGATCTTCGAGCTGGACGGCGGGGTCGTGGCGCAGCTGAACTCGTCGTGGTGCGTCCGCGTCCACCGCGACGAGCTGGTCGAGTTCCAGGTGGACGGGACGCGGGGGAGTGCGGTGGCCGGTCTGCACAAGTGCGTCGTCCAGCCGCGCGAGGTGACGCCGAAGCCGGTGTGGGACCCGGACCTGCCGGAGACGCGGGACTACCGCGCGCAGTGGCAGGAGGTCCCGGACAACGCCGGCTTCGGCAACGGTTTCAAGGCGCAGTGGGAGCAGTTCGTCCGCCACGTCGTCGCGGACGAACCGCACCCGTACGATTTCCTCGCGGGGGCGCGGGGAATCCGCCTGGCCGAGGCGGGTCTGGAGTCGTCGCGGACCGGGCGGCGGGTGGACCTGGCGGGGTGAGCGCCGCGGCCGCCCGGTCCGAAGGGTCAAGCCCGCCGGTCGGCTCCCGAACCGGCGCGCCGGGCGGCGGTGGACGACGTCGTCACTTCTTGAGCCTGCGGCTGCCCGCGTGCCAGTCTTCGGTCTTGCCGGTCTCCTCCGTCGTGACGCCGAACGACGGCAGCTGCGGGCGTTCGCGCAGGCTGCGCTTGAGCTCGGCGAAGCCCGGGAACCGGGCGAGCCCGACGACGTGGTCCCAGAGCTCCCCGGCTTGGTCCTCGCCGGGCAGCCTGCTGATCACCGGGCCGAAGAAGGCGACGCCGTGCGGTGGTTCGAAGTGGATGATCGGGGTGCCGACGTCCTTGCCCGTCAGCGACAGCGCCTCGTCGGACTCGGCCTGGATCTCGGCGTCGCGGCTCGTGTCGTCGAGGAACTCGGTGAACGAGGCCGGCAGGCCGGCGGCGGTGAGCGCGCCGGCGGCGAGTTCGGGGGTGCCTTGCCAGCCGAAGGGTTTGCCCTCGTCGGGGCCGGTTTCGAGGATGCGCGCGCCGAACGCCTCGTAGAGCGGGCCGATCGCTTCGCGGCCGTGCTTCTCCCGCACCGCCGACGCCACCCGCAGCAGCCGCAGGCCCGCGGTGTGCTGGGCCTCGTACTCCTCGGGAAAGTGGGTGTCGTAGTCGAGGTGCGCGTTGATCAGGCGCAGGGAGATGAACCGCCAGTCGACGGTGTAGTCCCGTTGCGCCTGGACGATCCGGACCCACTTGCTCGTCATCCAGGCGAACGGGCAGATAGGGTCGAAGTAGAAGTTGATGTCCGCGTTCGTCATCGAGTCCTCCTCGGGAAGGCGTGGTTGCGGGCGAAGGTCACGATGAGCACGGTGGCCACGACGAGCGCGACCACGGCGATCATGAGCGACTCGCTGCCGACGCCGGCGAGCAGCACGCCGCCGATCAGTCCGCCGAGCCCGATGCCCACGTTCCACATCGTCACCATCATCGGCTGCGCCGCGTCGGCGTGCTCGCCCGCCGCGGCCATCAGCGCCGACTGGAACAGCGTGGCCGCACCGCCGAAGGCGAGCCCCCACGCGGCGACGGCGAGGTAGTCCACCACCGGGCTGGCGGAGCCCAGTGACAGCGCCGACGCCGCGACGGCGAAGAAGACCGTGCTGAGGACGACGAGCCGGCGGTGGTGCCGGTCGACCAACGCGCCCGTGAGCCAGATGCTGAGGATGGAGGCGATGCCGAAGTCGAGGAGGATCCACTGGACCTGGTGCTCGAGACCGACGCCCGCGAGGACCGGCGCGATGTAGGTGTAGAGGATGGTGTGGGCGAGCACGTAGAGGCCGGTGACGGCCAGGATGGTCCGCAGCCCCTTCAGCCGGAGGAGCTGACGCAGCGGCATCCGCTCCGCGGACTTCTGGCCGGAGAAGTTGGGCAGCTTCCCCATCGTCCACAGGATCAGCAGGCCCGACAGGATCGTCACGAGCCCGAAGATCAGCTGCCAGCCGACAGCCTGTCCGAGGAACGTCCCGACGGGGACGCCCAGCGACAGGGCGACCGGGGTGCCGGCGAAGGCGAAGGCCATCGCGCGGCCTTTCAGCTCGGCGCCCACGAGGCGTTGTGCGTACCCGCCGAGGATGCTCCACGTGACCCCGGACGCCGCGCCCGCGATGAACCGCGCCGCCATCGTGACGGTGTAGTCGAGGGAGACGGCGGTGACGAGGTTGGCGACGAGGAACCCGCCGAGCGCGACCACCAGCAGGTGGCGGCGGGGCCAGGAGCTGGTGGCGACCGCGACCGGGATCGCGGTCAGGAAGGTGGCGACCGCGTAGATGGTCACCGTCTGGCCGGTCGCGGATTCGGACACCCCCAGTGCGTGGCTCATCTGCGGGAGCACACCCGCCGGCAGCGCCTCCGTCAGCGTGGTGATGAACCCCGCGGTGAACAGGGCGAGGAGAGCGGGAATCGGCAGCCGTGCCGCCGTCCGGACCGGTTCGGTCCGTTCCCGGGTCGTGGTCATGAGTGGTCCTTCGTCAGTCGAAGTGCCGCTGATGCGGTACTTCGACAAGCGTCGAACATTGACATCGGTGACAAGGCAAGGCCGGTTCGGGAGACGTGCGTCTCTCACCCATCGCCGGCTTCACTCCTGGACGAGTGCGTCCAGGTAGTCGTCCATCGCCTGCAGGTTCCTCGTGAGGTGTTCGAGGCGCTCGGCTACGCGGCTGCGCTCTTGCCGGACCCGGCTCACGAAGTCCGGGGCGGGGTACCGGGAGCTCGCCGCTTCGGCCAGGCAGGGCAGCACGGCCCGGATGATCTCGGTCGTCAGGCCCGCGCCCAGCAGGCTGCGAATCTGCTCGACCTGCTCGACCAGGGGCTCGTCGTAGTCGCGATAACCGTTCTCCTGGCGCCTGGGCTGGAGGAGCCCCTGCGCCTCGTAGTAGCGCAGCAGCCGAGCCGATACGCCGGTCCGCTCGGACAGCTCTTTGATCCTCATCACCACTCCCGGAAGCCACTGCCTCCACATCGATGTCATTGTCGGAACCCGGCCGAGCCGAGGCGTGTTCCGGTTCTCATTTTTACCGAAAGTTCGGTAATGTTGTGGCATGGCCCGCCCACCCTCCATCGATGAGGCCCACCTGCTCGATCTCCTGGTGGCCGTGTTCCGGGAGAAAGGCTTCGACGGCACCGCGATCGCCGATCTCTCGGCGGCTTCCGGGCTCCAGCGGGCGAGTCTCTACCACCGGTTTCCCGCCGGGAAGGAAGAGATCGCGGACGCCGTCCTGACCAAGGTCGGAGAGCGGTTCCAGTGGATCCTGGCGCCGATGGGCGAGGACTCCGACATCGCCAGGGGGATCGGCGAGACCGCGCGCCGGCTCGGGGACTTCTACGGCGCCGGGACGCTGTCGTGCGTTCTGGACACCATGACGCTCGCCGGGACGCCGGCCAAGCTCCGCGACCACGCGCGCGCGCTCGGGAAGGCGTGGGTCGACGCGATGGCCGACGCCTCGCGACGAGCGGGACGGCGGCCCGAAGACGCCCAGCGTGCTGCCAGGGATGTCTTTCTGCGCGTCGAGGGAGCGCTCGTGCTGGCGCGGGTACTGGGGGACACCGACGCGTTCGCCGAGGCCGTCGCCCTCATGCCGAGCCTCTTGCTCCCGCAGAAGGGTTAGATGTCCAGCACGAGCTTCGGGCACCGGGAACGCGAGACGCAGATCATCATCGTGTCCGGCGTCCCTGAGTGGTCGAGGTACTCGTCCCGGTGGTCCGGGACGCCCTCGAGCACCGGCGTCTCGCAGGTGCCGCAGAAGCCCTGCGTGCACGAGTAGTCCGCCTCGACTCCCGCGGCCAGCAGGGCGTCGAGCACCGACGTGCCCTCCTCGACCCGGACGTCCACTCCCGACTGTGCACAGTGGACGTCGAAGCCCGTGCTCCCGGTGACCGGCGCGCCGTCGGAGACGAAGCGCTCCACGTGCAGCGTGCCGGGTTGCCAGGCGTCGCATGCTGCTTCCACCGCTGAGATCATCGACTCGGGACCGCAGCAGTACACCGCGACGCCGTCGCCGGGTGTCCCCAGCGCCTCGGAGAGCGGGATGCGCTCGCCGGCCATGAGGTGGACGCGGTCCCCGAACGGGACGAGGTCGTCGGCGAAGGCCATGGACGACCTGCTCCGGCCGCCGTACCAGAGTGCCCACGGAGTTCCCGTCCGCTCGGCGTCGGTGATCATGGGCAGGAGTGGCGTGATGCCGACGCCGCCCGCCACGAACACGTAGCTCTTCGCCGGCTCCAGTTCGAAGAGGTTCCTCGGCGCGCTGACGGTGAGTGGGGTCCCCACGGTGGCGTGGTCGTGGATCCACGCGGAACCGCCTCGGGAAGGTTGCTCGAGCAGCACCGCGATGCGCCAGCTGGACCTGTCCGCCGGATCGCCGCACAGCGAGTACTGGCGGGTCGGCCCCGTCGGGAGCGTGACGTCGATGTGCGCGCCCGGGCGCCACCGCGGTAGCTCGCTTCCGTCGGCGGTCGCGAGGGTCAGGGCCACGACGCCGGCTGCGACGGTTTCCCGGCCGGCGACGGTGACGGAGTACTTCGAGATCATATTACCGAACGTACGGTAAAAAACTGGTTTTGCCAGGTGAGGAGGGTCACTTGATTTTTACCGAACGATCGGTAAAGATCGGCTGGTCGATCAATTCCCGTCTTGAGGAGACCTGTTCATGAGCAGCAAGACCGCAGTCGTGGTGCTGTCCGACCCGTCGACCGGCACCGAGGAGGCCCTGGGCCGGGTGTTCAACGCCCTCGCCTCGGCGTGGGAGTTCGCGCAGGGCGGCGAGGCCCTGGTGCTGTTCCAGGGGGCCGGCACCCGCTGGCCGGCCGTGCTGGCGGACCCGGCCCACCCCGCGCACGAGCTGTACACCGCGGTGAAGAAGCAGGTCGCCACGGTGGCGTCCGGCGGCTGCGCGACCGTCTTCGGCGCGACCGAAGGCGTCGAGGGCGAGGAGATCAAGCAGATCAGCCAGAACCAGGCACCCGGCACCCCCGGGGTCGCGAGCATCCGCGAACTGGTGCAGTCCGGCTACCACGTCCTGACCTTCTGACGCCGTGGCCGACCTCATCGACCGGCTCGCCTTCCACCCCGGCGAGCTCGAAGCGCAACGGGTGGCCGGAACGTCCGAGCCGGCGGAGAGGGTCCGGCCGATCATCTCGGACGCCATCCCGCGGGGGGCGTTCGAATTCCTGACCCGCCGGCGGATGCTGGTGCTGGGTGCCCGCGATCACGACGGGCGCCCGTGGGCGACCAGCCTGCTGGGCCCGGAAGGGTTCCTGTCGGCGGCCGGCCCGCACACCCTGCGGGCGGCCGCCGGCGTGGTGTCGACGGATCCACTGGCCGACGTCCTGCGGGACGAGGCCGACGTCGGCACCTTGGCCATCGACCTGGTGGCGCGCAAGCGGCTGCGGATCAACGGCCGGTGGCGGCCGGTCGACGGGGGTGGCGAAGTCGACGTGCACCAGGCGTTCGGCAACTGCCCCAAGTACATCCAGGCGCGCGTCATGCCGGACGACGCGCCGGGGGAGCTTCGCCCTGCGGCGACGCGGAGTGCGGTGCTGGGCGACCGGGAGTCGGCTCTGGTGTCGAGCGCCGACACGTTCTTCGTCGCGACGGCCGTCACGGGCGGGGTGGACGTCTCCCACAAGGGCGGCAACCCCGGTTTCGCCGAGGTCGTCTCGCCGGCCGAGGTGCGCTGGCCGGACTACGTGGGCAACGCGATGATGATGACCGCGGGCAACCTCCGGGTGAACCCGTTGGCGGGCTTGCTCTTCCCGGACTGGGAGTCGGGAGCGACCCTGCAGCTGACCGGCACGGCCGAGGTGCGCCGGGCCGCGGACGGTGCGGCGCCGGGACCGGCCACCGGACAGGAGACGGTCTTCCGCGTCACCGAGGCGATCTGGACCGAGCACGCGTTCCCCGGCGGGTGGTCCGCACCCGCGTACTCCCGCTTCAACTGAGACGTTTCCCCGAGACCTGAGTGGACGGTGCCGATGACCAGCTCACACCCGACGACCCGGGCCGCGCGGGCGGGCACCCACAGCCCGCCCGGCGCGGCCCTCCCGCTGGTACCCGCGCTCCACCAGAGCACCGTGCACGCCTACCCGGACCTCGCGTCGTTGCACCGCGTCCTCGACGACGAGGAGCGCGGGCAGGTCTACTACCGCTTCGGGCACTACAACGGCCAGGTGCTCGAAGAGGCCGTCGCGGACCTCGAAGGCGCGGAGGCCGCGGTCTCCGCGGCGTCCGGAATGGCCGCGCTCACCGGGATCGTGCTCGCCCTCGTCGAGGCGGGCGGGCACGTCGTCGCCGACCGCAACGCCTACGGCGGCACCCGCAGCCTGCTCGAGACCGACCTGCCCCGGCTCGGCATCACCACAACCCTCGTCGACGCCGCCGACCTCGGTGCCGTCGAACGCGCCCTGACCCCGCGGACCGGGCTCCTGCTCGTCGAGGCGCTGACCAACCCGACGATGCGGGTACCCGACCTGCCCGCCCTCGCCGCGCTCGCGGCCACCGCCGGGGCCAAGCTCGTCGTCGACTCGACGTTCGCCACGCCCGCCCTGATCCGCCCGATCGAGCACGGGGCCGACCTGGTGTGGCACAGCGTCCCCAAGTACCTCGGCGGCCACTCCGCCGCGATGGGCGGGATCGTCGCCGGCGACGCCGGCCTGGCCGGGCGGATCCGGCAGTCCGTGGTGCACCTCGGCGCGACGCTGGGCCCGTTCGACGCCTGGATGGCCTTGCTCGGGCTGAAGACCCTCCCGCTGCGGATGCGGGAGCACACTCGGGGCGCGACGGCCGTCGCCGGGTTCCTGGCCGGGCATCCCGCGGTCACGCGCGTGCACCACCCGGCCCGCCCCGGGCACCCGCACGCCGGAGTCGCCGCGAGGCTCTACCCGGAGGGAACAGGCGGCATGCTCTCGTTCGAGCTCGCCGGCGGCCGACCGGCCGTCGACGACCTCATCCGCCGCCTCGGGCCGTCGATCCCGCTGTCGCCCAGCCTCGCCGACGTCGCGACGACGCTCGTCCACCCCGCCACGACCACGCACCGTTCGCTGGCTCCCGAGGACCTCGAGGTCCTCGGGATCACCGACGTGCTGATTCGCCTTTCGGTGGGGATCGAGGAGCCCGCCGACCTGGTCGCCGAGCTCGGCGCCGCCCTCGCCGGCGCTTGACACCGCCGCCCGCGCGCATCGGCGAGGACTTTCACTCGGTGCCGAGGTGTGCCAGTGCGGTGATGATCCGGTCGGCGATGTCCGGTGGCCAGGGGAAGGCGACCGTCACCGCGCGCTGGTGGGCGAGGCCGTGCAGGCCCAGCCACAGCGCGACGGCATCGGCGTGCGGGTCGGTGGTGGTGACCTGGCCGGCGGTGACGCAGTCGTCCAGTGTCTCGGTGAGCAGCCGGGTGCACGCGTCGCCGAGGGTGGCCACGTCGTCCGCGGTCACGGAGGTGTCGTGCAGGGCGGGCATCCAGAGGCCGCCGAACATGGACCGGTACCGCTCGGGGTGTTCCTGGGCGAACCGCAGGTAGGAGTGGCAGCAGGCGAACAGCCGCTCGCGGGGGTCGTCGCCCGCGGCGTCCAGGTCGGCACGCAGTTGTGCTTCCAGTTCGGCGAACGCCCGCCGGACCACGGCCAGCATGATGGCCGGCTGGTCGGGGAAGTGGCGGTAGATCGACGGCGCGGCGATCCCGGCTCGGCGTGCGACGGACCGCAGCGTGATGGCGCTCTCGTCCCCGCTCTCGTCGAGCAGGTCGACCGCCGCGGCCACGATCTCCTCGCGGAGGCGGCCGCCCTCGCCCCGGCGGTTGCGCGTGCGGGTGGATGCCCCGGTCGACTCGTCTGTCATGACGTTAGCTTACACCGCAAAACTTATAGGTGTTAGCTCTTGCGCTGCCGATGGTTACGGCCGTAACGTTACGACCGTAAGCACAAGCGAGCGGATACGGAGTCAGCCATGAACAGCACCGTTGTCACCCAGGCCACCGAGATCGTGCTGCCGGGCAAGGTCGAGGCGAGCGGCCTGCGGATGCGCACCCGCGACCTCCCCGCGCCGGCCGCGGGCCGGGTGACCTTGCGGATGGACGCGACCGGCGTGTCGTTCGCCGAGCAGCAGATGCGCCGCGGCAAGTACTACGACCAGCCGCCGTTCCCCTTCGTGCCCGGCTACGACGTGGTCGGCACGGTCACCGCAGTCGGTCCGCAGGTGGACCCCGCGCTGGTCGGGCGCCGGTTCGCCGCGGTCACCAAGATCGGCGGCTGGGCCAGCTCCCTGCAGCTCGACGCCGCGGACCTGGTGCCCGTGCCGGACGGCGTGCCGGCGGCCGAGGCGGAAACCGTCGTGGTCAACGGGATCACGGCCTGGCAGATGCTGTACCGCAGCGCGAAGGTGCCCGCCGGCGCGACGATCGTGGTGCTCGGCGCCAACGGCGGCGTCGGGTCGACGCTCGTGCAGCTGGCCCGCCACGCCGGGATGACGGTGATCGGCACGGCGTCGCCCCGCCACCACGACACCGTGCGTGAGCTGGGCGCGATCCCGGTCGACTACCGCGATCCGGACATGTACCGGCGAATCCGGGAGCTCGCGCCGGACGGTGTGCACGCCGTGTTCGACCACGTCGGCGGCGCCGGGCTCAAGGACTCCTGGAAGCTGCTGCGCCGCGGCGGGACGCTGGTGTCCTACGGGACCGCGGCCACCAAGGACGAGGACGGCAACTCCCAGCTGCCGGTGCTGAAGTCGTTCGCGCGGCTCATTCTGTGGAACCTGCTGCCCAACGGTAAAGGTGCGCGCTTCTACAACTTCTGGGCCGGCAAGCGTCGCCTGAGCACCTTCCGGGCCCGGCTGCGCGAGGACCTCACCCAGGTGCTGCGGCTGCTCGCCGACGGCACCCTCACCGCCCAGGTCGCCGCGGAGTACCCCCTGGCCGACGCCGGTGCGGCGCTGGCGCTGGCCGAGTCGCGCACCGTCGCCGGCAAAGTCGTCATCGTCCCGTAGGACACCGGCGATGACCGCACCGCACCGGCCGCGCAACCCCCGCGGGGAGGGCGGCCGGCTCCGCGAGCAGATCCTGGCCGCCGCGAGCGAACTGCTCGACGCCGGCGGCGGCGAACGGGCCGTGACCCTGCGGGCCGTGGCCCGCCGGATCGGGATCGCGCCACCCTCCATCTACGCCCACTTCCCCGACCAGCCGGCCATCCTGCTCGCCGTCGCGCGGTGCGGTTTCGCCGACCTGGCGGCCCGGCTCCGGTCCACCGCCGCGGCCGTCGAGGAGCCCCGGCAGCGGCTGCACGCCGTCTGCCGGACCTACCTCGAGTACGCCCGGCACCATCCCCAGCGTTACCGCGTCATGTTCGGTGATCTCTGGACCACCCAGGGCACGGAAGCGATGCGGGTGCTCACCGACAGCCTCACCGCATGTGTCGCCTCGGGCCACGCCATCGGCAAGGACCCGGCCACCGACACGATCGTCCTGTGGCTGGGCCTGCACGGCCTCGCGCACCAGCGCATCGTCGCCGGCTCTTACGCCTGGCCCACCGACATCACCCAGCGGCTGACCGTCCCACTGGCCCACCTCGTCGAGATCTGATCCCAGCATCCGTTGACATCCCTGCCCGGAGGCACCGCCATGACCACTCTCGCGCTCCCCGCCACTCCCGCCACCACCCGCGTCGGCGACGTCGACAACCGCGCCGCCTACGTCGGCTTCGGACTCGCCTACCTCCTGGGACACGGCGCGACCGCCGTCTCCCAGGGCGACGACCCGCTGTTCGCACTGCCCGGCTGGCTACCCCCGGCCCTGCTCGTCGCCGGCCTCGCCGCCGGCACCGTCTTCTCCACCCTCGCCGCCACCCGCGCCCAACGCGGCGCGGACCAGCGCACCGCCCTGGTCGGCAAACTGCTCGGCCTGTCCTGGATCACCGGCTTCGCCGCTCTCTTCCTCGCCATCACCGGTCTCACCGCCATCTCCGGAGCCGCCGAGTTGCCGGCCGTCCTCTGGCCGACCGGCTCCGGCCTCGTCGTCGGCCTGCTCTACATCGCCGAAGGCGTCGCACGCCGCAACCTCGTGCACTACACGCTCGGCAGCTGGCTGGCCCTGATCTCCACTACTGCCCTCATCGTCGGCAAGCCCGGCTTGTTCTGGATACTCGCCATCGCGGGCGGCGGCGCCTACGCGATCGCGCTCGTCCTCGAACGACGGCGCCTCGCACACCTCCGCTGACACGGAGACGCGGCGTGTCCGCGAACCGGTTTCGATCAGCCGGGCAGAGTATCTCCGCTGGAGGTGCGCCACCTCTGGCCAAGAGCTGCCGTCACGGCCGTGGCCGCTGTTTGGTCCCCGCCGCGAGCAGGTCGACCACCTCGGCGATCCGGGCCGCGCGGAGGTCCGGACGGCGGGTGGTCGCCTCGATCCAGCGGAGGTAGGCCTTGCGGTAGAACTGCGCCAGCGTGTCGAAGAATGCGGCAGCGGCGGGGTTGCCGGCCAGTGCCGCGGCGATGTCGTCGGCCAGGTCTTCGCGTTGGGGGCCTTCCGGGGCCAGCTCGACGGTCACCTCGGTGCCGATCGTGACGTCTGCGTCGCGCAGCCACGACGGCGTGACGGTCAACAGCCAGCCGCTGCCGGCCGGCGACAGTCTCCCGCGGACCCGCCTGCCCTCGATCGTGCCGCCCACGGGATGGTCGGCCTTGGCGCCCCACGTCTTGTCCGGATCGAAGGGCACGGCGATGACCGCGTGGTCGCGCGGACCGGCGGCGATGACGGCGCGAAACTGCTGTGGGCTCACGTCCCCGATCGTCGCACGGTGAGCCGCGTTTCTCCTGCCGCGCCACCGAGGGGTGCTAGACCTCCAGGAGTTCGGCCTCGGCGGGGGCGGCCCGGCCCCGCAGCGGGATCTGGCGGACGAAGAACGCGATGACGATCCCGGCCGCCGCGACTGCCGCGGCCACGACGAACATCGTGCCCAGGCTGTCGGTGACGGCGACCTTGAACATGTGCTGCGCGGCTTCGGGCAGCTTGTGCAGGATGGCGGGGGTCATCTGGTTGCCGCTCGCGGAGAAGCTGTCGCCGCCCGTCAGGGAGTTGCTCAGCGAACTGGTGTAGATCGCGCCCAGCAGCGCCACCCCGAGTGAGCTGCCCATGTTGCGCAGGAAGGTCGCCGCGCCCGTGCCCGCCCCGATGTCACGCAGTTCGATGCTGTTCTGCGCGATCAGCGTGGAGGTCTGCATCAGGCAGCCCATCCCGGCGCCGAGCACGACCATGTAGATCGCGGTCGTCGTCTTCGACGTGTCGATGTCCAGCGTCGAAAACAGCGCGAGCGACGCGGCGATCAGGGTGCCGCCGATGATCGGGAAGATCTTGTAGCGCCCGGTTTTGCTGATGATCGCGCCGCTGGCGAGGGAGACGACCATGGCCGCGATCATCATCGGCATCAGCAGCAGCCCGCTGTTGGTCGCCGACGAGCCCTGCACGAACTGCTGGAACTGGGGCAGGAAGGTGACCGCGCCGAACATCGCGAACCCGGAGATGAACGCCAGCGCGCCGGAGAGGGTGAAGTTGAGGTTGCCGAACACCCGCAGCGGCATGATCGGCTCGGCCACGCGGCGCTGGACGATCACGAAGGCGATGAACGCGGCGACGGTCACCACGGCGAGGCCGAGGATCTGCGGCGACACCCAGTCGTACTGCGTGCCGCCCCAGCTGGTGATCAGCACGAGCGCGGTAATCCAGACGGTCAGCAGGCCGGCGCCGAGCCAGTCGATCCGCGCCTTGCCGGTGCCGCGGGGGAGCTTGGCCAGGGTGAACCAGCAGACCACCAGCGCGACCGCGCCGAGCGGCAGGTTGACGTAGAAGGCCCAGCGCCACGAGAAGTTGTCGGTGATGAAGCCGCCGGCCAGCGGGCCGCCGATCATCGCGACCGGCATGACGGCCATCATCAGGCCCATGTACTTGCTGCGTTCCCGCGGCGGGATCATCTCGCCGATGATCGACAGCACGCCGACCATCAGGCCGCCGGCGCCGAGGCCCTGCACGGCGCGGAAGGCGACCAGCTCGCCCATGTTCTGCGACATCCCGGCCAGCGCCGAGCCCGCGAGGAACACCACGACCGACGAGATGAAGACGATGCGCCGCCCGAAGAGGTCGCCGAGCTTGCCCCAGATCGGGGTGGACGCCGTCGAGGCGAGGATGTAGCCGGTCGTCACCCAGGCGAGGTGGCTCAGGCCGCCGAGGTCACCGACGATCGTGGGCAGCGCCGGGGCGACGATCATGTTGTCCAGCATCGCCAGGAGCATCGCGATGACCAGGCCGCTCATCGTCACCATGATCTGCCGGTGCGTGAACTGCGCGGGCGTCCGGTCGGCGGCCGCCTCGTCGGGCGGAGCGGCCTCGCTGGTGGTCTCTGGCGTCATGGGCTGGTCCTTCACGAAGATGATCAACTTACTTTCCGGCCGGTCAGTAGTGACAGTACTGACCGGCCGGAAGGTAGGCAACGGGTTATCCTGGACTCGCGGACCGGCCGAGTACCAGGAGAGCGACGCCCATGGCGCGACAACGCAAGGCAGCGGACGACCGGCGCGCCGAGATCCGGCGCGTCGCGCTGGACCTGTTCACCGTGCACGGCTACGAGGCCACGTCGTTGCGGCAGATCGCCGAGCAGCTCGACGTCACCAAGGCCGCGGTGTACTACCACTTCGAAAGCAAGGAAGCGATCGTCCGCAGCCTGTTCGAAGACCGGCTGGCCACCCTCGACGCGCTCATCGAATGGGCCGAAGGTCAGCCGCACTCGGCGGAGCGCTCGGCCAGGATCGCGGCCGGCTGGTTCGGCCTCATCCTCGACGACGGCCTCAGCTTCGCCCGGTTCGCCATCGCCAACCAGGCCGCGCTGCGCGACCTCAAGCCCGACCACGGCGGCGCGCTGGACCGCCTGCAGAAGATCTCGTCGCTGCTGGCCGAGCCGGGCGCGTCGGCGAAGGACCGCCTCAAGGTCAGGATGGCGATGATGAGCGTCAACCTCGCGGTCATGGGCTCACACGGGCTCGACCTGACCGACGACGAGATCCTCGCCGCGGCCACCGAGACGGCCGCCCTCATTTCCCCGGGCTTCCCCGTCGTAGTGCGCACGTGAACTTCCCGGCCGCCGGGAAACCTGACGCCGCTGGGCATGCCGTCACGGCAGGTCGCCCGCGGCGAGACGGTGGATCAGGTCCGCGCCGGCGACGCACGCCTCGTCGGTCACGACGTGTTCGTCGCCGGGGGCGATGTGCAGGTCCAGCCGGGCTCCCGCAGCCTTGAACAGATCCGCGCTGTCGAGGACCCGGTGGGCCGGGACCCACGGGTCGTCCCGGATGCTGCGCACCAGCACCGGCAGGCCGTCGAGGGCGGCGGGAGCGGGCGCGGGGATCGGCTCGGCGCCGATGAACCCGCCGGTGAAGAGCAGGGCGGCACCGAGCGGCCGGGGCCGGGTGAGCAGCAGGTGGGTCAGCAGGCAAGCGCCCTGGGAGAACCCGAGCAGCACCAGTGCGCGCGCGGGAGTGCCGGCGCCGAGCAGCTCGTCGATCTGCCGGTCGAGGGCGTCGAGCGCGTGGCCGAGGTTCGGCTGGTTCGCGGCCAGCGGCTGCCGGAACGGTTGTGGGTACCAGCTGTCCCCGGCTGCGGCCGGCGCGACGAACCGCGCCGGCAGCGGGCCGAAGCGCCCGGCGAGCCGCTGCATGAACTCGGGCTCCTGCCCGCGGCCGTGCGCGGCGAGCACCACGATCGGTGCCGTGGCCGGGCCCCAGCGCAGGACCCGCTGCCCGAGATGCGGGTTCCGCGCGGTGCCGTCGTCCACGCCGCCTCAGATGTCGATCGGTTCGAGCGCGCCGAGCAGCTCGTCGCGGCGGTGTTCGAACTGGTCGGGCAGCTGGAAGCGCTGTCCCAGCTCGTGCGGGGACTCGTCGCAGTCCCAGCCGCCGTCGGCGTGGGTGACGGCGAGCTCGAACAACGCTCCCGCCGGCGAGCGGACGTAGACGCTCTTGAAGTACTTGCGGTCCTTCAGCTCCGAGATGTCGGTGTAGCCGCGGCCCTCGATCTCGAACTTGAGCTCGTCCTGGTTCTCCAGGGTGTCGGCGTTCCACGCGAAGTGGTGCTGGGTGCCGGCACCGTAGTGCCAGGTTCCCTGGTCGTCCCGGCGGTTGACCGTGATCTCCAGGTGGTTGCCGCGCGCCTGTTTGCCGATCTGCAGCGCGATCCGGTCGCCCTCTTCGCCGAGCCCGTGCTGGGCGTCGAAGGTGTCGTGGGCGAACTCGACGGTGCGGTCGGGGGTCACCACGTGCACGCCGAGGCCGTGCAGTCCGTGAATCGCGTGCTCCGGCGGCACCCCGTACCCGGCGTGCCCGGTGCGGTCGTCGCCCTCGTTGGCGACGAAGACGTACTCGATGCCGCTCGGGTGCTCGAACGCCAGCCGCCGGCGGCCGAACACCTCGAGGTCGGTCACCGCGACGTCGTGCGCGGTCAGCCTCCGGTGCCAGAAATCGAGGCTGCCGTCGGGGACGGACAGCAGGACTTCACGGCCTTGGTTGGTGCCGCGCTTTCCGTGCAACCCGGCCTGTGCCCAGGGAAATGTGGTGACGACACTGGACGGGTCGCCGTCGGCGTTCGCGTAGTAGAGGTGGTAGATGGGGGTCGACCCGTCGAAGAGCACGGTGCGCTTGATGAACCGCATCCCGAGCACCTTGACGTGGAAGTCGACGTCCTCCTGGGCGCGGCCGACGGACAGCGTGATGTGGTGGGAGCCTTCGATGTAGGCCATGCCGTGTCTCCTCGTCGAACAGCGACGTACTCCGTGGCCCACGCTACGAACAGCCCGGCCCCACGCGCATCGGGCAGACGCGCACGACGATGTCGAGGATGTGCACAGCCGGGATCGCGGCGTAGCCTGACGGCGTCGCCCATCCCCAGGAGCGTTCATGGCCGGTTCGCAGACCGTGGTGGCCACCGGACGCGCCGCGCCCCGCACCGCTGCGAAGGTCCGGACCGGCGTCTGGCAGGAACAGGTCAACACGGGCGTCTCACTGCACTTCAGCTTCGAGTTCGCCGATCCGGAGTCCTTCGCCGGCACGATCACGCACCGCTCGCTGGGGGAGCTCGGCATGTTCGGCGTGGCCTGCCGGCGGCACACGGTGTACCGGCGGCCGAGCGACCTGGACCTCGGCGACGACGCCTACTTCCTGCTGACCCTCCAGCTCGCGGGGGACAAGCGGGTGACCCAGGACGGCCGGTCCGCGACCATCCGCGCGGGGGAGTTCGCGCTCTACGACTCGGAGCGGCCGCTGCGGCTCGATGTCGGTGACGGCTACCGATCGGTGAACGTCAAGTTCCGCAAGGAGATCCTGGGCGTGCACGACGCCGAGTCCTTCGCCGACCTCGCGGCCCGGAAGTTCTCCACCGAGCAGGGCATCGCACCGGTGGTGTGGTCGGCGATCCTGAGCCTCGGCTCGCTCGGCCCGTCGAGTGGCCCGGACGGCGTCCTGGTGGCGGGCAACGTGATCGACATGACGGCGACCATGCTGCGGGCGCAGGCGGGGATCACCGCCCCGGACCGCCGTGACGAGCGGGCTCGCCGGCTGCGCGCGGTCCACGCCTACATCGACGAGCGGCTGCCCGACCCGGATCTGCGGGTCGAGGCCATCGCCGCGGCCCACTTCGTCTCCGTGCGCTACCTGCACATGCTCTTCCGGCAGAGCGGGCACACGGTGGCCGCCTGGATCCGGCACCGCCGGATCCAGGCCTGCAAACGGGACCTCGCCGACCCGGTCACCCGGGCCGTCCCGGCCGCGGCCATCGGAGCCAGGTGGGGCTTCGTCAGCGCGTCACACTTCGGGCAGGTCTTCAAGAAGGCGACCGGGCTGACCCCGGCGGAGTTCCGGGAACGGGCCCTGTCGGGTTGACCGCGACGATCTCGACCGGGTCGCGCGCGCCGCCCGATCCGCCGGCTGCGGCGAGCACCACCAGCCGGGGAGCAACCGCGCGGTGCTTCGCCGGCGCTTTTATCAACCGGGTTCGGATTGCCATGGTTCGCCCCAGGGGTCGTCAGGCCATCGGGCCCGCCGGCGCTGGGCCTGGTCGTGCTGTGCCCGGGGCTTCCTCGGGTCGTGGCCGGGCCGATCGCCGGGCGGCTGCTGGACCGGGTGCAGCCGCGGCTGCTGCTCGGGTGGGACAACGCGGTCCGCGGTGTCCTCATCGGACTGGTCCCGGTGCTGTCGCTGCTCGGCGGCCTCGGCGTCACCGTCCTTTGTGTCCTTTCCGCGGGTGCCGCCACGGTGTCGGCCTTGACGGAGGTCGCGGAGAGCGCCGTGGTTCCCCGGCTGGTTCCGGAGCCCCGACGGCGATCTCCGCCTTCGGGTTCCCGGCGGGCAGCGCGGCGGCGGGCACGCTGAGCGCGGTCCGCGGCCGATCCTCTTCGGGCCATCCCTCGGGGCCGATCGGGCGAACCCGCCGTCAGGTCCGGAAGATCAGGTTTCCGGACTGCAGCAACGGCCGGTAGTTCGATTCGGTCCACTCCTTCCCGGCCCGGAGGTTCTGGAGGCAGACCTCGTCGGCCGTGGCGATGGTCAGGCCCGGTTCGACCTTGGACGGGTAGCCCGAAACCCGGGCGGAGTTGCCGTGGATCGTCGTGGCGACGGCTTCGACGGTGAGGGTCAGGTCCGGCGCGTCGGGGAACGTGCCCTGGAGGGCGAAGAGACCGCCGCCCTTGGCGAACTTGACCTTGCCCACCGGTGATCGTCGCTCGTCGTACCCCGCGCCGTTGCCGGCGACCGTGCTGCCCTTGCCGATCTCGACGCGCACCGACCGCACCTCGAAGACCTCCCGCATGATCGCGGTCCAGAGGTCGGGGATCCCGGCGAGGGCGCCTTCGGTGTCCGCCTGGCAGCCGACGCCGCCCCCGGGGTGGTCGGGGGTGACGTTGGACTCGGTGGCGGGCGTCGAGGGCCGGGTGCCCGCGGGAACGCCGATCGTGGTCGCCGTGACGAGCACGTCGGAGTTGCGCGCCGACACGCCGCCGCCGGGCAGCGGACCCGGGTCGGGGAGGCCGGTGGACAGGGAGAGCCCGCGTGCCGTGTTGCCCCGGACGTCGCAGGTGTCGAACACGCCGCCCGAGCCCATGGTGAGCCGCACCCCGCCGCCGATGCTGCCGGCGATGTTGCCGCTGACCTCCGTCTTGACCAGCTGGACCCGGGACAGCACCGACGCGTAGAGCCCGCCGCCGTCGTCGAAGCACCGGTTGCCGGTCAGCCGTGACTCGGTCACCTTCACCGCGGTCTTCTGGGCCGACTCGATCTCGTCGCGCTTCCAGGCGTCCCACTTGTGCAGGCTGAGCGCGGAGCCGGCCAGGAAGTACAGCGCGTGGAACAGCACGGCCTTGGCGTGCGCCTTGCCGCCGAGCAGCTCCAGCACGATCGCCTTGACCCCGCGCACCGCCGGGTTCGGCCGCAGCGGGTCGATCAGCCACCACGCGTAGTCCAGCAGGTCGGACATCGTCACGCTGCTGGTCGGCGACGTGATGTGGACGACCTTCGCCGTGAAGAACCGGACGAGATCGATCTCGCTGAGGTCGCGGGTCAGCTTGCCGGGCACCGAAACCTCGCAGCCGAGGCCACCCCCGTCGCGCCGGCCGCTGGTGCCGCTGCGGTTGCCGTCGATCCAGCAGTGCTCGAACGACGGCCAGCCGTACCCGACGACCGCCGCTCCGGCGCCGCGGCCCTGGGCGGTGTTGCCGCGGATCAGGCATTTCCGCACGGTCGGGCCGGCCCAGACGGTCGCCAGGCCGCCGCCGAACGCCTGCCCGGCCAGCCAGGAGTTGGGCCGGCCCGGCGGGACCGCGCCGTCGAAGTTCGCAGCGAGGTCGGCGAGGATCGTGGCCCGGTCCAGCCGGGGGAGCGGCGGGCGCCCGAGCAGCTTCAGCACCGCGTTCGCCGCGTCGACGAGGCCGTTGATCGTCTGGACGGCGGCCGGGGACACGATCTCCCCGACCAGGCCGACGACGGCGTTGCGCAGCGCCACGCGGTCGGCCTCGGGCCAGCCGGTGATCCGGGCCGTCTCGGTCTGGTTGCCCGTGATCACGCAGCATTCGATCAGCACGTTGTCCGCGTCGATCACGGCGATGCCGCCACCCGCGCCCAGCGCCGGGTCCGCGGACCGGTGGACCGCGTGCCCACCGGTCACCCGCACCCCGCGCACGGCGACCGGCCCGAACGAAGCCCGGGTTCCGGCCGTGCCGGCGATCCGCAGCACCCGGTGGGCCGCACCGCGCTTGGTCGTGATCGCCGGCAGCACGGCGGGGTCGAACTTCGGGTCGGTGGGATCGATCGTGGGGTGGGCCAGCAGGAAGCTGCTGACCAGGGTGAGCGCCTTGCCGACGACCAGTTCGTCCTCCCGGTAGGTCGCGTTGTCGAGGATCTCGACGGTGTCGCCCGCGACCGCGACGCGGATCGCGTCGGCGATCGTGCGGGCCGGCTTGGCGGGGGTGTCGAACGGCCCCGAGGTCGTGCCCTTCTTGGCGTGGACGTAGCGCGTGGTCACGGCGGGTTCAGAGCTGCCGGCCGGTCTTCGGGTCGTACCTGACCGGCACGGCGACGACCTGGTCGGTCGGCAGGATCTCCACCCACTGGTCGAAGATTTCGAAGTTGCCGCTGGTGCTGGCCCGGAAACCGTCCTTGAGCGGGTTGAAACCGTGCTCGTAGACGCGGTCGACGGGCGTCGCCCGGACCGTCGACCGGTCGTCGATCGGGTCCTGGAAGTTCGTGGTCGTCACGCTTTCGCGGTGTTTCGCCGCGACGCGGGTGGCGAGGATGTCCAGCACCTCGAACACGGTCTTGCCCTTCCACTCCGGCTCCGGGCCGAGGTACAGGTCGGCGTCGCTGATCGTGCCGGTGCCTTCGATGTGCTTGAGCCAGCTCATCGCGGCCTTCTCCTTGCCCGGCCGGATCGGCATGACCGCCTTCACCCAGGGCGCGTTCAGGAACGCGTTGCGCTGGTCGTCGCCGTCGAGCTGCAGGAGCCAGCCGAGCGAGCTGCCGAGCCGGGCGGGCACCGAGTCCTCCGTGATGTAGTAGCTGTCGGACCGGGTGTCGGCTTCACCCCACGCGGAGACGTCTTCCCGCGGGATCGAGCGGTGGTACTCGATCGACTTCCCGTTGGGGTCGGTGACCGCTTCGACCGAGCCGAGCTGCTGGTGCGAGCGGTGCAGCCGCGGGCGCCACCATTCGGGAGCCACGAAGTAGAGCATCTTGTCGACGTCGAAGATGGAGTCGATCAGCTCGGCCACGACGTGCTGGGTCTCCTTGTCGGGCTGCGGGACGAGCGCGGCCGGCGTGAGCAGGTCCTGGATCAGCTTGCGGTAGACGACGATCCGTTCCTCCTCCCGCAGGTCTTCGAACTTGCGGCGGGTGATCCTGCTCGCCAGCGCGATCCGTTCCTGGGCCGCCGCCACGAACGCCTGGCGGGCCAGGTCCCGTTCCTTTTCGGTGAACAGCGCGATCCGCTTGGCGTTCTCCGCGTCGATGACGGCCTGGTCGAACACCGGCGACCAGGCGAGCTTCACCTTGACCGGGAGGGTGTCGCGGTCGTTGAAGTTGACGTGGTCGAGGTGGAGGGTGAACGTCCACTCGCCGGTCGGCGTCGTGGCGACGTTCCGGACGGACATCGTGGCGTCGGCGCCCAGCGTGTCGACCGTGACCGAGGTGAGCTTGAACCCCGGCTGGGGGCAGCGGAACGGGCCCTGCGGGAAGTCGGCGACGATGTGGTTGGTGCCGTCCAGGAAGCCCAGGCTGGTTTCCGAGCCGTTCTGGAAGGTGTCGTCCTTGGCCGCGCCGTCGTTGCTCAGGAAGGGGACGCTCAGGTCCGCGTCCGAGGTGAAGGGCTGCGGCGGCACGATCATGTCGGGCTGCGGCACCTTGGAGAGGTCCGGCGGGGCCCCGACGTGGACGAGCTTGGCCAAGCCGATCTCGTCGGCGGGATCGTCCACATAGGTCTGCCAGCACAGGTAGCTGCCGATGTCCTGGATCTGGACGCCGACCTGGCGCATCTTGCGTCGCAGCTCGTAGTTGACCAGTTCGTCGCTCGAGTTGGTCAGCACGTACCGCTTGGTCGAGGTGTCGGTGGTTTCGGTGACCGTCCGGAAGGTGCTCTTGAAGTTCTGCTTGATTTCCGTGGTGAGCTTTTCCGACTGGTCCCGTTTCGTCGTGTGGATCTGCTCACGGGCGCGCTGCTGCGTGTTTTCGAGGCTGAAACTGGCCGACTCGTCCGCGCTGCCCCAGCCCCAGTGCTGGTTGGCGGCGACATTGGCGCCGAACTTGGTGCCCGAGCGGTTGTCCTCTTTCACTGCGTCGGAGAGCTCGTCCTGGACGCTCTGCGCTTTCTCGGCCCGCGTGGTGGTTTCGAGGCTCCGCTCCAGCGTTTCCTCCTGCAGCACGCGCCGGGTGTGCACCTCGATCAGCTCCACGGTGGAACCCGGGGCGATCCAGATGTGCCCGACCGGCGGGCCGAGGAACGTGTCGAACTCGGAGAAGAACTGGCGGAACAGGTGGGCGAGCCCGACCGGCGACAGCCCGACCCGGCGGAGCTGCTTCGTCGGGTCGAGGGTGTCGAACGGGTCGGCGCCGGAAAGCCCGTCCCACAGCGGATCCACCCGGCTCGCGAGCGAACCGTAGAACATGTTCTTCAGCTGACCGTGGAAGTTGCGGTCGCGCAGCTGCGCCAGGAGCCCGGTGACCTGCGACTCGCGGCGCAGCAGCGCGCGCGTGGCCGACTCGGCGCCGCCGCCCGTGGCGGCGGTCAGGTGCGGGCCCGGCGGGGTGGTCAGCTCCAGGTACAGGGCCTTCGCCTGCTGCACGACCGGCCCCGAGAGGGCCCGGGAGAGCGCGTCGGGGGAGAGCACCTGCTGCCAGATTTCCGGGCGGTACTGCGATTCCGGCGGCAGGGCGGTCCGCACCGCCGACACGACGATCCCGGACAACGCGGTCCCGGTGTCGAGGTTGCCGGGAGTCAGCTTCGTGACGTCGACCGTGCGCTCGGCCGGATCGAAGGTCGCTTCGACGACCGGCGCGACGCGGGCACCGACGTGGTCGAGCAGCACTTCGGACCGGACCTGGGCGGCGCCGTCGACGCGGCCGGTGATCCGGTCGGACTTCCAGCCCAGCAACGGCTGGTAGACACCGAAGATCTCACTCGAGTACGGCAGGACGCCGCGGTAGCTGTTGAGGTTGGTCGGCGGTTTGGGCACGGTGGTGTTCCTCCTCGACGAAAATCGCGCGAGGCCGGATGCCGGAAGAACCCTCGCTTTTCGGAGAATGCGGGGCGCGCACCGTGCCGGGCAAGAGCGTGCCCGCCTTTCTGCACGCACTGGTGCACAAAGGGGAAACCGCCGGACCGGTCTTTACGATTGCCCGAAAGGAACGTCGGTGGGCGGCAAAGCTCGTCCAGCCCCGTTCCTGCCTACCCCCAGCCGGGTCAGGCTGACGGCGGCACCGCGATCGATACTGGAGCCATGACCGGAAAGACGCAGCTCGGTGCCTTCCTCCAGACGCGGCGAGCACAGGTGCGTCCGGAAGAGGCCGGGGTGCCGACCTACGGCGAACGCCGGCGCGTGCCGGGGCTTCGTCGTGAAGAGCTGGCCTTGCTGGCCGGGGTGAGTGCCTCGTACTACACCCGGCTGGAGCAAGGTCAGTCCCTCGGCGCCTCGTCCGAGGTCCTCGACGCGATTGCTTCGGCACTGCGGCTGGATGACTCGGAGCGGCGGCACCTGCACGATCTGGCTCGTGCCGACCGGCGCCGTCCCCGAAACCGGCGACCGGCGCCGGAGCGGGTGACCGAGGCCGCCGGCCAGCTGCTGGACGCCGTGGCGGCGGTGCCCGCGATCGTGCTCGGCCGGCGCGGTGACGTGCTGGCCTGGAACCGGCTGGGACACGCGCTGTTCGCCGGTCACCTGGACTTCGCCGCCCCGGCGCGGCCCGCCGAACGCCCGAACATGGCCCGCCTCGTGTTCCTCGACAGCCACACCCGGGAGCTCTACGCCGACTGGACGGACAAAGCCCGGGCGGTGGTCGGGAACCTGCGGCTGGTGGCGGGCGAGTACCCGGACGACGCGGTGCTGCACGCTCTGGTGGGGGAGCTCAGCGCCAAGAGCGCCGAGTTCGCCGGCCTGTGGGCCGATCACCGGGTCAAGGCCTGCGCTGTCGCCCCGTACGAGATGCGCCACCCGCTCGTCGGGACGCTCACGGTCCTGCAACAGACCCTCAGCAGCGGGCCGGGTCCGGCCGTCGTCGTCGCGACGACGGCGCCGGACTCGCCCGCCCGGGCCGCGCTGACGCTGCTCGGCCAGGCGGTCGAGCACGACACCGTCCTGGCGTCCCCGTCGAACCGGCCGGTCTGAACCCACCACACCCCGCGCGTGCCGGTGTGTCGCTGACGCGCGCTCGGAAACAAGTGAAGGAACCACCATGGACAAGAAGCTGCCCTGGTACGCCGCGTCGGCGGCCGTCCTGGCCACCGCGAGCGTCGCGCTGACCGCCACGCCCGCTTCCGCGGTCTCCGCACCTCTGCACGGCGCCCGGATCGCCGCCCACTTCGATCTGGCCGCGGGGCAAACGCCGGAGAACGTCGCCCTGGCACCCGGAGGCGCCGCCTACGTCACATTCGCGGCGGGGCGCCAGATCGCCGAAATCTCGCCGGGTGGCGCCGTCCGCGTCCTGGCCACCCTGCCCGAGCCCGCCGACGGGGGAGTCCACACCCCGGTGCTCGGTTTCGCGCTCACCGTCGGGATCACCCGAGCGGGGGACGGCACCCTGTACTTCCTCTACGCGACCGGCACGCCCGACCTCACCGGCGTGTGGCGGCTGCGGCCCGGTGGCCGGCCCCAGCGGATCGCCGCGCTCCCGGCCGGGGGCCTGCCCAACGGCCTAGCCCTCGACCAGGACACCGGCACCCTGTACGGCACGGACTCCGTGCTCGGCACCATCTGGCGGGTGCCGTCGGCCGGCGGCACCCCCACCACCTGGTCGGCCGCTCCCGAACTGGCGGGCGCGGGCTTCTTGGGTGCCAACGGTCTCAAGCTCCGCGGCGGCGCGGTGTGGGCCACGAACCTCGACCGGGGCACGGTGCTGCGCATCCCGATCCGGCGGGACGGCAGCGCCGGCGCGATCCGGACCGTGGCCACCGGGCTGGCGGGAATCGACGACTTCGGGTTCACCGGCCGCGGGGACGAACTGCTCGCCGCGCTCAACGGTCCCAGCGAGGTGGCCCTCGTCCGGCCCGACGGGAGCCACTCGATCGTGCTCACCCCGGCTGACGGCCTGCAGAACCCCACTTCGCTGGCCGTGCGCGGCAGCACCGTCTACGTGTTCAGCGCCGCGTACGTGACGGCGCAGGACCCGAACCTGGTCGTGGCCCACCTCGGCTGCTGACGTCAGCGCCGCGGCGGGATCAGTTTCTCCGCAAGCCGCTTCGCGACGTGGAACGGTTGTGCGTCCTGGGAAACCACCGATGAGACCGCCGCGCCCTCCAGCAGGAGCATCAGTTCGTCCGCGTGGTCCGAGTCCACGCGCTCGAGCTGAGCCCGCAAGTAGCCGTGCAGAGCGGTCTTGTGGTGGCGGACCACTTCGCGGACCGGGTCCGCGGGATCGGGGAACTCCGAAGTCGCGTTGAGGAACGCGCAGCCGCGGTAGCCGTCACGGGACAGCCACACCTCGTACGCGTCGAACACCGCCAGCACCCGCTCGCGGGGGTCGTCGCACCCGGCCGTGATCGTGTCGATCTGCTCCTGCCACCGCCGGTCGCGCTCACGCAGGTACGCGACGACCAGGCGGCTCTTCGAACCGAAGTTGCCGTAGAGGGCCGCCTTCGTCACACCCGCCTCGGCCGCCACCGTGTCGACCCCCACCGCGTGGATCCCATCGCGGTAGAACAACGTCGACGCCGCCTTGAGCACCTTGGCTCCCGCGTCGCCTGGACGAGTCCTGCCCACGATGCCTCCATACCACTCGGTATACCGTGTCAGCTGCGGTGATTGTACCATTGCTTGACACCAGACAGACCTGTCTGTTTGGTGGAGGGCATGGTGACCATCGAGGAGGAGAAGAAGACGTCCAGGTGGTGGCCCACCGCCGCGATCGGCGCGGGGGTCATCGCCCTCTGCTACGGGTTCGCGCGCTACGCCTACGGGCTGTTCGTCCCGCGCTTCAGCGAGACGTTCGGGCTCACGACCGTCGCCGTCGGGGTGCTCGGCGGACTGTCCACCGCGGGGTACGGCCTGGGGCTGCTCGTGTCTCCGACGACGTCGGCGCGGTCCCCGCGCGGCACCGTGCTGCTGGCCGGAGTGGCGGCCACGACGGGACTCGCGCTCATGGCACTGGCGCCGAACGTCGTGGTGTTCGGCGCCGGGATCGTCGTCGCGGGCGGCAGCGCGGGGCTCGTGTCGCCCGGTGTCGCGCAGCTCATCGGCGAGACCGTCGGGGTGCGCGCCCGGGCCGGGGCGCAGACCTGGGCCAACACCGGCACCGGGCTCGGGCTCGCCGCGTCGGCGTTCACCCCGCTGCTGGTCTTCGGCTGGCCCGCGGTCTGGGCCACGTTCGCCGGGCTCGGCGCGGCGATGACGCTGCTCGCCTGGCGGACGCTGCCGCGCAAGGAACCCGCCGAAGTGGCCACCGGGTCCGCTCGCGGGGTGGCGCCGCTGGTGGTCAACTCCGTCCTCATCGGCGTGACGAGCGCGCCTTACTGGACGTTCTCCAGCTCCCGGCTGACCGAAGCGGGGCTGAGCCCGGTCGCCGCGACCTGGTGCTGGTTCACCATCGGCGTCGCCGGCCTCCTGGGCGGCCTGGCCGGCCGCGGCGCCGAGCGCGTCGGGCTGCGCGCCGCCAACCTCATCACCTGGACGCTCGCGGCGGCCGGCCTCGCCCTCTTGGCCCTTCCCCACCCCGGCCTACCGGGCGCACTGGTTTCCAGCGCGCTCTTCGGGATCACGTACATGGCCCTGACCGGGCTGTGCATCCTCTGGGCGGCCGAGGTGTCCCCGACGCGGCCCGCCCGCGGCGTCACGTGGTCGTTCGCCGGGCTCGGCGTCGGCCAGACCGCGGCTTCCCCGCTGGCCGGCGCGGCGGCGTCCGCCATCGGGTTGCCGGCGGTCTTCGGGCTGACCGGCCTGGTCGCGCTGCTCGCCTGGAGCCAGCTCCACCCGCGTCTCGCACCGCGCCGGGGCTAGCCCGGTGCGGGGGTCAGGCACCGGCCAGGAGCTCCAAAAGCCTCGCGACCTCGTCGCGCATCCGGTCGCGGCCGGGGGAGAGGTACCGGCGCGGGTCGGTCAGGCTCTCCCTCTCGGCGAGCGTCGCGCGGACCGCGCCGGTCAGGACCTGGTTGAGCCGGGTGCCGACGTTGACCTTGCGGATGCCGCGCTCGACCGCCCGCCGGACGCCGTCGTCGGGTACTCCGGACGAGCCGTGCAGGACCAGCGGCACGGGCACGGCGCCGGCGAGCCGGCCGATGAGCTCGTCGTCCAGTACCGCGTCGCGGCCGGCCATCGCGTGCGACGACCCGACGGCCACCGCGAGGGAGTCGACTCCGGTCGCGGCGACGAACGCGGCCGCTTCGGCCGGGTCGGTCCGGACGCCGGGTGCGTGCGCGCCGTCCTTGCCGCCGATCTCCCCGAGCTCGGCCTCCACCCAGCACCCCGCGGCGTGGCACCGGTCGGTGACCGCCCGGGTCCGCGTCACGTTCTCCGCGTAGGCCGAGCTCGCCGCGTCGAACATGATCGACCGGATGCCCAGCGCGAGACCCTGATCGACCAGGGCTTCGTCCTCGATGTGGTCGAGGTGCACCAAAACCGGCACCGCGGCGGTGGCGGCCATGCTCAGGCACGCAGTGCCGAACGGGTCGAGTGAGCCGTGGTAGCGGACGGCGTTCTGGGAGATCTGCAGGATGACGGGGAGACCGGCCTGCTCGGCGCCCGCCACGATCGCTTCCGCGTGCTCCAGGAGGATCGCGTTGAACGCCCCGACCGCCCCGCCCTCCGCGCGCAGGCCGGCGAAGATGGTTTCGGCGTCGGTGTTCACGCGGTCTCCTTCACGGCGAGGGCACCGAGCCAGCCGGTTCGTGCCTCGAGATCGACTTCGCCCGCGACGGGGCACAGGACAGCGGCGGCCGACGTCGCGACGACGTCGGCCAGCGCGGCCGGCCAGTCCACTTCGGACACAGCGCCGGCGGCCGCCAGGTGGCGGGCGAGCGCGGCGGCGGCCGCGTCGCCGGCACCGGTGGGGTTGCCGACGACCCGCTCGACCGGCCGGACACCGGACTCGTGGCCGGCGGTCACCGCGATCACGCCCTCTTCGCCGAGCGTGGCGACCACGGCGGCGGCGCCGTCCCGGACCAGCCGCCGGCCGGCCGCGACGATCTCGCCGGGTTCGTGAAGGCGCTTTCCGGCCAGCTCGGCCAGCTCGTCGCGGTTGGGTACGAGCACACATCGAGCCGTCGCCGCGGTGCGCAGGGCGGCGCCGGAAACGTCGGCCACCACCGGGATGCCGGCTTCGGCGCAGAGCACCGCCAGCCGGGCGGGCAGGTCGTCGCCGAGCCCGGGCGGCACGCTCCCGGAGATGACCACCGCTCCCACGCCGGCCGCCAGCTCGGCGCGAAAGGCCGCGATGACCTCGTCCCGGATTCCGGCCGCGACGCTCGGGCCGCGCTCCTGCAAGCTCGTCGTGACGCCGTCGTCCGCCACCACCGCGACGGTCCGGCGAACCGCGTCCAGCGCCGGGACCAGGTGGTGGGGGAGACCGAGCCGGTCGAGACCGGCCCGGAACTCGTCCGGCTCCGCTCGTCCGGACAACGCCAGGACAAGGCTTTCGCTGCCCAGACGCCGGGCCACCGCGGCGACGTTCACGCCCTTGCCGCCGGCGCGGCTGCGCACGCTCGCCACGCGCACGGTCTCGCCGACCGCCAGCCCGGCGACCCGGTAGGTGACGTCGATCGCCGGGTTGAGGGTGACGGTGAGGATCTTCCGGGCGAGCCGGGTTCGCGTGGTCACGACGCGGCTTCCCGCCGATCGGCCGGAGCGGCTCCGGGCAGCTGCGCGGCCGGCTCTTCACCACTCTTTTCCGTGCTGTAGACCATGAGCGACGAGCCCACGAGGGCGAGCACGATGCCGGCGACCTGGAAACCGGTCGGCAGGGTCCGGAAGACGATCAGCGAGAGCACGATGGTCAGCACGGGCGCCAGCGCGTTGGTGATCGGCGCGACGATCGTGGCCTTGCCCCGGCTCATGGCCATCACGAGGAACAGCGCGCCCACGGCGTTGAGCAGCTGCGTGATCGCGGTCAAGGCGGGCGCCTGCCACGGGAACGACAGGGGGAGGCCGCCCATCATGATGAGCGCGACCGGGATCAGCAGGAGCCCGCTGACGGTCATCCAGCCGAAGGTCGTCGCGTCGTTGACCCCGACGACGGCGGCCTTGCGCATGAAGTACGCCTGGACGCCCCAGGCGATGCAGACCAGGATCGAGAGCCACAGGTAGGTCCCGCTGGTCTCCTGCGAGTCGCCCGAAGACACCGAGAACAGGACGATGGCGACCAAGGCGAGGGAGACGCCGATCCAGCTGAGCGCGGTGAGCCGTTCACGCAGGGCCGCGAAGGCCATCAAGACGGTGATCGCCGGGGAGAGCGCCACGATCGGGAAGATGATGTAGGCCGGCCCGATGGTGAGCGCCTTGAACAGCACCAGCTGCCCGCCGGCGCCGGTCAGGCCGATCAGCAGGCCGTAGACCGCGGCGATCGGGCGGCGGTCGATCTTCTTCCCGCGCAAGGAGAAGTACGCGGGGATGAGCATGGTGACCGACCAGATGACGTAGACCATCGGGTCGGGGTAGCCGTAACGGGAGGTGGGCAGGCTGGAGAACGCGCCCCAGACACCCCAGAACAGGACCAGCAGGCCGGCGTAGGGAATCCAGGCGGCGCGGCGCTTCGATGCGCTCATGACAATCCCTCCAAGGTGGGGACGGCGGAAATCCGGTCGAGCGGGATGGCGTGGCCCGCCAGCCGGGCGGCGTAGACCGCCGCGCCGACGTGCGGAGGCAGCAGGGGCTCTCGCAGTTCGTAGCCGTGGCTGCCGTGCTGGAGCGCTTCGCGGAAGGAACCCAGGAGGTGGGCCGAGCCGAACATGCCGCCGGAGTAGGAGACCGGCACGGTCCGGTCCGGCTCGAACCCCAGCGCGGCGGCACCGGCTTCGACGTGGAGGGCGAGCTCCCGCCCGGCGCGGCCGAGGATGACGGCCGCGGTGGGGTCGCCCGCCTCCGCGGCGCGCGTGACGACCTTGCTGAGGTCCGCGATCCGCCCGCGGTCCCCGTGCCACCGGTTCATGACGATGTCGATGGCGTCGAGGTCGGTGGTCACGCCGAGCGTCCGGCGCATCTCGTCGGCCAGCGCGCTCGGCGGCTGGCGCCCGTCGCTCATCCGGGAGAACGCGCCGAGACCCTGGACCGCCACCCAGTAGCCGGACCCTTCGTCGCCGAACAGCTCGCTCCAGCCGCCGGCTCGCCAATGCCGTCCCCGGTGTTCTCCGTAGGCGATGGACCCGGTGCCCGCGACGACGTTGATCCCGTCCGCGCCACCGAGGGAGGCCGCCCAGCCGCAGATCATGTCGTTGCCGCACGCGTAACCGACTTCGCCCAGGATCCGGCGGGGGAGCGCGTCGAGCACAGGCACGTCAGCGGAAACCTCGCCGTAGCAAGGAATGCCGAAGAAGGCGTAGGAGAGGCCGGCGACGTCGATGCCCGCGGTGGCGCAAACCTCGCCGATTCCCCGGCGCAGCAACGGCTCGACGATGTCGATGCCCTGCTGCAGGTAGTAGAGGCCGGCCGTGCGGGCTTCCGCGATGACGCGTCCCCGCGCGTCGATCAGGCAAAAGGCGGTTTTCGTCCCGCCGCCGTCCACACCGAGGAACATGGCTCAGCCCTCCGCGGGGTTCGGGAACTCGTGGATGACGACCCCGCGGACCACGCGGTTGACTTCGCCGCCGGGGAACGGGTTGTCGGGGGTCAGGCCGTGGGCGAGCGAACACGCCAAGGCGATCGACTGCGCCGGGATGGCCGCCACGATGGCTCGCAGCGCGCCGGGCAGGTGGGCGATCCCCGGGATCGGCCACTCACCGGCGCCGGCCGGGGCGTCGCCGTCCGCGTCGGAGCCGATCACCAGCACTCGCTCGCGTCCCAGGGACGCCACGAGCTCGCGCGTGATGTCGTCGTCGTAGCGGCGGGTGTACGGGTCGCCGGACGGGAAGATGATCGCGACGGTCCGTTCGCCGAGGACCGACTTGGGGCCGTGCCGGAAGCCCAGCGGGGTGTCGGCGACCGCGACGACCGCGCCGGCGGTGAGTTCGAGGCACTTCAGCGCGGCCTCGCGGGCCAGCCCCTTGAACGCGCCGGAGCCGAGGTAGACCAGCCGGGCCGGATCGGTGGCGGCGACCGCTTCCGCCCGGCTCGCCGCGGTGTCCAGGACGGCGGACGCCGCCCGGGCCGCGGCCGCCACGTCGACCTCCAGGCCCAGGGCGAGCAGGGCGGCCAAGGTCATCCCGGTGAACGACGACGTCATGGCGAAGCCGCGGTCGTTCAGCTGCTCGGGAAGCGTCAGCACGACGGCGTTCTTGGCGTCGGCCCAGCGGCGGGCGAGAGCGCCGGCGGGGTTGCAGGTGATGACGATGTGGTGCAGCGCGGGAGTGAGCCGCTGCAGCAGTTCGGCCGCGGCGATCGACTCGGGGCTGTCGCCGCTGCGGGCGAACGACACCAGCAGCACCGGCCGGTCGTCGACGACCACGGAGTGCGGGTCGGCGACGATGTCGGTCGTCGCGATCGGTTCGATCGGCCGGCCGAGGTGCCGGGCGAGGTCGGGGGCGACGACTTCCCCGATGTAGGCCGAGGTCCCCGCGCCGGTCAGGACGATCCGGGTCCGCGGATCGACGAGCGCGTCGCCGAGCAGGCGGTCGATGTCGGCCCGCGCGGCGGCGACGGTCCGCGCCACCGCGGGCCACGTGCCGGGTTGCTGCCGGATCTCGCCGGCGGTGCGGCTTTCGTCCGGCTGCTGCCGGTGCCCCGGTTGCTTTTGGTGCGCTGACACCCACATCACCTTTCGGGTCGGTGGCCGGTCGGCCGGCGGCTTTCGCCTGGACTGCGTGCGCCGGACCTCGGCCTGCTCCGCCCGGCAGGTCGGCTGCCATCGGCGGTCCGCTCTTGGTACGTCGTGCCGCGTCCGGTGGGCAAGAGTTGCCGCGCAAGCGAGCATCGCGGATGTTCGTTTGCGCGATCGGACCCGGCGAACCGAGGTGTTGCCGCTGGTGAGTGTCGGATCGATGCACGAAAGTGCTCGAAACAGTCGTACAATGTGCAAGTATGAGCCTTGTCGAGGTCACCGATCCGGCCGGAGAAGAGCGGTCCCGAGGTCGCGCGTCCCGGTCCGAACGGATGGCGGAGATGGTGCGCGAACTGGGCGAAACGGGCCGCCTGCGAGTCGGTGAGCTCGCGCGCCGGTTCGGCGTCTCCGAGGCCACGCTCCGACGGGACTTGACCGCGCTGGAGGAGCAGCGGCTGCTGACCCGGACCTACGGCGGCGCGCTGGCCCAGGGGGTGGCCTACGAGCTGCCGGTCCGGTACCGGGAAGGCCGGTCGAGGGACGCGAAACGGGCGATCGCCCGGCAGGCGGCGCGCAGGCTGCCCGCGGGTCCGCACGTGATCGCGCTGACCGGCGGTACGACCACGGGCGAGCTGGCGAAGGAGCTGCCCGACCGCGCGGATCTCACGGTGGTGACCAACGCGCTGAACACGGCCATGGAGATCGTGCTGCGGCCCCGGGTGAAGCTCGTCGTCGTCGGCGGCGTCTCCCGTCCGCGGTCCTACGAGCTCGTCGGCCCGTGGGCGGAGCAGGTGCTGGCGTCGATCAACATCGGCACGGCCTTCATCGGGGTCGACGGCATCGACGCGGCGGGCGGCATCACCACCCACGACGAAAACGAGGCGAGAACGAACCGCGCGATGCTCGGCCGCGCGCAACGGGTGGTCGTGATCGCGGACGGCAGCAAGCTCGGCCAGCGAACGCTGGCGCGGATCGGGGACATCACCGAGGTCGACGAGCTGATCACGGATTCATCGGCCGACGCGGGCAGCGTGGCGGCGATCCGGGCGGGGGGAGTGCGGGTGACGGTCGTCGACGTGCCCGCGCACGGGGAGAACAGTCGATCGATCGCGTGAGAAGGAATTTCTGGGCCGGCCGATCCACTGTGGACTGGCGGCGCGGGTGCCGCGATGCGCAGTGCGGCACCCGCGTCGCCGATGTGCCGGTCCCCGGCACGGGCGGGCATCAGGAGAGCTGGGCGACCTCCACGTCCGTCAGCGCCTTGCCGACCACGCCGACGTCGTCGACCGCGCCGCGCCAGAAGTCGACGTTGCCGCCGTTGTACTTGGCCCGCCCGACCGTGAACGCGCCGGTGCCGGCGAGCGCCGGTCCGGCCGGGGCCGTCGCGACCTTCACACCGTCGACGTAGAGC
Organism: Amycolatopsis sp. NPDC048633; assembly: GCF_040650695.1. Taxonomy (NCBI): domain Bacteria; kingdom Bacillati; phylum Actinomycetota; class Actinomycetes; order Pseudonocardiales; family Pseudonocardiaceae; genus Amycolatopsis; species Amycolatopsis sp. NPDC048633. Next base: position 406,245 of record NZ_JBEZHS010000002.1, read on the forward strand.
CGGATCTCGTTGCCGGCCCGGACCCCCGTGAGCTCGTACCAGCGGCCGATCTCCGGCACGACCTCGTACCGGGCCCGGTTGCCGCCGGGCGTGCTGAACGCGAACGCGCCCTGCCCGTACTGGAGGTAGAAGGGGCTTTCCGGCCCCCGGCCGTCCTGGCTCACCGCGGTCGCGTAGTTGCCGGGCAGCTCGTCGAGCCGCACCTTCGCGGACACGGTGTAGTCACCGGTCGTGTCGACGACCGGGCCGTAGGTGTCGGCGGAGCCACCGGTGAACTGCAGCGCGCCGTCCTTGAACGCCACCCCGGCCGGGGTGAGCGTCAGCGGGTTGTTGCCGCCGCTCGAGTCCCTCGCGGTCGTTCCCCTGCGCTCGTCGAGGTTCCACTCACCCTTGCCCGCGTACGGGTAGGGCTTACCCGCGTTGGCACCGGCTTCGATCACGCGCCGGTTGATCTCGCGGACGGGACCCGGGTCGACCTTGATGCGCTTGCGGTCGTAGGTCCAGAGCCCGTTGAGCTCGCCTTCCAGGTCGGTGACCTGCGTGTAGACCGACGCCGACAGCTCGGCCCTGGCCTGCCCGAGGTAGAACGTGCGGGTGTTGTCGACGTACTTCGCCGTCAGCGCCGCCTTGTCCTGCACTCCGCTGTAGATCGCGATCGGCGCACCCGGCCACTGGTGACCCGGCGTGCGCAGCGTGAAGCCGCCGTGCTCGCCGTCCATCACGACGCGCCTGCCGTCCGAGGCGGCCGGGTCGGTGTTGTTGTAGTCGTGGTGGTCGAGGACGTCGCCGCGACCCGAGTCACCCTTGGAGGCGCAGCAGTTCACCCCGCTGTGGGCGTTGACGATCCGGCTCGGGTCGGCGGCCTTGACCTGGTCGGCGATCCGGCCGGTCTCGGTCTTGTCCCACTCGCCCCAGCCCTCGTTGAACACGATCCAGGCGTAGACCGACGGGTAGTTCTGCAGCTGGTGCATCTCTTCCAGGCCCTGGCTGAGCCACGCCTGCTGCGCCGCGGGGTTGCTGCCGTCGTCGAGGGACACGAAGTCCTGCCAGACCAGCAGTCCCAGCTGGTCCGCGTGGTAGTACCAGCGGGCCGGCTCGACCTTGATGTGCTTGCGGACGGCGTTGAAACCGAGGTCCTTCTGCGCCTTCAGGTCGAAGACGAGGGCGTCGTCGCTCGGCGCGGTGTTCAGGCCGTCCGGGTAGAAGCCCTGGTCCAGCTGCATCAGGGAGAAGAACGGCTTGCCGTTGAGCGTCAGCTTGGGGACGCCGCCGACGTTCGTGATGCCGGTGGACCGCATGCCGAAGTAGCTCTTGACCTTGTCGCCGCCCATCTTGATCTCCAGCTGGTACAGGTACGGGTCGTCCGGCGTCCACAGGTGCGGGTTCGGCACGGCCAGCTTCAGGTTCGCGTTCGCCGGTCCGGTGACCGTGCCGACCTGCCGGCCGCGCGCGTCCTTGGCGACCGCGGTGACGGTGGCGTTGCCCGCGGACTTGACGGTGAGCGCCAGCGAGTTCGTGGTGAGGTCGGGAGTCGTCTTGATCTCGTCGATGCCCTTGTCCGCCACCGGCTCCAGCCACACCGTCTGCCAGATGCCCGACGACGGTGTGTAGAAGATGCCGCCGGGGTTGGGGGACTGCTTGCCCTTGGGCTGGTACGGGCCGGTCGTGTCGGTGACGGCGACGACGATCTCCTGCTCGTCGCCGCGCTTGAGCGCGTCGGTGATGTCGGCGCTGAACGCCGTGTAGCCGCCGGTGTGCTCGGCGACGACCTTGCCGTTCACCCAGACCTTGGCCTGGTAGTCGACCGCGCCGAAGTTGAGCTTGAGGCGCTGGCCGCCGCCGATCTTCCAGTCGCGCGGGACGGTGACCGTGCGGCGGTAGAACATGTGGTCCTCGTGCCGTTCGAGCCCGGAGAGCTGCGACTCGATCGGGTAGGGCACGACCACCTTTTCGGGAAGCCTCTTGCCGAACGTGGGCTGCTGGCCGTCCTGGGCGGCCGAGAACTCCCACGGGCCGTTGAGGTTGACCCACTTGTCGCGCTCGAGCTGCGGCCGCGGGTACTCGGGCAACGGGTGGCGCGTGTCGACGTTCTCGCCCCACGTCGTCCGGAGCCGTTCGGTCGACGCGTTCGCGGCACTGCGGATGGTCTTGCCGACCTTCGTGCCGTTCACCGCGAGCGCACCCGCGCCGTCGTAGAAGATGCTGACCCGCTGGCCCTTCAGGATCCTCTCGGCCAGCCGGATCGTGACCCGGTCGCGGCTCGTCGTGACGGACGATACCGGCATCGGCGTCGCGTCGACCTCGATCCGCACGTGGTCCTGCAGGTCGTTGGTACCCGAGACCCGGCCGTCGAAGCCGGCCGTGAGCGTGCGACCGTCCTTGGACACGTCCGCCGAGCGCGGCACGACCTGGTAGTCGGCCGGCGGCGTGAACGCCGACAGCGGCACGATCTGCTTCGTGATGGCGGCGCTCGACCAGCGCAGGAACATGTTGGCGCCGCCGGTGTCCTGGAACATCTCCAGCTTGAAGTCGTGCTGCCGGCCGGCGGTCAGCGTGACCGGCGTGCCGACCTGCTCGGTGTCCCAGTCCCCGACCCAGTGGTCGATCACCGGTGCGCCGTCGATGAACAGCCGGAACCCGTTGTCGCCGATGGCGTAGAAGGTGTAAGCGGCGGTCTGCGGCACCGCGAGCTGCCCGGTCCACCGGGCGGTCGTGTGCTCCGTGCGCCCGGCGACCAGCCCGAAGACCGAGGTCAGGTCCGCATGGTTGACCTCCGAGTCGAGCGCGGTCCCGGCCAGGTTCACGAAGTCCCGCGCCCCCGGCGCCGACATCGTGAAGTATTCGGCCTTCAAGCCGTGCACGGGCTCGGCGGCACCCGCGGGCGGCGCGCCGGACGCCACGCCCAGCGCCACCAGGAAGGCGAGGAGTACGGAAGCGGCTCTTCTCATCGGCGAGGGGCCCTTTCATTTTTACAACGTTGTAAAAAGCTCTCCGAGGATCCAAGCAGACAAGTCGGACTCTTGACCACCGCCGAATGTCGGTACCTGTGACCGTTTCCAGCGGCCGCGAAGAAGGACACCATGCCTGCGGATGTGGCGCCGGTGGTCAGGTGGGCTTGCGGACGAGGCCGGTGTAGGAGGCGATGGCGAGGGTGGCCAGACCCCAGAGGAGGGCTTGGAGTCCCCAGAGGACGACGGTGAAGGTCTGGCCCCAGCCGGTGGCGGTGTCGAGGTCGCAGCGGGCGCGCAGGCCGGTCGCGCCGAGCGGGAGACCGCGGTCGATGCCGAGGCCGATGAGCTCGACGGGGGAGCAGGGCGTTCCGGGAGCGTCGGGTTTCGCGGTGGCGGAAGGGACGCGTTCGGCGGCGTGGTGGCCGGGGCGGGTCGTGACGTGCCCCGCGACCATGCTGAGGGAGGCGGCGAGGGTGAGGACGACGGCGAGGACGAGAACGAGGCGGTGGGCACGGTAGCCGTAGCGGCCGAGCCAGCCCCAGAGCGCGTGTCGCCCGCGCGCGAGCCGGTTGCCCAGCGCCTCAGGGGCGCGGCGGCGGAGGTCGTGTTGCTGGGCGATCAGCACTTCGCGGGCATTGTTGTCGTGGCCGGCGGCGCGCTCGGTCGCGGCGAGCTGCTGGAAGGGCTGGGGCCAGTAGGTGGCGGTGTGGTGGACCAGCAGGTGCAGCCATTGACGCCACGATGTTTCGCGCAGGATGGGGTAGGTCAGTCCGTGGGCCGTGAAAGTGCGGTCGCTGTCCGGGCAGCCACGGCGGCTCACCCCCTCCAGACCGGACGGGCACACCACCGCCGACGGGAACAGCAACGCCCCGGTGATCTGCGCCTCGTGCATCACCAGGAGCGGACCTGAGCTGTTGTCCAGCCGGGACACCTGCAGGACGGCTTGGCCGCCGATGTGGGCGCCGAGCAGCCGGATCGCGCCGAGATCGCCGGCGCCGGTGATGGTGGCGTCACGCATGAACAGGCTGCTGTCGGTGCGGAGGTTGTCGGCGTCCAGTGCGGGGCCGGCGGTGTTGGTGATGGTGGCTCGATCGAGGCCGAGCTGACCGCCGACGTGGGCGCCGAGTAGCCGGACCGCGCCGAGATCGCCGCCGGTGATGGTGGCGTCGCGCATGAACAAGTTGCTGTCGGTGCGGAGGTTGTCGGCGTACAGAGCGGGGCCGGTGGTGTTGGTGATGGTCACGTGATCGAGGCCGAGCCCGCCGACGTGGGCGCCGATCAGCCGGATCGCGCCGAGTTCCCCGGCGCCGGTGATCGTGGCGTTCTCCATGGTCAGGTCGCCATCGGTGCGGAGGTCGTCGGCGTCCAGTGCGGGGCCGGTGGTGGCGGTGACGGTGGCTCGCTCGAGGCTCAGCTGGCCGCCGATCCGGGCGCCGCGCAGCCCGATCGCGCCGAGTTCCCCGGCGCCGGTGATGGTGGCGTCGCGCAGGAACAGGTGGCCGTCGGTGCGGAGGTCGTCGGCGTGCAGGTGGGTGAGCAGGCTGCCACCCAGGTTCAAGTCACGAAGGCGCGCGCACCGACAGATGATGCCGTCCGGTAGCGCACAGCGGTACAAGCCCAGACCGGTGACGGCGGCGACGTGATCGAGGTCGAGCTCGCCGACGACCCGCACGCCCACCAGCTGGACCCCGCGGGGGTCGAGGTCACCGTGCAGGCCGCGGAGCAGTTCGCGGAGCAGCTCGGCTCGTACCCGCAGCTCGGGGTCGTCGGTGACCGCCAGCTCCGCCACCGTCATCGTGGTGGCGGGTTCCACGACCTCCCCGCGGCGGGCGGTGTCGACCACCTGTCGCTCAACCTCGGTCAGGCCGGTCAGCACGGGCGAAGGCTGCGTATCGTCCACGCCCCCATTGTCGATTACGCACTACGGCAAGAGCGCTTTGCCCGTTGTTCCTCGGCCGCGTCTCTTGAAGTGGGCGCACAGAATGATGCGTAGAACGCAGGTCGCTCATCGGGATCCTTTTGTTCGGCGGACTCGGTGACCGAACGATGGCGCGGCCGACGTTGACGGGACGTTGATCCTGGCCGGGGCCGGCGTCGAATTCGCGTCAAGAGCCATGGACAGAGTTGTCCTCGGTGGACAGCGTGGGGACATGCGCACCGAACTCGGCCTGGCCACCGCGGACCTCCTGCAGCTGGTCCGCTCCACCGCGGCCTCGATGGAGCGGGCCACCGTGGCGCTGGAGGAGGCCGATGTCGCACTGGCCGACGAGATCGTGGCCGACTCGGTCCGGCTCGACCGCCGGCGCGAAGAGTTGGCGCGTACCGCTCCCGTGCTGCGAGCACCGGCCGTGACGGTGCTTGCGACGATCCACGCGTTGACCGAGTTGGAGCGGCTGAGCCTGCTCGCGCTCGCCGTCGCGCGGACGGTGCAGCGGTGCTACCCGCATCCGGTGCTGCCGCACGAGCTGATCCCGGACTTCGTCGAGATGGGGCGCATCGCGGTCTGGCTGGCGGAACTGACGGCCGGCGCCGGCGAGGTCCGTTCGCTGATCAGTCTCGAGGACGACCTCGACGATCTGCGCCGGATCCTGGCCGATGTCCGGAACCGGTGTGCCGGCGCGGCGGTGGCCGACGTCGTCCAGCTGAGCCGCCACTACGAGCGGTTCGCCGACCACGCGGTCCTGCTGGGCCGCCTGATGAAGTCCGCGGTCCCCCGCAGCCAGGCGGACGGGACGGCGGCCTGAGCGGGTCCGCGGACCGTCTGGGGGCGGACCGCGGACCCGCTCGGTTCACCTGGCCGGGTCCCGGAAATGTGCCCGCACCAACCCGGCCGTGGTGAGCACGAGCTTCGCGCCGTCGACGACGGGCAGCCGGCCCGGCACGGCCTGACGAGTGTTCCGGCATGATGAGCGGATGCCCCGTCGTGAGCTCCGCCCGCATCAGGTGTGGCTGATCGGCGTTCCGCTCAACCTGCTGCTGGCCATCCCGTGCGCCTACCCGGTCGCGTTCGCGATGCTGGGAACGCAGGTCCTCGCGGGTGAGCTCGGGTGGGGCACGATCGACCCCACCGTGGTCGACGACGGCGCGGGCTTCGTGATCGGGCTCGGCCTGGTCTCACTGGTATTCGCCGGACTGGTCGTGGCCGGCCTGAACGCCCTGTTCGCCTTCCGCGCACCGCAGCTCAAAGCGGGCCGTTACTGGCTCGTGGTGGCCCTGCTGGTCGTGGTTCCCGGCATCGTCCACTGGACCACCCGCTAGTGCTCTGTCCGGAGCCACGCCGGCCGCGCCCGGTGCACTGGCCGCCGCGGGCGTGCGCAGCGACGGCGACGGCGCTCTCGCGCACGGCGCCGAATCGTCCTCTTTGGACGGTGACGCGCTGGTGAGTCCCGACGTCGACGGCAAGAAGTCCGCGCTGCGCTGCCCCAGCCGCGACCCGGGCTGCCGTCACCACCGTGCCCACCTACTCCGCCGCGGCACCGCCGCACCCGCGCCGCGGACGTATTCTCCTTACGGCAGGCGGGTGATCGTCTGCTGACCCGAACCGATCGGACGCGGGCATGACCGGATACGGCCGGGACCGGGAACGCCGGCGGCGCACCCGCACGCTGCTCGCCGCCGGTTACCTCACGGCGTTGACGGCGCTGCTGGGCCTCAAGACCGGCTGGGTCCCGGCGGCGGCCGGCCTGCTCGGCCTCCTCGCGCTGGTGTACCTGGTGTTCTCGTTGATCGCGTGGCGGGACGCCCGCGCGGAGCGCCGACGACGCGCCGCGGGGGAGCCGCCGTCGTGGTCGGCTCAGCTGCCGGTGCAGGTCGCCCAGCTCCTCGGCGCCAAGGCGCCCGGCCGCCACGCCCGCCGCGCCGACGAGGTGGGCGAACTGCTGGGCCGGCTGTCCCTCCGAGACGGCGAACTGTGCTGGGAGCCGAGAAAAGCCGACCGCGAGCGTGGCGTCGGCCCGCTGACGTTCGACCGGTCGTGGACAGCGGAGGTCGTCCCGCTTCGGGGCCCGGCAAGCCAAGGCTGCCTGACGCTTACGTCCCCCGACGGCACAGCGGTGGACCTCTGGGTCCGCCACCCGGCCGACCTCCGCCAAGCCTTGACGGCGCTCGTCCGCTAGCTGGAGCTCGAACCTCAGGCCGGGTGGTAGGTGGTGACCGTGCCGCCGTGGCTGAACGTCCGGGTCTCCACCGGGGTGAACGGCCGCGGCCGGAACGGGCCGGTGAACGCCGGAAGGCCATAGCCCGCGACGACCGGGTAGCGCTTGAACACCAGTTCGTCGATCTCCGGCAGCAGTTCGCCCGCGAGCCGCGCGCCGCCGCAGAGCCAGATGTCCTCGCCGGGCTCCTCCTTGAGCCGGCGGACCGTGGCCACGGGGTCGGTGACCACCTTGAGCGCGGGGTCGGCGAGCTCCCCGAGCGTCGTCGACGCCACGTACTGCCGCAGGTGTGCGTAGGGGCTGGCGACACCGGCGTCGAGGGCCGGCTGGTAGGTGCCGCGACCCATGAACACGGTGTCGAACCGCCTGTTCGGCGCGCCGTCGAGGCCGATGTGCGGCCGGATGTGGCTCGGCATCGTCTCCGGGAACTCCGCCCGGAGGTACTCGACCATGTCCGGCGCCTCCGGGTAGAAGTCGACCTCGCCACCCGGCCCGGTGATGAACCCGTCGATCGAGACGGCGACGTAGTAGACGAGCTTGCGCATGCGACCCCCAGAATAACTTGATCTGTAGTACTTTACCTGTAGTGGTTAGACGGTAGCACTACAAGCGGAGTGGTTACAAGTGATGGCGCGACGCAACCCGGAACGACGGGCGGCCCTGCTCGACGCGGCGATCGAGGTCCTGGCGGCGGAAGGCGCGCGCGGGCTGACGTTCCGCGCGGTGGACCAGCGGGCCGCGGTGCCCACCGGCACCGCCTCCAACTACTTCGCCGGTCGCGAGGAGATCCTCACCGGCGCGGGGGAGCGCGTCTACGAACGGCTGGTGCCGGACGAGGCGACGCTGGCCGCCCCGTTCGACGGCCCGCGCGACCGCGCCCGCCTCGTCGAGCTGATGCACGAGTTGGTCGAGCGCGTGGCGGCGTTCCCGACGGGGTTCTTGGCCCTGCTGGAGCTGCGCCTGGAGGCGGCCCGCCGGCCGGAGCTGCGGGAGGTGCTGACGACGCGGATCCGCGCGGACCTCGACTTCAACGTGGAAAACCACCTGAAGACCGGCCTGCCGGGCGACGCGACGACGGTCAAGCTGCTGTGGCTGGCCCTGAACTGGCTGATCATCGAGCGGCTGACCTTGCCCGGCCTGCTCGACCCGGACGAGAGCACCGATCTCGTCGAGGCGCTCGTCGAACGGCTCACTGCGTAGTCGACGTGAGTTTGCCGTTCCCGTCCGGCTGAGCAGGTGTTACTGTCCGTCTGTTTGACCAGTACAACCTCATGATTTTCTGCCCGTGGCAGGGGAAGCCGGTCGAAGTCCGGCACTGTCGCGCAACCGTGGGTCACCTTGGGTGACGAGTCGGATTACCTCCTCGGGCAGGTGTTGTCGAACCGCTGTCGCGTAAACAGCGAGTGGACGCCCGGCCGTCGTGGCCGGTCTCTTCTCGGGGTGCGCGCCGGCGTCTGGGGAGAGGAAGGACCACTTGGCCGGCCCGCGCTTCGCCGCTTTGGTGTCCGCTGTCTTGATCGTTGCCGTGGGCTCGTCGACCCCGGCTTTCGCCGGCGAACTCGCGGCCTCGAAACCCACGTCGCAGTGGCTTTCTGCGCAGCTCTCGCCCGAGGGAACCCTGCAGAACCCGCTGGGCGGGGACCTGCCCGACCACGGCCTGATGATCGACACCCTGTTCGCGATGTACGCCTCCGGTGACGGAGCCTTGGCCGCACCGATCGTCGAGTACCTCGATCACCACGCCACCGACTACTACACCTGGGACGGCCTCGTCCCGGGACAGGGCTACGACGCGATCATCACCGGCGGCGCCGCGGCGAAGGTGCTGGTCGCCGCGGAAATCGCGGGACGCGATCCACGGGCGTTCGGCGGGCACGACATGGTCGCCGAAACCCTGGGCACGATCGCGCGCTCCGGCGTCGACAAGGGCCGGGTCAGCGACTACTCGAAGAACCCGGACTTCAAGGACTTCGTCAGCAACAACGCCAACATGTTCGGCCAGGCCCTGGCCGTGATCGGGCTGGCCGGCGTGGGCCTGACCGATCGGCTCGCGATCGACACGATGTTGAAGCAGCAGTGCTCGGAGGGCTACTTCCGGATCTTCTTCGGCCTCATCCCCACCACCGAGACCGGTGACCAGGTGACCCCCGACGGCCACAAGATCTCGACCTGCGACGAGGGCAAGCCGTTCGACCAGTCGGCGCCGGACGGCGACACCACCGGCATCGCGCTCTCGGCCATGCTCGCCGCGCGGGACGCCGGTGCGGCGAACCTCGAGGGGCCCATCACCAAGACCGTGAGGTGGCTGAAGGCGCACCAGACCGCGAGCGGCGGCTGGGGCGGCGGGGTCGGCACCGAAGCGCCCAACACCAACAGCACCGGCTTGATCGTGCAGGCGCTCGCCGACGCCGGATGCGTGGACGCCGCGATGGCCTCGGGGACCGCGTTTCTCAAGTCCGCCCAGGCGACGGCGGCCGACTCGGGCAACCGGCTCGGCGATCAGCTCGGCGCCATCGCCTACACCCCGGCCGAATACGAAGCGGCGCGCACGAACGGGATCGGCAGCCTCGACACCTGGATCCGCGCGAGCGCGCAGGCCTCGCTCGGCCTGGCCCAGGTCGGCTTCCACGACCTCACGCTGGGACACGCCGGAGCGCAGGGGCCACCGGACCCCGGCTGTCTTCCGCCACCGCCACCGCCCGGCGAAAAGCCCCCGGCGACGGGCAGTCCCGCCGTGAAGCCGCCGGTCAGCCAGAAGGCCGGCACCCCCGCGCTGCGGCCGGGTTCGCCGCGCGGCACCGTGGTGACGCCCGCCGGCGCGCCGGCGCAGGTCGCCGGGCCGACGCCGGCCGACCGGCTCGGCGGCTACCTCGCCGGGCAGCTCGTCGACAGCGACCACGTCGAGGTCAGCCAGGACGGCAAAACGTTCGTCGACTACGACCTCACCGCCGACCTCGTGCTCGCCCTGCGCACGCTGGGACAGCAGCCGGACGCGGTGGCCCGCGCGTCGCGGTTCCTGCTGAACCCGGACTCGATCAAGGCCTACGCCCACGGCGCGCCCTACGAATCCGGTGCGGCGTCGTATGCCGAGCCGTTGGCGAAGCTGCAGACCATCGCGCAGTTCCTGGCCGCGGGCGGGCAGGCTCCGGACGACCTCGCGCCGGTCACCGCCCAGCTGACCCAGGACCTCACCGCCCTGCGCACCCCGGCCGGCGAGTTCACCGACACCGGCGAATTCGCCGACGGAACACGATCCCTCCAGCGCCACGCGTGGGCGACCTTGGCGACAACCGCGGGTTCCGACCTCGCCGCCGCGAAGGCCGCGACCGGGGTGCTGGTCGCGCACCAGTGCGCCGACGGACTCTTCCCGGCGGCGTTCGTCCCGGAGCCGTGCGTCACCGGCGACCTGGCGGCGACCGCCGTCGCGGTTCAGGCGTTGAACGCCGAACCGCGCACTGCCGGCGCGTCAGTGAGTGCTGCCGTCGGGATGCCGGACAACGCGGCACCGGCCGGCTGGACGCCGGATCACCGGCACGCGCTGGAATCCGCCGCCGCGGCGCTGACCGCACGGACCGGAGCCGACGGCATCGTCACCGGCGCCGGCGGCCAGCCCGACGCCACGCTCACCGCGGTCGTCGCCGGGGGCCGCCAGGTGGCCGGGCTCGATGCGAGCAAGGCCGCGCAGTCGCTCGGCGCGCTGGTACTGGCTGACGGCGGGCTTCCGAAGGCACCCGGCGGGCCGAGCGACCCGGGCGCGAGCATCGCGGCGGCGGCCGGGATCGCCGCCCGGACCTGGCTCGGCGCGGACGGCTCCCCGCTCGTCACGGCAGCGCGCCTGCCGCTGTCCACCCAGCCGCTCGCCGCCATCGGCGGCGGTCCCGTGATCGCGCAGCCGGCCACGAGCAACTCGGCGTTCTGGCTGGCGACGCGGTTCTCCGGAGCGGCGCTCCTCCTCGTCCTCGCGCTGGCCATGGGCCTGCGCCACCTCATCCGCAGCACATCGCACAACAACCGGGGGTAACACCATGAGACGCATTCCTTCGCTGCTGGCCGGGCTCGCCGTCCTGGCCGGTCTTGCCGGCACGTCGGCGACACCGGCGTCGGCCGTCGACCCGGCCAAGGGCTACAACGGAATCTGCACCGGCACCGACGCGCTCACCGGCGTCACCGTCGTCATCGACTTCCAGGAGCTGAACGGCAACGGCGGCACCGCCGCGCCGACGATCACCCGGTGCTCGCCGAACGCCACGCCGGGCACCGACCGCAACGGAATCCAGGCCCTGCAGGACGCGGGGATCGCCGTCGCCGGCGTCGCGCAGTGGGGGCTCGGGTTCGTGTGCCGGCTGGAGGGCCGGCCGTCGGCGTCCGAGTCGATCCCGGTCTCGGGCAACCCGACCTACAAGGAAGCCTGCGTGCGGACGCCGCCCGCCGCGGCCTACTGGTCGTACTGGAACGCCACCGGCGCGGACACGACCTGGACCTACAGCAGCTACGGCGCCCTCAACCGCAACGTCGTCCCCGGTGGTTTCGAAGGCTGGTCGTTCTCCCTCAACCGCGGCGCCAGCACGAACCCGGTGCCGCGCGTGACCCCGCGCAACCCGGCCGTCAACGCCACCAACCCGACCGTGGGCCTCTCGGCCGACGACCTGGACCGCAAGATCACCCTCGGCCAGAGCACCACGCTGACCTGGACGTCGACCAACTCCACGACGCTCACCGCGCAGTCGGTCGCCCCGGCCACCGGCGGCGGCTCCTGGTCCGGCTCGCTGGCCGTTCCCGGCGGGACGAAGACGATCACGCCGACGGCCAAGGGCACCTACACGTACACGATCAAGGCGACCGGGACCGGCGGCACGGTCTACTCGACCGCGTCGCTGACGGTGCAGTGATCCGTCGAGTTTCCGGTGTGGTGGCAGCCGTCCTGCTGACGGCCGCCCTCACCCCGGGCATCGCCCACGCCGTCGACCAGAGCAAAGGCCACCCCGGGTTCTGCACCGACGGCACCGGCGTCACGGTCGTGATCGACTTCCAGCGGCTCGGCGGCACCACGATCGTGCGCTGCGACCCGCAGACCGGGCGCGGCACCGGGCTGGACGCGCTGAAGAACGCCGGGTTCCAGATCGCCGGGGTGCAGCGCTGGGGCGAGGCGTTCATCTGCCGGATCGAGAACCGGCCGTCGGCGGTCGAGGAGATCCCGGTCAAGGGCAACGAACACTACAAAGAGACCTGTGTGGACACTCCGCCCGCGGCGGGGTACTGGTCCTACTGGCACGCGGGGAACAACTGCGCGTGGGAGTACAGCCAGTGGGGCGTGAAGAACCGCGACTTCACCACGGGCGGGTTCGAAGGCTGGTCGTTCTCGCTCAACGCGACCGCCGACACCAACCCGATCCCGCGGATCGCCGCGGTCCGGCCCGGCACCGCCGGACCGTGCACCACCGCGGCCGAGCCGGCTCCCAGTTCCGGCGACGTCAACGAGAAGCAGCCTGGCAGCGCAGCGGGCGGCAACTCCGGTTCCCCGACAGACCCGGCCGCCCCACCCTCGGGAGCGCAAGCCGGCACGCCTGATCAGCCGGGGCAGCCCGGGGAGAGCGGCCGCCCGCTGCCGCCACCCAAGCCGCGGCCCGGCGGTGGCGGCCACCAGGCGGCAGACCCCGCCGGCAACGTCACGTTCACCGGCGGCGAAGGCGCGCCCGACGTCGACCAGGCGATCAAGGAGCAGGCCGGGGCGAGTGACTACGCGCCCTGGGTCGCCGGCGGAGCCGTGGTGGTGCTCGCGGCCGCGGCCTGGTTCACGGCGCGGCGCCGCAAGCGCGCCCGGGAAAGCTGATGCCCGCTTCCTGGTTCCTGCCCCGCGATCTGCATCCCGCCGCGTGGTGGGTGTGGGCCCTCGGGCTGGCGGTCGCCGCGGGCCGGACGACGAACCCGTGGCTGCTGCTGACGATCTGTGCGGTGCTCTGCCACGTCGTGATCGCGCGGCGGGCCGACGCGCCGTGGGCGATGGCCTTCCGGATGTACGCCTACCTGGCCGCGGTGATCATCGGGGTCCGGGTGTTCTTCCGGATCGTCTTCGGCGGTGCCGAAGGCTCGACGATCATCCTGCGCCTGCCGGAGATCCCGCTGCCCGCGTGGGCGGCCGGGATCCGGCTGCTCGGCGACGTCTCCGCGGAGTCGGTGCTCGGCGGGCTCTACGACGGCTTGCGGTTGGCCACCATGGTGCTGTGCCTCGGCGCGGCCAACGCGCTGGCCAACCCGAAGCGGCTGCTCAAGGCGATGCCACCGGCGCTGTACGAGGTCGGGACGGCGGTGATCGTCGCGCTGTCGGTGTTCCCGCAGCTGGCCGAGAGCGTCCAACGAGTGCACCGCGCCCGGAAGCTGCGCGGCGGTGCCAAGGGGCGCCGATTCCGGGCGCTGCACGCGGTGATCATCCCGGTGCTGGAGGACGCGCTCGACCGGTCGCTGCAGCTCGCGTCCTCGATGGACTCCCGCGGCTACGGCCGCGCCGGGGTCGTCCGGGCCCGCGCCCGGCTGCTCACCGGCACGCTGATGATCACCGGGCTGATCGGGATCTGCGTCGGGGTCTACGCGACGCTCGACGGCTCGACGCCGCGGTTCCTCGCCACGCCGTTCCTCATCGCCGGGCTGGTGCTCGGCCTGATCGGCTTCCGGACCGCCGGCACGCGAGTGCGACGCAGCCGCTACCGGCCGGACCGCTGGCACCCCGCCGAGTTCGTCACCGCGCTGAGCGGAGTGGGGGTGGCCGTCGTGCTGTTCGCGACGTCCAGTGTGGACCCGACGAACCTCAACCCGTCGCTGAGCACGCTGTCCTGGCCGCTGCTGTCCTGGGTGCCGCTCGTCGGCGTGCTCCTCGGCGTCCTGCCCGCGTTCCTGACTCCACCGCCCGCGCTGCCGTTCGAGGCGGAACCGGTGCCCGAGACCGAGAAAGTCCCCGCATGATCGAGCTGGACCGCGTTTCCTTCTGGTACCACGGGCAACCGGACCCCGTCCTCGCCGACGTGTCGCTGTCGATCGGGGAGGGCGAGCTGGTGCTGGTCGCCGGCCGGACCGGCTCGGGCAAGTCGACGCTGCTCGGGACGTTCAACGGCCTGGTCCCGCACTTCACCGGCGGGCACCTCGAAGGCACGGTGTCGGTCGAGGGTGTCACGACGCGGGAGCGGCCGCCGCGGGAGTTCGCGCACTTGGTCGGCGTCGTCGGCCAGGACCCGCTGGCCGGGTTCGTCACCGACGTCGTCGAGGACGAGCTGGCGTACGGGATGGAACAGCTCGGCCTGGCGCCGCAGGTCATGCGCCGTCGCGTCGAGGAGACTCTGGACCTGTTGGGGATCGCCGAGCTGCGCCGCCGTCCACTGAGGACACTTTCGGGCGGGCAGCAGCAGCGCGTCGCGGTCGGGTCGGTGCTGACCATGCACCCGAAGGTCCTCGTGCTCGACGAGCCGACGTCGGCACTCGACCCGATCGCGGCCGAGGAGGTGCTCGCGACGCTGGCCCGGCTGGTGCAGGACCTCGGCACGACGGTCGTGCTGGCCGAGCACCGGATGGAGCGGGTGATCCCGTTCGCCGACCGGATGCTCTACGTACCCGGCGACGGCAGCGTCACCGACGGAACCCCGGCCGCGGTACTGCGGTCGACGCCGATCGCGCCGCCGATCGTCCGGCTCGGGCGGCTGGCCGGGTGGGAGCCGCTGCCGATGTCCGTGCGTGACGCCCGCCGCAAGGCCGGCCCGCTGCGTGACAGCCTGATGCCGGTCGCCGCCGAGCCGGCCGTCGAGCCGGGGGAGCCCGCGCTGAGCAGCTCGAGCGTCGTCGTGCGCTACGGCCCCGTGGTGGCGGTCCGGGGGATCGACCTGGACCTGCGCCCCGGCGAGGTGGTCGCCATGATGGGCCGCAACGGCTCCGGCAAGTCGTCGCTGCTGTGGGCGCTGCAGGGATCCGGCCCCCGCCAGGGCGGGAAGGTCCGCGCCGGCGGGGTGGACCCGGCCGAGCTGCCGAGCGCCCAGGCGCGCAAGGTCGTCGGGCTGGTTCCGCAGACCGCGAGTGACCTGCTCTACCTCGAATCCGTGGCGGCCGAGTGCGCCGCCGCGGACGCCGAGTCGGGTGCCGGACCGGGCTCGTGCCGTGGCCTGCTGGACCGGCTGGCCCCGGGTATCGACGGCGGTAAGCATCCGCGCGACCTGTCCGAAGGGCAGCGGCTGGCGCTGGTGCTGGCCGTGCAGCTGTCGGCGTCCCCGTCGATCATGCTGCTCGACGAGCCCACCCGCGGCCTCGACTACACCGCCAAAGCGGCGCTGGCCGGGATGATCGGGGGCATGGCGGCCGAGGGCCGCGCGGTCGTCGTCGCGACCCACGACGTCGAGTTCGTCGCCACGGTCGCCGCGCGGGTCGTCGTCATGGCCGAGGGCGAGATCGTCACCGACGGTCCCACCGCCGAGGTCCTCGGCGGCTCACCGGCCTTCGCCACCCAGGTCACCAAGATCCTCGGGCCGGGCTGGCTCACCGTCGACGACGTCGCCGCCGCACTGCCCCAGGCTGTCCGGTGACGCGCTTGCGCCAGTGGGGGCGGGCCGACCAGGCCGTGCGCGTCGGCCCGCGCTCGGCCGTCGTGCTCGGCCTGGCGTCGCTGGCCGGGCTGATGATGTTCGTCTGGCCGCTGCTCGTGCGGGTCGAGCCGCAGAGCATGCAGCACGGTCCGGACGCGCCGTTCATCTTCTTCGGCATCCTCCCGATGCTGATCGCCATCGTCCTCGCGGAGCTGTCCGAAGGCGGCATGGACGCCAAGGCCCTCGCGATGCTGGGCGTGCTGTCCGCGGTCAACGCCGCCTTGCGGCCGCTGGGCGCGGGAACCGCCGGGATCGAGACGGTGTTCTTCATGCTCGTCCTGGCGGGGCGGGTGTTCGGTGCCGGGTTCGGGTTCGTGCTCGGCTGCACCTCGTTGTTCGCCTCCGCCTTGCTGACGGCCGGGGTCGGGCCGTGGCTGCCGTTCCAGATGCTGTGCTCGGCCTGGATCGGGATGGGTGCCGGGTTGTTGCCGCGTCGCGTGACCGGCAAAGCCGAGATCGCGATGCTCGTCGGCTACGGCATCGTCGTGGCTTACTTGTTCGGGTTCTTGATGAACCTGTGGTTCTGGCCGTTCATCACCGGCGCCGAAGTCCCGTACTACGACGGTCACATCTCTTATGTGCCAGGGGATCCGGTGTGGGAGAACCTGCACCGCTTCGCCGTCTTCACCCTCTTGACGTCGACGGCCGGGTGGGACACCGGCCGCGCGATCACCAACACCGCGGCGATCCTCGTCCTCGGTCCCGCCGTGCTCGCCACCTTGCGGCGTGCGTCGCGCAAAGCCTCTTACGGCGTCGCACCCAGCTTCGCCGAAATCCCCAGGGAAAGGCAAAAACAGTGAAACTCCGCCACCTCACGGCCGCACTGGTCGTCGCCACGGCCGCCGCCGTCGCTGTTCCGGCCACGGCGTCCGCGACGACGCCGGCGCAGCACAGCGCCGATGCCGCCGCCGGTTGGCTGGCCAGACAGCTGGTCGACGGCGACCACCTGGTCACGGTCTTCGGCGGCGTCGCCTACCCGGACACCGGCCTGACCATCGACGGCATCCTCGCCTTCGCCTCGGCCGGCGTCGCGAACACCGCCGCGGGCCGCGCGACCACCTACGTCGCGGCGAACCTGTCCGGTTACATCGGTGACGGCACCACCGAGTCCTACGCCGGCGCCACCGCGAAGGCCGCCCTGGCCGCCGAAGTCCGCGGGCTCGACCCGGCCTCGTTCGGCGGCGTCGACCTGCCGACGCGGCTGCGTGCGCTGCTCACACCGTCCGGCCGGTTCTCGGACAAGTCGGCGTTCGGCGACTTCAGCAACGCGTTCTCCCAGTCCCTCGCGGTCATCGCCCTGGACCGGACTCCGGGCGGCGCGCCCGCCGCGTCGGTGAACTTCCTCGCCGGGACCCAGTGCGCGGACGGCGGTTTCCCGCTCGACCTCGCCGCCACGCCTTGTGTGAGCGACACCGACTCGACCGCGATGGTCGCCCAGGCGCTGCAGGCGACCGGCCGGCTCGGCAAGTCCCAGCAGGGCCTGACCTGGCTGGCGGGCAAGCAGCAGGCCGACGGCGGCATCCCGGTCGGCACCGGTGACCCGGCGGTCGCCCCGAACGCCAACACGACCGGGCTCGCCGGTCAGGCGTTCCGCGTGGGTCTGCGGCCGGCCGCGGCGCAGAAGGCGAAGACGTTCATCACCGGTCTGCAGGTCGGCTGCGCGGGTGCGCCGGCCACCCGCGGCGCGATCGCTTACGACGCGACCGGCTACCACGCCGACACCGCCGTGCGCGCCACCACCCAGGCGGTCCTCGGCCTCGGCGGCCGCGGCCTGGCCCAGCTCACCTCGGCCGGCTCGTCGGCCGCGGAGCCGGCGCGCAACTGCGTCCACTGAGGACCACCCGGTCCGGCGAGTGAGTCGCCGGACCGGGTGACTTCACACGCGGCGAACCAGTCCGCGTCGTCGAACGAGCAGCGACAGAGCTAGGCTCGCCGGGTGACCGGACAACGGGACCCGACAGCGGGACGTCTCGTCACCGAGACGCTCGGCTACGACGGTGGCCGGCAGGTCACGGCCTACGTTCCGGCAGCTCCGCCGCAGGCCGTCGTGTTCGCTGGTGACGGTCCGGTGATCGCGTCGTGGGGAGGCCTTCTCGAGGCGGCCGACCTGCCGCCCACGATGATCGTCGCCGCACACCGTCTCGACGATGAGACCCAGCGAATCCGTGAGTACTCGCCGGGCGAGAGCTCGGCTGCCTTCGCCTTCGACCCGGAACGCTTCGCCGCGCACGAGAAGTTCTTCGTCGAGGATGTCCGCCGGTGGGTCCGATCGCGTTTCGACGTCGCGCTACCCGTGGAGCGAACCGCGGTGTTCGGTGTCTCGGCCGGCGGAGAGCTCGCGCTCGCCATCGGGCTTCGCCATCCCGACATTTACGGCGCTGTCTTTTGTGCGTCGCCGGGCGGTGGGTACCGGCCGCCTGCTGTGCTGCCGGCACGACTCCCTCGCACGTATCTCGTCGGCGGCACGGGGGAGCCGTGGTTCCTCGCGAACGCGACCCGGTGGGCCGACGCGCTGCGCGACGCCGGCGCGGACGTTGTCCTGCGGGAACGGCCTGGGTCGCACGGCGGCGCGTTCTGGCAGGAAGAGTTCCCGCTGATGGCGGCGTGGGCGTTCACCCTTTGACGTACCGCCGCGCTCGTGGGAGGACTTCGGCAAGTGCGCGGAGTCGGCTGAAACGCTGCTGGCGTCGTGCCGTTGTTAGATTTCCCGCATGACCACGCTACGCGCGCTCGAGTGCCTCGTCGCGCTCGTCGACGAGGGCTCGGTGACTCGTGCGGCCGCCTCGCTGCAGATGTCGCAGCCGGCCTTGTCCCACCAGCTCGCCTCGCTGGAACGGGAGATCGGCACCCCGATGGTCCAAAAGCTGGGCCGCGGGGTGCGGGTCACAGCGGCGGGAAACGCGGTCGCCGACGAAGCGCGGACGGCGTTGAACGCGGCGGATCGGGCTGTCCGGTTGGGACGCCGGGTCGGTGCCGGCGCGAGCGGAAAGCTTCGGGTCGCCTGCGCCGAAACGATGACGGCGTGGCTGCTGGTGCCGGTGTTGCGGCAGTGGCGTGCGCGCCGGCGCGAAGTGGTGATCGAGCTGAGTGAGCACACGAGCGCGGACCGGATGGTGGATCTCGTGACGGCCGGCAGTGTCGATCTGGCCGTCGGGCCGCGGCCCTCGACGACCGACGAGCACATCGAGGTGCTGGGCGAGGAAGAGGTGGTCGTCGTCGCGCCGGCCGGCCACGCCTTTGCCCAGCGCCCCGCCGTCCCGTTCGGCGAACTCGCGTCCGAGCCCTTCGTCCACTACGTCACGGACAACGGGCTCTCGGCCTGGGTCGACCACCTCGCCGCCCAACGCGGGGTGGTGCTCGATCCGATGGTGCGCACCCGGAGCCCTCGCACGGCCGCGCAGCTCGCGGCGGCCGGCATGGGGGTGACCATCGTGCCGGTCTCCGCGCTCCTGCTGCGGCCGCCCGGTGTGGTCCGCGCGCTCGAACCGCCGGTGAGCCGGGACGTCGTGGTGGTCGTCGCGTCCCCGTCGGACGCGCTCGCCGGCGCGTTCGTCGCCGACCTGCGCAAGCGCGGTCTGCCGTCCGACAGGCACCGTCACTGACCGGAGACGGTGATGCTGCCGAGGTCCGGCTGGTGCCCGCCGGTGAGGACGGGCGCGCGGGCCGGGCCGGGCGTTCCGTCCGCGGCGATCGGGTACCTGGTCACGCTACCGTCGCCGTTCGTGGTGAAGTTGGCGTTGTAGAGCGTCTTCCCGTCGTGGGACAGGGCGATGCCCTCGGCACCGTTCGATCCTGTCGTGACGGCGGGCTCGGCGGAGCGGATGCCGGCGTCGTCGAGGATGAACGTCGTGATGTGGCCGGGTCCGGTGCCCTTGCCCTGCGGGTTCGTCTTGCCGCTCCCGACCGGCAGCGACGTGGCGAGGGTGCGCAGGGATCCATCACGGTTGGTCGAGAACTCCGCGATCGTGTCGGAGGCCCAGTTGGTGACGTAGACAGCGCCCGGCCCGGGAGCTTCGTGCGCCGCCGAGGACCCGTCGGAAGAGCAGGCCGTGATCCCGGCGACCAGCGCGGCCAGCAGACTTCCGAAGCGCAGACGCTTCCTCATGCACTTCCCGTTCTGTTGTTCAGGTCAGGGGTTCGCCGCCGTCGACGCGGAGGGTCACGCCGGTCAAAAAGGGATTGGTCATCACGAACAGGACGGCGTCGGCGATGTCCTCGGCGGTTCCGATGCGACGCGCGGGATTGTGCGTGCGGAAGTGCTCGAAGTATTGCTGTTTGCCTTCTTCGCCCAAGGCGTCCCAGATGCCCGTGTCGATGACCCCGGGCGAGATCGCGTTCACCCGGACGGGCGCGAGTTCCAGGGCGAGAGAACGAGCCAGGAAGTCCGCGGCGCCATTGGTGATGGCGACACCGAGGTAGCCGACCGCCGGCTTGAACGCGGCGACGCCGGAGAAGAGCGTGAACGAACCGCCTTCGGTGAATCGCGGCGCGAAGTGCTTCGCGAGCATGACCGGCCCGATGACCTTGGTGTCGAAGGACTGGCGAAGGGCATCCCGTTCCAGTTCGGGCAACAGGCCGCGGGCCCGGGCGGAAGCGGTGGTGACGAGGTGGTCGAGCGAGCCGAGGCGCGAAGCGAGGGCCTCGATCGACTCGTCCACCGTGACGTCGACGTGCTCGGCGCGCACCTCCTCGCCTTCGTAAGCGGCGGCCAGCTTGTCCGGATCACGTCCGGCTACGACGACTTCGGCGCCTTCCGCCCGGGCCGCCAGCGCTACGGCGCGAGCGATTCCGCTCGCGCGCCCGATGACCAGAACCGTGCGTCCTTCGAGCGAGGATTTCACCATGACCCTCCGTTTCCGCGTGGATCATTCCACTGTACTGAGAACGGGGATCCGGCAACCATGAATGTTCCGGTCGTTGAACGAAGATTTCCCTTATGAGTTGCCGCCTCGACCATCCTGGGCGCCAACGCTTGGACCCGATCGCCTGCGCGGTCCACGGCAGGTGTCGATCCCACGCGAATCCCGCGCCCGCATGGAGTTTCCGTACATCGGAGAGGCGAATCCGGCGATTTGAGCAGAGATGGCGCCCATCGCCGGCGCGCCGAGCGTCCTGTTAGGACACGGCGCCATGTGGACGGGATAGCCTGGAAGCATGTTCTTCCGGCGCAAGCTCAGACGGCAACGCGTGTACCTTTCGACCGTCGCGGGTCGCATCGGTGCAAGGGACGGCGTCATCCTGAAGGACGAGTTTTCGGGTGGTAAAGGTGCCAACGGACCGCTCACCTTGGGGGTTGTCAGCCTTCGGAAGGGCGACAATGTCGACGTTCTCCGGTCGCAGATCGACGCAGCGGTCGCCGCCGGTTACGCCGAACCGCCGACACGCCGGAGCTCCAACGGTGCCGGGTTCGTACGCAACCCGGGGCTGCCCATGCTGATACTCGAGACGTATGCGGCCGGGTCGGTGATCCCGTTGCACGGCGAAGTGCCGGCGGGTCAGACCGGTGTCGTCGTGAGTATGACCTGACGGATCTGGTTCGCGCTCGCGGGAGCCGCTTTTGTGGGCTGGACCGGCGTCGCCGTGCTGATCATCGCCATCGTCGTGCCGATCGCCGCGATCTGCTGGGTCCTCGCATACCCGGGCCGTCCGCAGGGGCTGGCGCTGGTGATGAGCAGCACGATCACGTCCCAGCCGGCCTTGGAGCTGGTGGGCGAGCGCTGGGCGCTGCTGATCGTGCGCGACCTGTCCGTGCGCCCGCGCCGCTATACCGACCTGCTCGACGGCCTGCCCGGCATCCCCACCAACGTGCTGTCCACCCGGCTCAAGGAGCTCGAGCAGGGCGGCGTCGTCGAACGCCAGGTCGCGCCGGCGCCCCAGCGGGCGTCGTCTACACCCTCACCGCGGCCGGCCACGAGCTCGAACCGGCAATCCTCACCACCCTCGGCCGCTGGGGATCCGCGTTCCTGGGGGACCCCCGCCTCGGGGAGACCGTCACCCCGGAGTCGGTGACCATGGTCCTACGGGCGTCGTTCGACGAGGACGCGGCGGCAGGGCTCACCGCGTCCTGGGAGATCCACTCCGCCGACTTGGTGCTGCACGCCCTGGTCACCGACGGCAAGCTCGACGCCGGGCCCGGCCCCGCGCCGGGCGGCGCCGACCTCGTCATCACTGCGCCGGTGATCGAGGAGTTGCCCTCGTACCGCAACCTCATGCAGGTGATCGAGTGCGGGCTGGCCGAGGTGTCCGGGCAACGCAAGTTGCTGGACACCTTCGTCCGCGTGCTCACTCCCGGCAGCAGCACCGCCGGTGGGACCCGTCGGATCGCGTCCGGCGGGGAGGGCTCGCGGGCCCCGTGTCTCCGGAGCGGGCAGGATGTGGTGCGGGGAGTCGTGCTTGTCGGACGCGCGATCCCTTTCCCGGCCCGAGGATTGGACGCGCAATGGGACGCTCGTCGGTGTTCACCTTCCAGTACATCGCCATCGACACGGAGGCTGGTGTCACGCCGGAAGAGTTCGAGACCTTCGTGCGTGGTGAAGGCGTTCACCTGCCCGTGTACCCGGGGTGGCGGTGGACTCTGCTGCGCGGGTTGCGCGGAGAGCGGGCCGGGCAGTACCTGATGTTGTACGAGATCGAGAGCGCCGAGCAGCGCGACCGCTACGTCACGGCCCGGGGTGAGCAGACCGAGCCGGCCCGGCTGTTCTGGGCGCAGCACCCGGAGGCGGAGGCGGTGCTGGCGCGGTGGCGACGGCTGGGCACTTTCGGTGAGCTGCCGACGTTGTTCACCGACTACCGGCTGCTGGCCGACAATCCGCGGAGCACGGTCACGCCCGGCCCCCGCTACCGCGACCGCCCGGGGGAGGAGCCCGTCGCCCGGGTCGTCGGGATCCACAACCTGGCGTTGCGCGCCGGTGTGACCGAGGAGGTGTTCGACCGCTTCATCGCCCAGAACCACCACCGGATCGACGACTACCCGGACTGGCGGTTCCACGTGCTCAAGGGTGAGCGGGGCAACCGCCTCGACCAGTACGTGATGATGATGGAGATCGCGAGCCTGGACGCGCTGGACGTCTTCTACCCGGAGCCCGACATCGCCACCGGCGAGGCCGCGGAGTTCGCGTCCGCCCACCGCGACACCAAGCAGATGTACGAGGAGTGGAAGCAGCTGGCCTCGTTCTCGGGCTCGCCGCAGATCTACACGGACTACCTCGCCGTCGCGGAGAACCCGGCGTAGTCCCGCACGAGCGGGACGGGCCCGGAATCGGGTGGTGGTGAGGTGGTGGGTGCGGAGCCAGTCGAGCCTGACGGTGGTGATCTCGTGGCGGGCGTCCGGGTAGGTGAGGTCGGTCAGATGGGTTCAGGCGAAGGCGGTGCGCAGGGCCGCGGTGGCCGCAGCAGCGCGAGGGTCAGGCTTGAACGTCAGATAGCCGAGCGGGTTGTGATGAAGTCGCCGAGCTGGTCAGCGTCCAGTGGCAAAGCAAGCAGCTCGGTGTTGCCGACATCGAGGTCCCTTCCGGCCGCCGTCGTAGTAGTTCTCGCCGCGCGGGGGAAGTAGGAGAGCAGGAGCCGCTTCCCGGCCGGTGGGAAGAGCGGGGCCGTCAACGACTGGCCGCGGCGGGCTCGCGTGGCCGGGTCGGGTCGGGGAGGCCGTAACGGGCGTTGAGCACCTGCATGGCCGCGCCCGCGGCCACGACGTCAGTGCCCAGTGACGTCAGCGAGACGTTCACCGTGAGCCAGCCGGCGCCCGGCAGCTGCGTGCGCACGGCGTCTTCGACGGCTTCCCGGTAGAGGTCGCCGTGGGGGAGCAGGTCCGCGCCGCCGAGGACGATGTGGCCGAGGTCGAGGGTCTGGAGGAGGTTGACCACTCCGGTCGCGAGCACCGCCGCGGCCGTGGCCGGGTCGGGGGCTTGCTCGTGCACGGCTTCCAGGCAGCCGCGCCGGCCGCACGCGCAGCGTGGCCCGTCCAGCTGGACGACGGCATGCCCGAACTCGCTGGCGTTGGTGTGCGCTCCGCGGTGGGCGGCGCCGCCCAGCCACAGCCCGGCGCCGACCCCGGCGTCGACCACGACCAGGGCCGCGTCGCGGAAAGTGTTTCCGCGGCGCCAGGCTTCGGCCGTGACGCCGGCGGTGACGTCCTTGTCGACGACCACGGGCAGGCCCAGGCGCTGCTCGGCGAGCTCGGCCAGCGGGACGTCCTGCCAGTGCCGCAGCCGGTGCGCGCCGCGGACGGTGCCGGTCGACTGGTCGAGCGGCCCGATCATGCCGATGCCGACGCCGGCGAGCTCCGGTGTGGCCAGCTGGCGCTCGGCGATCATCGTCGTGACGCCGGACGCCAGCTCGTCCAGCAGTTCGTCCGGCGTGAAATCGGCAGGCAGGGGCGTCGCGATCGAAGCGAGGACGGTGCCGGCCAGGTCGACGAGGACCAGTCGCAGCTCGCGGCGGGTGACGTGCGCGCCGATCGCCCGGCGGCTGCCGGGGACGAGGCGGTAGACCGCGGCCGGTTTGCCCCGCGGCGGTCGCCGCACGCCGGCCGGTTCGAGCAACCCTTCCTCGACCAGCCGAGCCAGCACCTTCGACACGGCC
Source organism: Amycolatopsis sp. NPDC048633 (assembly GCF_040650695.1). Taxonomy (NCBI): domain Bacteria; kingdom Bacillati; phylum Actinomycetota; class Actinomycetes; order Pseudonocardiales; family Pseudonocardiaceae; genus Amycolatopsis; species Amycolatopsis sp. NPDC048633. The sequence goes on from NZ_JBEZHS010000002.1 coordinate 430,548, forward strand.
TGCGGGGTCAGCCCGGTGACCTCGGCGACGGTGCCGCGCTCGAGCGTGGGCACGGTCCGGGCCAGCGCGATCACCAGCGCTTCGTGGTAGTCCCGCAGGAAAGCCAGGTGCACCGCGCCACCTTACCGCCGGGCTCTGGTATTAACGCAACAGCGTTGCTAAAGTCGCCGGAATGGACGACCTCACCCGTCGGCGCCGCTGGGCGGCCCTGCTCGCCCTGGCCCTCGGCTCGGTCGCGATCGGGCTGACCGAGTTCGTGCCGGCCGGGCTGCTGCCGGACATCGCGCGCAGCGTGCTCGGCAACGCCGAACCCGACTCGGTCGCGCGGGCCGGGTGGATGATCACCGCGTACGCACTCGGCGTGGTCGTCGGCGCGCCCGTGCTCGCGACGGTCACCGCGCGGATGCGGCGCAAACGGCTGGTGCTCGCGCTGCTGGTGCTGTTCGTGCTCGGCACCGTCGCCTCCGCGGTGGCGTCGAGCTTCGGCCTGGTGCTGGTGGCCCGGTTCGCCGCGGGCCTGCCGCACGGGGCGTACTTCGGGGCCGCCGGGCTGCTGGCGGCGACGCTGATGGGGCCCGGCAGCGAGGGACGCGGTTTCGCCGTGGTGCTGAGCGGGCTGACCGTGGCCAATGTGGCCGGTGTCCCGGTGATCACCCGGCTGGGGCAGGCCGCGGGCTGGCGGACGGCGTACCTGGTCATCGCCGGGGTCTTCCTGCTCGCGCTGGTGGCGGTGGCGGCCACGGTGCCGGACGCGCCGGCGGCGGGCGGGTCACCGGCCGACGAGCTGCGCGCGCTGCGCAGCCCGCAGGTGTGGCTGGTCGCGGTGACGGCGTCGATCGGGATCGCCGGGTTCTTCGCCGTCGACAGCTACCTCGCGCCGATCACGACGTCGGTCACCGGGCTGTCGCCGGGCGCGGTCCCGTGGGCCCTGGTCGCGGTGGGTCTCGGCATGACGGTCGGGAACATCCTGGGCGGCTGGCAGGCCGACCGGAACCTGCGGCGTGCGATGGTGGTGGGCTTCGCGGCGGTGATCGCCGCGAACGTCTACTTCGGACTGATGGTGGGTTCGGCGTTCGGCCTGTTCACCGGGGCGTTCCTGATCGGCGGCACGATCCTGTTCCTGGGCCCGGTGTTGCAGGCGCGGTTGATCGCGGTGGCGCCGGGCGCCCAGCTGATGGGCGCGGCGCTGAACCAGTCGGCGTTCAACACGGCCAACAGCCTCGGCGCGGCGCTGGGCAGCGTGGTCATCGCGGCGGGCCTGGGCTACCGCGCGACGGCGTGGGCGGGGGTGGTCGTGAGCGCGGTCGGGCTGGCGCTGGCCGTGGTGGGGTTGGTGGTGGGCCGTCGCACCGTCGCCGGGACGCCTGCGGATGAGCTTGTGTCATCGAGTGGCCGGGGAGACTTCGAGAAGAAGGCTGCCGGCGAAGTCACTTGAGGTGCAGGTCGGTAGCGCACACGCCGTCCCGACGCTTCAGGTCGCGAGGTACCCGGTTTGAGACTGTGCAGCCGGCGATCGGAGGGCTGCGATGGCCTCCAGCAGTGCAGCCGGTGCATTCCGGCGACAGCCGTTACGACGGCGGTGGGCGAGTTCCCCAAGCCACCCGCCGTGGCCGTCGCCAACGCGATCCCCGACGGGGTTGAGGCCGGCGAGGAGGACATCTTCCCGGACCCGTTCGCGGTGGCGTTCGGCGAACAGTTGCGGTCCTCGCCCAAGGGCGTGGAGAAGCAGATGGCAGCGCTCGTCACATCGCCTGCCTGACCACCCGGGAAAGGAACGAACTTGCCTGTCGGGTCCCGCGCGTCCCCGCGCCGTCAGAGCACCACTTCCAGCGTCACGTCGCCGATGCGGTGGCTCAACCGCCGGTCGGAGCGCGACCCGATCGTCCGGGCGCCCTTCAGGTACTTCGTGAACGCCTTGCGCTGGGCCCGGGTCGCCGTCCGCCAGCGCAGCTCCAGCACCGTCCGCACCGGCGGGATGAGCTCGCGCACCCGCTCGTCGATGCCGGCGAGCCTGGTTTCGTAGTCCTCGTCCGGGCGGTAGACCAGGTCCAGGTCGATCGACGGCTCCGCGCCGCCGGCCTGGCGGTGGCAGCTCGCGACCCAGCCGGCGAGCCACTCCAGCGCGATCCGCACCGAGGACGAGATCTGCTCCTGCCACCCGCCGAGGTAGGGCGCGTTCACCGCCTCCGCGGTCACTTCCTCCGGCATCACGATGAAGCCCCGCACATCGGCCCCGAGCAGCTCGACGTCGATCCGCGGCCACAACCCGCTCGCGTCGACCCGGAAGCGCGGGAAGTGCCCGGCCATGGCGATGCCCGTACGCAGCTGGGCCCAGTTCATCGCGTCGACTGGTGGCCGGTCGGGCGTGTACGGCCCGGTCGTCCGGTGCCCGAGCGCACTGGCGCGCATCATGAACACGGCCTCGAACGCGTTGCCCCGCACGGTCATGCGCACCGGGAAGAACGCCCCGATCTCCGCCATGAACGCCTTGCCGGTGACCAGTACCTCGGTGCCGAACGCCCCTGGGATCATCGCCGCCTCCACCATCCCCGCTTTGTCGGGTTAGTCTCCTCCGCCCGTCCCCCCAAGGTATCCAGCTCGGCCTGGACGGCCAGCGTTTCGGGGTGCTCGGCGCCGAGGCGCAGCCGCCGTTTCCTCAGCACCTCGCGCAGCACCGGCTCGGCCTCGTCCGGCCGTCCAAGCAGGCGGTGCACGTGGGCGAGCCCCACCCGGGCCTCGAGCGTCCGCCCGTCGTCCCGGCCGAAGTGCCGGGTGAGCCGGGGCAGCAGGTCGCCGTACGTCCGGTCCGCTTCCGCGTGCTCGCCGCATACCGAGCGCAGCGGCGCGAGCACCGCGGTCGCCTCCAGCGTGGCCGGGTGGTCCGGCCCCAGGTCCTGGATGCGGTCCGCGGTCACGGCCCGGATCAGCGCCAGTGCCTCCGGCTCGCGGTGCAGGTCGGTGAGGACCGCGGCCCAGCCGAGCATCGCGGCCTGGGTTTCGAGGTGCCCGGCGTCCCACAGGTGGGAGCGGATGTCGACGACGAGCCGCCAAGTCTGTTCGGCCGAGGCTAGGTCGCCTTCGCGGCGCAGAATCGGGGCGCACCGGGTGAGCGTCCCGAGGTCGTCCTGGAGCTGACGCGCCAAGTGGTCGGCCCAGAACGTCTCACCGCGGTTCAGCTCCGCGGCGGGCCGCAGCACCAGCACCAGCTGTTCGGCGAGGCTCGGCACACGCGTCGGCTCCCGAGTCGCCGCGTCCTCGATGACGGCGTGCATGTACAGCTGATATCCGGTGTCGTCCCGCGCGAGGATCTTGCCCAGCTCAGCGGCGAGCTCCAGGGTGCGGGTCACGGCGTTCCGCTCCCGCTCGCCGAGACGGGCGAACGCCTCGACGAGCGCCGGACGGCTGTCTTCGCGGGTCGGCAGTGGGACGGCGACCTCGGCCCGCAGCTCGTCGAACGCGGGCTCGGCTTCCGGTCCCAGGACGCCGGTCGCCGAGCCGAAATCGTACTCCCAGTCCAGAGCCCAGGTCAGCAGGCGTCCGCTTTCGTCGCCGGCCAGGAGCAGGGCGCCGTCGGGGGCCAACGCGACGTTGGTGACCACGTCCGAGAAGCCGGTGAACGCGCGCAGCTGCCGGCCGGTCGTGAGGTCCCACAGCCGGGCCTTCCGGTCCTCCCCGCCCGAGGCCGCGAGCCGGAAATCCGGGGTGACGGCCAGCTGCCACACGACGGCGGCGTGGCCGGTCAGGACGTGGACGCAGCTCGCGGCCGCGACGTCCCAGAGCCGGATGGTGCCGTCCACCGAACCGGACAGCACGTGGCGCCCGTCCGGGCTCATGACGACGTCGGTCACCGCGTCCGTGTGCCCGGTGAGCACCACCTCGCACTGCCCGTCTGCCATCCGCCAGACGCGCACCGCGGCGTCGGCGCCGCCGGTGACGACGAACCGGGCGTCGTCGCTGAACCGGGCCGTGCCGATCCACTCGTCGTGCCCGCGCAGCACCCACCGGAGCTCGCCCGCGTTCAGGTCCCAGATCTTCACGCTGACGTCCTGGCCGAGCGAGAGCCCGTAGCGGTGGTCGGCGCTCACGGCGATGTCCTGCATCGCCTGCGAGTGCGCCTCCCACCGCCCGATGGCCCGGCCGCTGCTGACGTCCCAGGCCGCGACCACCCCGTCGGCGGTTCCCGACAGCGCGGTCCGGCCGTCCTCGCTGATCGCGACGTAGTAGACACGGTCGCGGGGGTCGGTGAACAGCTGGACGATCCGCCCGTCGCGCGGACGCCAGGCGACGACCCGGCCGTCCTCGCCGCCGGACACCGCGAGCCGGCCGTCGGCGGTCATCGCAGCGGCGCTGAGGTGCCCGGTGTGCAGGCTGAGCGTGTGCAGCAGCTCGCCGGTCTCGACGTCGAAGACCCACGCCTCGGAAGCGTTCCCGTTGCGGGCGAGCGCGGTGGGGCTGTGGCCGCTGAACTCCAGCGCCCACGACGCGCGCCCCGCGGGGTCGATCCGGCCCGCCGCCCAAGCGTCGGCCAGCTCGGTCCGGCGGCCGAGGGCGCCGAGCCGCCGCCAGAGGCGCACCGGCTCCGCGTGCCGCCGGTACCCGGGCAGCGCCCGAGCGGCGCGGATCCGGCCGGCCGCGTCGTCGAGCCGCCCGGCGCCCGCCAGCTCGGCCGCTTCCGCAACCAGCTCGGCGGCCCGGGCGGCCGTGGCGGCGACGACCGGGGCATCGTGCGGACGGACGTAGCTCCACGGGGCCGGCGGTCCGGCGGGCGGCAGGTGCCACACCCGCACGGACTTCCCTTCGGCGGTCACGGCGACCCGTCCGGCCGCGCTCAGCACGACGTCCTTGGTGTCGGGCGCGGAGTCCAGGGACAGCCGGCACCGGCCGGTGTCCAGGTCCCACACCCGCGACGGCTCGACGCGGCCGCCGCTGGAGAACCCGACGGTGCCGTCCAGGTTGACGGCGAGCCGGCCGAAGCCGGTCTTGAGGTCCCGCAAGGGTTCGCCGGAAGGCAGTGCGATCAGGCGAACGTCGGTGCTACCGAGGCCGGTCACGGCGAGGCCGCCGTCGCCGCTGAACCGCGTCTCCATCCGCTTCCGGTCGAATCGGTGCACCAGTTCCCCGGTGCGGACGTCGTACACCGAGCAGGTGTGGCGCTGGTAGTCGACGACAGAACACAGGGTGCCGTGCGCGCCCAGGACGTCCGCCTTGTGGTCGAACTGCCGGGCGGCCACGGGTTCGCCGGTCTCGAGGTCCCAGGTGACGGTTTCCCCTTCGAAGCCGCTGGTGACCGCGTGCCGCTGGTCCGCGGTCAGCGCGACCAGGCCGACCCAGCTGGGGTGGCCGGGCAGCTCGAGCCTGGTGCCGGCTTCGAGGTCGACCACGATCGCCCGTCCGACGCCCCCGCCGACGACCACGAGCCGGCCGTCGTCACGCACCGCCAGCGCCGACGCGCGGTAGCCGTCGAGGTGCAGCTCCTGACGGCACTCCCGCGCCGCGAGGTCCCAGATCCGCACCCCGCCGGAGCGGTCGGCCGAAACGGCGACCTGGCCGTCCGGGGTCAGTGCCAGGGCGGAGACCCAGTCTTCGTGCTCCCCTGGCAGGATCGACTGCTCGGGCGCCGGCGCGTATTCGACCGACTCGAGCTCGTCGGCGACTTGCCGATCCCCGGGCGCCCGTGCGACGGCGTCGCGCAGCAACGCGGCTGCCGCGACCGGGTGACCGCGTTCACGGTGCACCAGCGCGAGCAGATGCTCCCCCACACGGTCACCCGGCTCGCCGAACCGCAGGGACTCCAGCTCGTCGACCAGCTCGGCGTCGCTGCGCACCCCGGTCCGCCACCGGTGCAGCCCTCGGTTGTAGCGGGCGTGCGGGTGGTGCGGATCGGCCCGCAACGCCCGGGTCCACAGCTCCTCGGCGCTGTCCGGGCGGCCGAGGTCCAGCAGGGACAGCGCGTGGTTGGACAGGCCGTCGGCGAGCAGCGTGGCCGCCGACGGCACGCTCCGGGAGTACGGCCCGACTTCCCGCTCGTGCACCCGGATCAGGCGCTCCACGAGCGGCCCGAACCGGCCGGGACGCGCGGCCGCGTCCTCGGCGAAGCACTCGCGCAGCAGGTCGGCCACCTCACCAGGCATCGGCAGGGCCGCGCCGGCGCCCCCGGAGCGGGCGAAGCTTTCGAGGACACCACCGGGTGCGGGCCCGCTCTCGTGCGGTCGCTCGCCGAGGAACATCTCGAGGACGGTGACCGCCCAGGACCAGACGTCCGTGGCCGTCGTGAGCCCGCCCGGCGAGCGCGCCTGTTCGGGCGAGCAGTATTGGGGCGTCAGGCCACCACGCTCGTCAAGCGGATCGGCGCCCGCGGTGGCCATGCCGAAGTCGGTGACCTTCACCGTGCCGTCCCGCGCGAGCATCACGTTGGCGGGCTTGACGTCCCGGTGCACGACCCCGTTCTCATGCGCGTGGTCGAGCCCCCACGCGGACTGGATGGCGACGTCCAGCAGCGTCCCGAGACCGCTCCCGTAGAGACTCCGGCTCCGGACGGCCTCGGCCAGGCTGCCACCGTCGACCCACTCCGCGAAGACCCGCGGTACTCCCTCGAGGGTGCGGACGTAGACGCAGTTCGCGATGTGCGGGTGCAGCCCGAGCCCGACCCACACCTCGGCTTCCCGTTCGAAGTCCCGGACGGCCTCCGGCGAGCGGAGCAGGGCCCGCCGCGGCGTCTTCACCGCCAGGTCGATGTCCCAGCCGAGGTGTCGCACCTGGTGCACGAGCCCCCGGCCGCCGGTGCGCACGACGTCCAGGACCTTGTACAGGTCGAGGATTACGTCACCGCGGCGCCAGACCTCCATCGGCGTCAGTCGACGGTGGCCACGTAGAGCGGTGTCCCCAGCAGCACCGACTTGGCCGAGCCGTCCGGGCTGTCGCCGTGCAGCAGGCGCTTCGCGACGAACTCCACGTTCTGCGTCGGCCACCGCAGGCTCCCCACGGCCCCTTGGACCCGCGCGAGCGCGGCGCGGTCGGCCCGGTCGAGGTCGCTGTCGATCGCGTCGGCGACGTACTCGTCCTCCAGATCCGAGGTGACGCCGAGGCCGTCGAGCATCGACGCCATCATGGAGCGACCGACCCCGTGCGCGGCGGCATCCGGGACGGAGTCGCACACGTGCCGGATCGAGCCACCCAGTCCGACGATGGTGTCGTCGCTGCGCCCGCCGAAGAACACCAGCGAGGCGGTGGGATCACCGGGGAACGCGCCCCAGTGCATCGGCAGCAGCCCCCAGAAGAACTGCCCGGGCTCGTCCACCGAGCCGAGGTCGCCGTGGTCGCGCAGGTACTCGACCACGGTCAGCAGCCGGCTGTACCGGTTGTCGGCCGGGGACTCGCCGGTGCGCTTGGCCGACAGCACCTTGAGGTCCACGCCCAGCTCGACCTTGCGTTTCGCCCCGGCCCGCGGATCGATCTGCGGCAACAGCATGTTGACCTTGCTGTCGCTGACGTAGACGTAGTAGTTGTACGACATTGCCGACTCCCCTCCGAGGCCCCTCGGCCCGGTACAGCCTGGCGATTGTATCCCGCCCCCCATGTCGGTTCTCGGGTTCGGCCCGCACATCAACTGTGGAGGTGCCCGGCGACGAGGTTGCGGTAGACCGAGCTGGTGCGGTGCAGTTCGTCATGGGTGCCGGCGGCGGCGAGCCGTCCGTGGTGGAGGACCAGGATGTGGTCGGCCACGCGGACAGTGGAGAGGCGGTGCGGCACATAATCGTTCGGCGGGCAAATCGAACCGAATATTCGAAGGTGCACATTACCACGCTTCCAATGCTGCCCAAATTCAGGCAGCGGTGATTCTTGCCGTTCTCATGGTTTGTTCGCTGCTGATTTGGCTGGACAACACGTCCTCGGCATCACCCTGGAAACCCTCGCCGATCGGATACGGGACTGGGCGCCGGTCCGGCCGAGCTGCACCGGGCCTACACCCTCGTCTTCACCACCCTGATATTCGCCGCCGGCGCGCTGGGCGATGGCTTCGGACACCGGACCGTGCTCGTCGTCGGCCTGGTCGTCTTTGCCGGCACCTCGATGGCCGTTGCCGCCAGATGCCGCCACTTTTCGTCGTCGGCACCACGCGATCCGGCCGAGACCGTACCTCCGGGTGGTCGATCACCGATCCTCGCGAGGCGTGAACGGGACGTTCGGCGCTCGGCAGAGGACTTTGGTCATCTCCGAGTGGGGCCTGGGGGTCGTACGCTGATTCCCGGCAGGTCTTCCCAGCACAGGAGGTCGGAGATGCTCCGCGTCTTTCTCGTCGACGACCACGAGGTCGTCCGCCGCGGCGTTGCCGACCTGCTGGACGAGGACGAGGAGCTGACCGTGATCGGCCAGGCCGGCAGCGTTTCGCAGGCCCTGGCACGGATCCCGGCACTCAACCCCGACGTCGCGGTGCTGGACGTCCGGCTGCCCGACGGCAACGGCATCGAGTTGGCTCGCGAGCTGCGTTCCAAGCTGCCGGAGCTGAAGTGCCTGATGCTCACCTCCTACACCGACGAGCAGGCGATGCTCGACGCGGTGATGGCCGGCGCCAGCGGGTTCGTCATCAAGGACATCAAGGGCATGGACCTGGTGTCGGCCGTCCGGGACGTCGGTGCGGGCAAGTCCCTGCTCGACGCGCACGCGACGGCCGCGTTGATGGCCAAGCTGCGCGAGAGCCAGACGAAGAAAGGGCCGTTGTCCGACCTCTCCGACCAGGAACGCAAGCTGCTGGAGCTGATCGGTGAGGGCCTGACCAACCGGCAGATCTCCGAGCGGATGTTCCTGGCCGAGAAGACGGTCAAGAACTACGTCTCGCGGCTGCTGACCAAGTTGGGCATGGAGCGGCGCACCCAGGCGGCTGTCCTCGCCACCGAGCTGCGCCAGCACGGAACTAGGCGCTGAGCCGGCTCGGCTCCAGCAGGACGTCGTCCAGCGAACGGCGCGGCGTCCACGGCACCGGTGTCGCGCGGCCGAAGCGCAGCACGACCTGCGGCCACAGCCCGCCGCCCAGCAGGGTGCGCAGCTCCGCCCGTACCTCGGGAACCTCGACCGGCGGCGAGACGAACGACGCGTCGAACCCGGCGGCGGCGGCCGTCAGCAGAACCCGTTGCATCGCCTGACCGGCCCGGAGCCGGTCGGCCTGCTTGTCGTCGAAGGAGCCGACGATCACGACCAGTGGATCGGAGTCGTCGACCAGGCTCCGCCGTGGCGAGCCGAAGGCGCCCAGGATCCAGTCTTCCGAAGGCATCGCGCCGGCGGCGTAGTCGGGGACGCCGTCGCGGCTGTCCCGGGGGCGAGCGGTCCAGTGCCGCCACTCGGCCAGGAACGCGGGATCGGTCATCTGAGAGTGGTGGCTCTCGTGTACCAGGTCGCGCGACCGGTCCAGCTGGTTCGCGTCCAGCCGGGGCAGCCAAGCCTGCTCGGCCTCGGCGGCGTGGCGCAGTTCGGCGACGACCGTGTCCGGGATCACGGCCGCCTCGAACGGGGTGCGGTTCGTGTGGCGCCGCGGGATCGCGTCAGCCAGCCGGACGAGCCGCCGGTCGGGCTTGCGGGCCGCGAACGGCCGGACCACCGCGAGCAGCGTCGGGTTGTCGCGGCGAGGCAGCAGCGTCGTGGCCGGGTGCGCGCCCAGCACGTGGATCGCGGTGCGCAGGTTGAACAACGCGGCCCCGCAGGAGAGCAGCAGTTCCCGCCGGTCGGCGTCAGCCACCGGCAACGCGCGGTCCGGATCGGCGTGCAGCTCGATCCCCGCGGCCGTGCAGCGGAACCGCCAGGGCTGCGTGTTGCGCGTCGACGGTGCGAGCACCGCCGCCCCGAGCACGGACTTCACCTGATCGGGATCCAGCAGGCCGATCGAGGTGATGGGTGGTGTCATGGTTCCCTCTCGGTGCCGTCGGGCGGCACACTGTGGTTCCGGACAGCTTCCAGTGACGGTCTCTCGTGCCACCGGACGGTGGAAAGGGGAGAAAGTCACCAGCGGTGAGGCTGGAGTGGACAAGGTGAAGGTCGTGGGCACGGTGTCGGTGAACGAATCCGGACAGCAGCCCGACTACGGGTCCCGGCGGACGGCCGGGACGCTGTCCGGGCTGCGGCTGCGCGAGGTCCTGCGCGACCTGCAGGACCGGATCGAGCTGCTGATCGGCACCCGCGACAAGATGGACGGCCTGCTGGACGCGGTGCTGGCCGTCGCGTCCGGGCTGGAGCTGGACGCCACGCTGCGGCGCATCGTGCAGGCCGCGATCGAGCTCGGCGAGGCGAAGTACGGTGCGCTGGGCGTGCTCGCCGAGGACGGCTCACTGTCCCAGTTCATCTACCTCGGGATCGACGACGAGGCCCGCCAGCTGATCGGCCACCTGCCCGAGGGGCACGGTGTCCTCGGCGTGGTCATCGAAGAAGCGAAACCGTTGCGGCTCGAGGAGATCTCGGCCCATCCGGCGTCGGCCGGCTTCCCGGCACACCACCCGCCGATGCACTCGTTCCTCGGCGTGCCGGTGCGGGTGCGTGACGAGGTGTTCGGCCGGTTGTACCTGACCGAGAAGAAGAACGGCGAGCCGTTCACCGACGACGACGAGGTCGTCGTGCAGGCACTGGCCGCCGCGGCCGGCATCGCGATCGAGAACGCACACCTCTACGAACAGGCACGGGTGCGGCAGCAGTGGCTGGCCGCGACCAGCGAGGTGACGACCGAGCTGCTGGGCGGCACCGACCCGGCCGAAGCGCTTGACACCATCGCGACCCGCGCCCTGGAGCTGACCGGCTCCGACGTCACGATGCTCGCCCTGCCGAACTTCGGCCGGCTCGACGTCGACGAAGACTGGGGCAACGACGTCGACGACCTCACCGTCACCGTCTGTGCCGGGTCCCGGGCGGCCGAGCTGTCGGGCCTGCACATCGACCTCGAAGGCAGCCTGCCCGGCGCGGTGTACCGGGACCGGACGCCGCGCAGCGTCCCTGAACTCGCACTCGGCGAATACCGCTTCGGGCCGGCACTGGTCGTTCCGCTGCGAGCCGGCGACCGCACGAGCGGCGTGCTCATCACGGTCCGGGAGACCGGTGCGCCGTCGTTCGGTGCCACTCAACTGTCGGTCGTCGCCTCCTTCGCCGACCAAGCCGCGCTGGCGCTGCAACTCGCGGCGCAACAGCGGGCCGCCCGCGAGCTGGACGTGCTCGGCGACCGCGACCGGATCGCCCGTGACCTGCACGACCACGTGATCCAGCGCCTGTTCGCGGTGGGCCTGTCGATGCAGAGCACTCAGCGGCGGACGAAGTCGCCGGAGCTGCAGAAGCGGCTCGGGGACAGCATCGAGCAGATGCACGAGATCGTGCAGGAGATCCGCACCGCCATCTTCGACCTGCACGGCGGCGCGGCGGGGGAGACCGGGATGAGGCTGCGGCACCGGCTGCACGACGCGATCGCCGAGCTCACCGACGACGCGCCGGTGCACCCGACGGTCAGCATGTCCGGCACGCTCGACACGGTGCCCGCGCAGCTGGCCGAGCACGTCGAAGCGGTGGTGCGCGAGGCGGTCAGCAACGCCGTCCGGCACGCGGAGGCCTCGACGTTGTCGGTGTCGGTCGGGGTGAAGGACAACGTGCTGCGGATCGTGGTGATCGACGACGGCAAGGGGATCCCCGCCGACGTCTCGCCGAGCGGTCTCGGTAACCTGCGTGACCGCGCGGAAGCCGCGGGCGGGCAGTTCGCCCGCGAACCTGGGCCCGAGGGTGGCGCGAAGCTCGAGTGGTCGGCGCCGCTCGGCTGACCGCCCAGCTGCCTCACCGACGGGTGAGCGGCGCACTTCGGTGACGAAGGTCCTCGGAGTTCGGGTAGTCCGGCCGCGTCGCGGCGCCCCTGTCCGAGGTCTCCTTGACAGGCGACGGAAGACGGCCCGTTGGCCGGTCGCCCCCGGTGCCCGAGGAGAGACAGCATGAGCGTGGACGTGGGCTCCAGGGCCCTGCTCGCGGACGGCGACGTGGTGCTCGTACGCCCGTTGCACCGGCCGACACCGCCGAGGTGCTCGGCCTGCACACCCGGCTCACCCAGCAGGACACCTACTTCCGGTTCTCCGGCGCCCGACCGTCCATGTTGGACAAACTCGCCGCGGACATGACGACCGAAGCCGCGCCGGACGAGGAATGCCCGGATGATGTCTCCGGCGTGCGCGCCGGCTTCGAGTGCCCATCTCACGGCCTCGTCACCGCAGGCGTCCCGGGGACGCCTGCCGAGGCCGAATTCCGCCGCAGCCGGGGACTTTGTGCTCCATCCCCGGCGCCCGGCGAGGGCCCACGATGACTCAGCCGGAGCGTCCGGCTCCGCGTACCGGAGGGATCGCGATGACCGCTGGAGCACCGGCAGCACTGACCTCCGAGCAGATCGGCACGCTCGCCCGCGCCGTGAGCCGTGCGCCCTCGGTGCACAACAGCCAGCCGTGGCAGCTGCTCGTCCGCGGTACCGAGGTGGATCTGCTGGAACGTCGCAGCGTCTCGCTGCGCCGGCAGGACCCGTTCGGCCGGGACCGGATGCTGTCCTGCGGTGCCGAGCTGATCAACCTTGAACTCGCCGTACGCGTGCTCGGGCGGGACTGCCACGTCGAGTTCCGGAACGACGAAGACGCCGTGGCCACGGTGACAATCGGCCGCCCGCGTGCGGTCTCGGCCCGGGACTTCGATCTGTACCACGCCATCGGCCGCCGCCGTAGTCATCGGCACGAGTTCGACCACAGCCGGGTGCCGCCGGCCGTCCACACGTCGCTGGTCTCCGCCGGGGAGGCGACCGGCGTGCACCTGGTCGTGCCCGCGCACCTGGACAAGTTCGCCCAGCTGCTCGGCTTCGCCACCCGCGTGCTCCGCGAAGACCGCGGCTACCAGCGTGAGCTGGCGATGTGGACCGCCCACACCACGGGCCCGCTGGCGACCGGGGACGGCGTCCCCGAGGACGCACTGAGCGCTGAAGCCCTGCCGGTCGCCGGGCTGGTGCACACCGATACTCCGGTGCCCGACGACGCAGTGCTCGCCGACCGGCTGGCCGCGGAGAACCTGCTGGTCGTCTGCACTGACGGCGACACCAGGGCCGAACACCTGGCCGCCGGTACGGCCCTGCAGCGCGTCTGGCTGACCGCGACGGCGAAGGCCCTCGTAGCGTCGGTGATCACCCAGCCCCTGCACCTGACCGGCTTCCGCGCCCGGCTGGTATCGGAACTGGTCCTGCCGGGAGTGCCGCAGGCGATCTTCCGCTTCGGCTACCCCGAGGTCCCTGCGGCTCCCTCGCCGAGGCTGCCCCTCGGCGAGATGTTCTTCGAGGGACCTGCACGAGGACACTGACGACTCGCGTACGCGAGCGGGCCGATACGCAGCGCTGCGACGACGACGGCGAAAGACACCGCACGCCGAACGGGGCTGATGCATGGTCATACCCGCCGATGGCGAGTGCGTGCTGCCCTGATCGAGGGCCTTTGGTCACCTCGGCTCGTGACGCCCGGCCGTCGTCCGGGCCCCGGTCGCGCGGTGATGCTGAAGGGGATCGTTACCCCTGAGCCCGGAGCTACTGATGAGCCGACCCCTTCCGACCGTGTTCGACCAGGCCTTCGCCGCGGCCGTGCGCGCGCCGTCTCCGCACAACACCCAGCCCTGGCGATTCGTCGCGGAAGGGGACGTGATCGAGGTCTGGCTGGATCGGGAGCGCGTCCTGTCCGTGGCCGACCCCCACCGGCGCGAAGCCCGCCTGGCTTGCGGCGCGGCCGCGTTCAACCTCGTCATCAGCCTGCGGTCCCATGACCTCGCTGTGGTGGTGCGGACGCTGCCTGAGCAGGCCGAGCCCGACCTGGTGGCCGTGATCCGCCTCGACGGCAACCAGAAAGCCACCCAGGCCGAGCGCCGGCTCGCCGAGGCCGTGTTCCGCCGGCACACCAACCGGCGCCCGTTCCTGGACAAGGAAGTCCCACCGGGCGTGCGTGCCGCGCTGAAGTCGGCAGCCTTGGCGGAGGGCGGCCAGGTCGAGTACCTCGACGCGTCTGGCCGGTACACGACGGTGGCGTCGCTGGTCCGGCAGGCCGAGGTGATGCAAGAGGACGACCTGGCGTTCCAGACGGAAACGGCCTTCTGGACCCGGCGCCCGCCGGAGAGTCCCGACGGGGTGCCGAAGACGGCGGTCGGGCCGCCCCCGGACCACCACGGCGTGGTCACGTTGCGCGCGTCGCACGAAGATGCGGATCTGCCACCCCGCGAGTACGAGCAGCAGCCGCTCCTTGCGGCGGTGCTCACCCGGGACCGGGGGCCGTACGCGGAGGTCCGTGCCGGGATGGCGATGCAGCGGGTGCTGCTCACCGCGACGGCGGAGGGCCTCGCGGCGTCGTTCCTGTCGCAGCCGTTCGAGACGCCGCGGACCCGGGAAACGCTGGACCGTCTCTTCACCGGGGTGGGCCAGCCGCACACGCTGTTGCGCATCGGCTACGGCTACCCGACGAGGCTGACGGCCCGGCGCGCGGTAGCCGACGTGCTGACCCACCGCGCCAGGCCGGATGTACCGGCCGGCTGAGCGTCTGGTCGCGCCGGGCGGCGAGAGTCGGTCATCGACCTCGAGCCGGCTGTGCGCCTGCTGACTGGATCCGTCGTGACGCAGCCAGCTGTCCTTCGGCAGAGATCGAACCGCCGGATGTCGTCCGGCTCGCCCGCCGGTGACGGTTCCTGAGGTGCAGGCCGATGGTCAGGATCACGAGCGGGACGTGGACGGCCGGCGTGAGTGCTGCGCTGGCGCGTTTGGCGCGAACTGCCAACCCGGTTCCCGTGGCCGTGACCCGATCTGGCTCACGCGCCCGGTTTCCCGGGCCACCTCGACGGCACCCTTCCGGTACTCGCCACCGACCAGCGCACCCGCGACACCCAACCGCATGACACGACTCCTTCCGAAAGGTGTTCAGGTCGCGGTGCTGTGCGCGCGCCGACCAGTCCAGACGAAGTCCAACCGGTTGCGGACGTCCACCACGCCGGCAACGGCACGGGTCATGCGTTCCGCTGTGGCCACGTCGGCTTCGTACTCGAGCCGGCCGGTCAGCAGGACCACGCCGTGCTCGACGCTCGCGCGTACGTTGTTCCGGTTGGCGTGCAGGGCTTCGTCGAACACGGTGTGGTCGACGTCGGACTGCACGTCGTCGTCGGTGCGCAGGAACGTCCGGAGCACGTCACGTCGCGCGACGACTCCGACCAGCTTCTCGTGCTGCAGCACGAACAACCGGCGCACCTTGCTCTGCGTGAGCAGCCGCGCGGCTGCCGGCAGAGTGGCCTCCGGCGGGGTGGTGTCGGATGTCGTGGACATCAGCGTGGCGGCGGTCTGACCGGCTGCCTTTCGCCAGTCCTCTTTGGTCAGGTGGCCGGCGAAGTGCGGGCAGCCGGCGCCGGGTACGTCGTCTTCGTGTGCTTGGCGGCAGAGCAAGTCGGCTTCGGTGACCACGCCGATCATCGAGCCGTCCGGGGCCAGCACCGGGACGGCGCTGACGCCGTTGGTGACGATCACCTGGACGAGGTCTTTGAACGGCAGTTCCGGCGCGACGGTGATCACCTCGTGGGTCATCACGTCGCTGACTGTTGGCTTGGCCTGCAAGGTGTTCTCCTGGGGTGTCGGGTGTCGTGGGGGGGGGCCGGCGGGGGGGGGCCGCGGGCGACCTGTG